>NZ_JBQQBO010000037.1:0-65100 GCF_052246905.1 Saccharopolyspora antiqui
GTGCCCACCCGGTTCGCGCACCCACGGGCGGCCAGCCCCGGAACAGGGCCAATCAGCGGTACCATCACACCCGCCGGACAGGCGGGCAGGGGCGCCGGATCCGCGGGGGCACCGGGCCGGTTACCCTTCACCCGCTTGGACGCAACGGGCACCGATGGCCTCCGGTTACGGTCCAGCCGGACCGACGACGCCGCGCCACTTCTAGAGATCAAGGGAGAGCGCTGATGCTCCAGGGCGACACCGCCCAGCCCTCCTCCCGCAGCGATGCGCCTTCGGAAACCGTCAGCACGATCGTGCTCGCCGCGGGTGAGGGCACCAGGATGCGATCGGCCACACCGAAGGTGCTGCACCGCCTCGCGGGCCGCCCGCTGGTCGAGCACGCCGTGCGCGCCGCGGCCGGGATCGACCCGGATGCGCTGGTGGTCGTGCTGGGCCACGGCCGGGACGCCGTCGCCGAGCACCTGACCGCCCTGGCCACCGCTGTCGACCGCCCGATCAGCGCTGCGGTGCAGGAGGAACAGCTCGGCACCGGGCACGCGGTCGCCTGCGGGCTCTCCGAGCTGCCCGCCGATCTCACCGGCACCGTGCTCGTCAGCTACGGCGACGTGCCGCTGCTGGACAGTGCCACGCTGCGCGGCCTGCTCGACGAGCACCGCGGTAGCGGCAACGCCGTCACGGTGCTGACCGCGGTGGTCGACGACCCGACCGGGTACGGCCGGATGCTGCGCGACGCCGACGGGCAGGTGCTCGGCATCGTCGAGCAGAAGGACGCCACCGCCGAGCAGGCCGAGATCACCGAGATCAACTCCGGGGTCTACGCCTTCGACGCGGAAGTCCTCGCCGACGCGCTCAAGCAGCTGTCCACCAACAACTCCCAGGGCGAGCTTTACCTGACCGATGTGCTGTCCATCGCGCGCGCCGACGGCCGCGCGGTCGGCGCGCTGGTCTGCGCCGATCCGTGGCTGGTCGAAGGCGTCAACGACCGGGTGCAGCTGGCACGCCTGGGCGCCGAGCTCAACCGCCGACTGCTGCTGCACTGGATGCGGGCCGGGGTCACGATCACCGACCCGAACTCGGTGTGGCTGGACTGCGACGTGGTGCTGGACCGCGACGTCCTGCTGGAGCCGGGCGTGCAGCTGCGCGGCGGCACCACCGTCGGCGAGGGCGCGACGGTCGGTCCGGACACCACGCTCACCGGTTGCGCGATCGAGGCCGGTGCTTCGGTGGTGCGCACCCACGCCGAGGGCGCCGAAGTGGGCCCGAACGCCAAGGTCGGGCCGTTCGCCTTCCTGCGCCCCGGCACCCGGCTGGCCGCCAGCGGCAAGATCGGCACCTTCGTCGAGACCAAGAACGCCTCGATCGGCGAGGGCACCAAGGTGCCGCACCTGACCTACGTGGGCGACGCGACGATCGGCGCGCAGAGCAACATCGGCGCCGCCACGATCTTCGTCAACTACGACGGGGTGGCCAAGCACCACACCGTGATCGGATCACACACCCGAACCGGTGCGGACAACATGTTCGTCGCCCCGGTCGAGGTCGGCGACGGGGCCTACACCGCCGCCGGCTCGGTGATCACCCAGGATGTCCCGCCGGGGGCGATGGCGGTCGCCCGCGGCAGGCAGCGCAACATCGAGGGCTGGGTGGCCAGGCGCCGTCCCGGCACCGCCGCAGACCAGGCCGCACAACAGGCTTTGGCGAATGAACAAACCACCAATCCGACGAAGGACGCCCAGTGACGGACGTCGACGGGGAGGGACGATGACCGTGAGTGCCATGTCTGCGACCCCGAAGAAGAGCCTGAAGCTCTTCTCCGGTAGCAGCCACCCGGAACTTGCCGAGGAGGTGGCCAAGCAGCTCGACGTAACGGTCACGCCCCAGGCTGCCTACAAGTTCGCCAACGGCGAGATCTTCGTGCGCTACGACGAGTCGGTGCGCGGTTGCGACGCCTTCGTCATCCAGTCGCACTGCACCCCGCTCAACGACGCCATCATGGAGCAGCTGATCATGGTGGACGCGCTCAAGCGCGCCAGCGCGAAGCGCATCACCGTGGTCATGCCGTTCTACGGCTACGCCCGCCAGGACAAGAAGCACAAGGGTCGGGAGCCGATCTCGGCGCGGCTGATGGCCGACCTGTTCAAGACCGCCGGGGCGGACCGGATCATGGCGGTGGACTTGCACACCGACCAGATCCAGGGCTTCTTCGACGGCCCGGTGGACCACCTGATGGCCCAGAAGCTGCTGGCCAGCTACATCCGCGACACCTACACCGGTGAGCAGATCACCGTGGTCTCCCCCGACTCCGGCCGGGTGCGGGTGGCGGAGAAGTGGGCCGACGAACTCGGCGGCACCCCGCTGGCGTTCATCCACAAGACCCGCGACCCCAGCAAGCCCAACCAGGTGGTGGCCAACCGGGTCGTCGGTGACGTCGAAGGTCGGCTGTGCGTGCTGGTCGACGACATGATCGACACCGGTGGAACCATCACCAAGGCCACCGAGCAGCTGTTGGCGGCCGGGGCGAAGGACGTCATCATCGCCGCCACCCACGCCGTGCTGTCCGGCCCGGCGGTGGAGCGGCTGTCGTCGTGCGGTGCCAAGGAGGTCGTGCTGACCAACACGCTGCCGATCGCCGACGAGCGGCGCTTCCCGAACCTCACGGTGCTCTCGATCGCCCCGCTGGTCGCGGAGGCCATCCACCAGGTCTTCGAGGACGGCTCGGTCACCAGCCTCTTCGACGGCCGCGCCTAACCCGATAGCAGCAAGAGTGAAGGGGCCCCTTTACCGGGTAAGGCGGTCAAAGGTGCCCTTCACTCGTTGACGATCACACGGTGGTGACGACCTCGTCGTAGTCGAGGCGGGGCAGGCGGTCGAACCAGGGGTTCTCGCCCGGCTTGCCGATGTTGACGACCACCAGCACCTGCTGCTTGCCGTCGGGGAAGAACTCCTTGTTGATCCCCGCCGGGTCGAGGCCCGCCATCGGGCCCGCAGCCAGACCGGCGGCGCGAATGCCGAGGATGAAGTACGCGACCTGCAGGCTCCCGTTGAGGTTCGCGTTCTGCTCGCGGAAGTCGTCGTCGGCGAAGATGTCCTTGGCGTTCGGCGCGTGCGGGAAGAGCCTCGGGAGGTTCTCGTGGAAGTCGGTGTCGGTGGCCAGGATCGCCACCAGCGGTGCCTTCTCGGTCTTGGCCCGGTTGCCCTCCACCAGGTGCGGCAGCAGGCGCTGCCGCCCCTGTTCGGAACGCACCAGCACGATCCGCAGCGGCTGCTGGTTCATCGAGGTCGGGCCCCACTTGACCAGGTTGTAGATGGCTTCGACCTGCTCGTCTGTGACCGGCTCGTCGCTGAAGGTGTTGGCGGTGCGGGCCTCGCGGAACAGCAGGTTCTGGGCGTCCGCGCCGAGCACCAGCTGCTCGGTCTGGTCGATCGCGGTCATGAATTCACTCCTGAAGTGGTCGGGTTCGGGGCGCAAGCCGGAGGTTGCCCCCGCGCCACGCGGGGCGGGGCGGCCTCGCCAATGCCAACATCTTTGATCCTTCAAGCATTCCGACGCGGATCGCCTGTAACCGGCATCACTCGAAGGTTCGTCGCCAGGAGACCTGTTCAGTAGCCGACGGTGAAGCGCTTGCGGCGGTGCGCGGGCTTTTCGAGTTCGTCGACGAACGCGATCGCGTAGTCGTCGCCGCTGATCGCCGAGTTGCCGTCGGCATCGGTGAGCAGCACCTCGTCACCGAGGCGGAACGAGCCGGTCCGCTCACCCGGCGCGTAGGCGCCGAAGTTCGCCGAGGGGCTGACGTAGAACCAGTCCACCTCGGGCGGCGCCGCCCGGAACGCGCCCAGCACCTCGGCGTGCGAGCTGGCTTCGGTCTTGAACGCCGCCGGGAACTCCGGGGTGTCGAGCAGCCGCGGACCGTCCTCGGCGACCCGCAGGCTGGCCGCGCCGCCCACGACACCGATCCGCAGGCCGTGCCGCCGCGCCGCGGCGAACAGCGTGGGCAACGCGTCGAGCAACTTCCGGCCGTCCTCCATCGGGCGCCCCGGCACCGAGACGATCAGCGCGTCGGCCCCCTCGGTCACGTCGAGCACGAACGACTCGTCGTGCAGCGAGCCCGCCGCCTTGGGCTCGGGCAACGACTCGACGTTGCGAGCCACGCCGACCACCTCGTGGCCGCGCTGCTGCGCCTCGCGCATGATCTTGCCGCCCGCGAAGCCGGTCGCGCCGAACAGAACAAGTCGCATCGCATCCTCCTGACGAACTGCCAACCGACGATAATCCTCAGCTACCAGTGACTTCAAAGCTCGCTGTGCTGCCTTCGAGCAACCATCGACCTGCGCCGACGCTCACGGCATCGAAATGGTGCCCGCAGCGCCCTGGGGGCGCGACTGCGACGAGGTCGGCGCGGCGCTCGGGTCACCCGTGCGAAAACGACTATGCAAGCACCGTTTAGACTATTCGGGTTGCCTCGGCGAGGTCGGGACGTTCGCCCGGCGTGATCGGCGCGGTGGCACGGTGGCCGCCGACCAGTTGGTCGGCGCACTGATGTCGCTCACGCCCCGGGTGCCCGTTCGGCACCGCGTCGAATTCACGCCAGTTGCGCGCCCCACTGCCGCAGGCCAGCGACCAGCCACGTTTCGCCCGACGTCATGAGGAGTGCACCACCGTGTCCGAGGTACGTATCGCCGTCGAACCGCGCACCGAGTTCGGCAAAGGCGCGGCTCGCCGCACCCGCCGCGCAGGCAAGATCCCCGCGGTGCTCTACGGCCATGGCTCCGACCCCAAGCACCTGTCCCTGCCCTCCGTGGAATTCGCCCGCGCCATCCGCGAGAACGGGCACAACGCGGTGCTGACGCTCGACGTCTCCGATGGGGACAGCGAGCTCGCGCTGACCAAGACCATTACCACGCACCCGATCAAGAACTACATCGAGCACGTCGACCTGCTGCTGATCAAGCGCGGCGAGAAGGTCACCGTCGCGGTGCCGGTGGTGCTCGCCGGTGAGGCCGGGCCCGGCGGCCTGGTCAGCCAGTCGCTCACCGAGGTCGAGGTCGAGGCCGACGTGCTGCACATCCCGGAGCAGCTGGAGCTGTCCATCGCGGGCGCCGAGATCGGCACCCAGATCCACGCCTCCGAGATCCCGCTGCCCACCGGCGTGACGCTGCAGTCCGACCCGGAGACGCTGGTCGTCAACATCACCGAGGCCGCCGCCGCGATGGCCGAAGAGGCCGCCCCCGCCGAGGCAGCCGAGGGTGGGGCCGCCGAGGAGGCCTGAGACCTCGACGTCGGGCGCATCGCGCGCTGTCCCGCTGGTCCGCTTCAGCGGGGCAGCGCGTTGCGTGCCTCGTAGAGCGGAGACTTCTTCTCGTGAGCACATCGGACGCGGTCGCGTTGATCGTCGGACTCGGCAACCCCGGCCCGCGTTACGTCGGAAATCGGCACAACATCGGTTTCCTGGTCGCCGACGAGCTCGCCGACCGGGTCGGTGGGAAGTTCAAGGCGCACTCCTCCGGCGCCGAGGTCGTCGAAGGACGGCTGGCCGGGGCGCGCGCCGTGCTGGTGAAGCCGCGTTCGTTCATGAACCTCTCCGGTGGTCCGGTGGCCGGCGCGGTGAAGTTCTACAAGACGCCACCGGAATCCCTGATCGTGATCCACGACGAGCTGGATCTGCCGTTCGGCACCATCCGGCTCAAGCGCGGTGGCGGCGAGAACGGCCACAACGGGCTGCGGTCGATCAGCAAGTCCATCGGCACCCGCGACTACCTGCGGGTTCGCTTCGGCATCGGTCGCCCGCCGGGCCGGATGGACCCGGCCGACTACGTGCTGAAGGACTTCTCCGGTACCGAGCGCAAAGAGCTCGCCTACTTCATCGACGTGTGCGCGGACGCCACCGAAGCCCTGGTGACCGACGGCCTCGAAGCCGCCCAGAACCGCTTCCACTGACCACCGCTCGTGAGCGGTCATCGCGGTGCGAACCGGAATTTCCACTCATGAGTTCGAGGTGGGGACGAAGGCCGCGGTGGCGGCTCGTTTGAGCTTTCCGGACGGCGTCTTGGGCAGGCTTCCGGGCCGCAGCACGACAACCGCGGACGGGCGGACGCCCACCGCGTCGACGATGCGCGCCGCGACTTCCTTGCGCAGCACCTTCTCCGCGGCCTCGTCGCCCGCCAAGCGCGACTCCAACACCACGGCGAACCGCTCGCGGCGGCTCCCGGCGTCCTGCCGGACCGCGGCCGCGTTGCCCGCCCGCACCCCCTCGACCTGGCAGGCGGCCCGCTCGATGTCCACCGGGTAGATGTTGCGGCCACCCATGATGATCACGTCCTTGCGTCGGCCGCAGATCACCACCTGCCCGTTGGTCAGGTAGCCCTCGTCCCCGGTGTCCAGCCACCCGGCGTCGTCCTGCGCGGCCAACGGCCCGTCCACGGTGAGGTAACCCGGGGTCACCGCCGTGCCCCGGATCCGCAGCCGCCCGACCTGCCGCTCACCGAGCTGACGGCCCGCGTCGTCGACGACATCGACCTCCAACCCCGGCAACGGGTCGCCCAGCAGCGCGAACCGCCGCGCCCGCTCGGCATCCGGGGACACCGGTTCGGCCCACCGCCGCTGCTCCAACGCGTCCGCGTCCACGACGTCGACCTCCAAGCCACGGCCCAACGGCGCGAACGACACCGCGAGCGTGGCCTCGGCCATCCCGAAGGCGCAGACCATGCAGTCCGAGCGGAGCCCGAACCGGGCACCGGCATCGATGAACGCCTGCGCCGCCGCCGGATCGATCGGTTCGGCGCCGTTGAGCGTGAATCGCAGGCTCGACAGGTCGAAGTCGCCGTCGTCGGCGCGGGCCATCCGGCGGGCGACGATGGCGTAGGCGAAGTTCGGCGCGGCGGTCACGGTCGCCCGGTGCCGACTGATCAGCTCGGGCCAGAGCAGCGGCCGGGCCAGGAAATCCGCCGGGGTGACCTTCACTGTCGACATCCCGATGGCCATCGGCACCGTCAGGCAACCGACCATCCCCATGTCGTGGAACAGCGGCAGCCAGGACACCGCGACATCGCGCTCCGGATCGAGCCCGGCAGCGGTGACCATCGCGCGCAGATTCGCGTGGAGGTTGCCGTGCGTGATCCGCACGGCTTTGGGTTCGGCGGTGGAACCACTGGTCAGTTGGAGCAGCGCGGTCGCGTCCTCAGCGACCTCGACCGGCGCGGCGAGCGGTTCGACGTCGTCGCCGCCGAGTCCCGCGAGGTTGCGGTACGGGATCGAGTTGTCCGCCAGCACTCCGGCCAGCTGCTCGAACGGAGGCCCCAGGAGCACCAACCGCGCGTCGATCATCTTGAGCACCCGAAGGGTGTCTTCGGCCCAGTGCGCGAGATCGGTGCGCGGGGTCGGCTGGTGCAGCATGGTCACGCTGCCGCCGCCGAGCCACACGGCCTGCACGGCCGGGGCGATCAGGCCGGGATCGGCGGCCAGGATCGCGACGGCGCGACCGGGCCCGAGATCCGCGCCAAGCGCACCGGCCATCCGCAGCGCGTCGGCGTGCACCTCGGCCCACGTCCGGAACCACGCACGCTCCGGCTCGCCCGTGGTGAGCCCGCGCGCGTGCTCCCCGACGTTGTCCCGCGCGGACGCCACGAGTGTCTCCACGAACCGACTCATGTGACGCAGCTTACGAGCTCCAAGATCTCCCGCACAGCACCACAAGCCCTGGACCGGGTCGGTTTGCCTTCCGGACCGATGTGGACCCAGACGTGGCGATCAGTCGAGCTGGTCAGCCAGCTCCATCCAACGGGTTTCGACCTCGTCCTTCTCCTGCTGCAGCGCGCGCAGTTCGGCGTTCAGCTCCGCCAACCGCTGCGGAACCGTCGCGGCCTCCGCGAGCTTCTCGTGCAGCACCTTCTCCCGCTGCGCGAGCTTGTCCAACTGCCGCTCGCAACGCGCCAGCTCCTTGCGCGCCGCATGCTCCTCCGCGCCGGAGAGCCCGCGCGGCTGCGACGCATCGGTCGCCTGCTTGCCGACGCTGGCTTCGACAGCGGAAAGCAGCGAATGCCGCCGCCGCAGGTACTCGTCGATACCGCCCGGCAGGTGCGTGAGCAGACCGTCGCCGAACAGCGCGTGCACGCTGTCGCACACCCGCTCCACCAGGTAGCGGTCGTGGGAGACCACCACCAGGGTGCCCGGCCAGCTGTCGAGCAGGTCTTCGAGCTGCTGCAGGGTGTCGATGTCGAGGTCGTTGGTGGGCTCGTCGAGGACCAGCACGTTCGGCTCGGCCATCAGCAGTCGCGCCAGCTGCAGGCGGCGGCGTTCGCCACCGGAGAGGTCCTCGACGGGCGTCCACTGCCGTCCCTTGCCGAACCCGAAGCGCTCGCCGAGCTGCGACGCGGACAACTCGTACTTGCCGAGGGTGACCCGCTCGGCGACGTCCTCGATCGCCTCCAGCACCCGCCAGTGACCGGGCAGGTCGTGCAGCTCCTGGGTCAGGTGCGCCAACCGCACCGTCTTGCCCGCGATGCGCCGGCCCGCATCGGGTTCGCGCTCACCGGCGAGCAGCTTCAGCAGCGTCGTCTTGCCGGAGCCGTTGACGCCCACCAAGCCGATCCGGTCTCCGGGGCCGATCCGCCAGGTGACGTCCGCCAACAGCGCCCGGTCGGCGATCCGCAGGTCGACGTCCTCCAGCTCCAGGACCGTCTTGCCGAGCCGCCGCTTGGCGAACGCGACCAGCTCCACCGTGTCGCGCGGCGGCGGCACGTCGGCGATCAGCGCTTCCGCGGCTTCCATCCGGTACCGGGGCTTCGAGGTCCGGGCCTTCGCACCGCGCTGCAACCAGGCGAGTTCCTTGCGCGCCAGGTTCTGCCGCTTCTCCTCGACCTGCTGCGCGATGCGGGCGCGCTCGGCGCGCGCGAAGATCCAGTCCGCGTAGCCGCCTTCGTACTGCTCCACGTTGCCCTGCACGATTTCCCAGGTGCGGTTGCAGACGGTGTCCAGGAACCAGCGGTCGTGGGTGACGATCACCAGCGCGCACTTGCGCTCCAGCAGGTGATCGGCCAGCCAGTGCACACCCTCGACGTCGAGGTGGTTGGTCGGCTCGTCGAGCACCAGCAGGTCGAGATCGCGGACCAGCGCCGCGGCCAACGCGACCCGACGGCGTTCCCCGCCGGAGAAATCGGCGACCGGGGTGTCGAGGCCGAGCCTGGTCATGCCGAGACCGGTGAGCACCGACCGCACGTGGGCGTCGGCGGCCCACTCGTGCTCGGCGGTGAAGCCGTGCGGATCGAGCACCGCGTTGCGCACCGTGGAGTCGGCGGGCAGTTCGGTGCGTTGCGTGACGACCGCCATCCGCACGTCGCGGGCGTGGCTCACCCGACCGCTGTCGGGTTCGGCGATACCGGCGAGCACTTCGAGCAGCGTCGTCTTGCCCCCGCCGTTGAGCCCGACGACCCCGATGCGCTCGCCCGCCGAGACACCGAGCGAAACAGCGTCCAAAAGCGGGCGCACTCCGTAGCTCTTGCTGACCGATTCCAGATTGACCAGGTTCACCATCGGGGGTTCGTCTACTCCATCAACTTCGTTGCGTGACCACGTGTGGGGGCAATTTCGCGAGGAATCGACGTTCACCCCGGTGAACGCGCAGTTCTCGGGAAATCGCGCCCCTAGGCGTGCACCTGGGGTGGGGTGGGGCGGTCGGCGCGGTCTTCGGAGACGATCCGGGCGCCGGGCACCGGACCGTGCGCGACCCGGACCGTGCGGCAGACCCCCGCACCGGAAAGCTCGGCCGCGACGCGCACCGCGGCGTCCGCGTCGGTGCAGAGGAAGGCGCAGGTGGGGCCCGAACCGGACACGATGCCCGCGAGCGCCCCCGCCTGCACGCCCGCGCGCAGCGTGCGGCGCAGTCCCGGCCGCAGCGACACCGCGGCCGCCTGCAGGTCGTTGCCCAGCAGCAGCGCGAGCTGCCGCGGGTCGCCGGAGGCCAGCGCCTCCAGCAGCGGTTCGACCTCACCGACCCGGTTCGGTCGCGACTCCGCCCGCAACCGGTCCAGTTCGGTGTAGACGCCGGGGGTGTCCAAGCCCCGGCGATCCAGCGCGATCACCCAGTGGAAGGTGTGCCGGGCCAGCACCGGCACGAGCCGCTCGCCGCGGCCGGTGCCCAACGCGGTACCGCCCTGCAACGAGAACGGGACATCGCTGCCCAACCGCGCGGCGATCTCGCTGAGCTCGTCGCGACCCAACTCCAGCCGCCACAGGTGGTTCAGCGCCAGCAGGGCCGCGGCGGCGTCGGCGCTGCCACCGGCCATCCCCCCGGCGACCGGGATGCCCTTGTTGATCGACAGCCGCACACCCGGTTCCTCCGGGTCCCGCCCGCTGTGCTCGGCGAGCAGCCGAACGGCCTTCCACGCCAGGTTGCTGGGGCCGGTGGGCACCGAATCCGCGCCGTCGCCGTGCACGTCGATGCCAGGTTCCTCGGCGACCAGCACGGTGACCTCATCGGTCATCGACAGCGCCTGGAACACGGTGACCAGCTCGTGGTAGCCGTCCGGACGGGGATCGCCGACCGAGAGGTGCAGGTTCACCTTGGCCGGGACGCGGACGGTAATGGGGGTAGGAACCACGGAGAGCACTCTTAGAGCGTACGTGCCCGGGAAAGCCCACCGCCGACTTCCCTGCGGCACACGCTCGCCAGAACGAGGTGAAGGGCACCTTTAACCGACTATGCCGGTCAAAGGTGCCCTTCACTCCCACAGAACCGCTCAGAACGCTGGGATGACGGCGACGCCGCCCCACTTCTGGTTGATGAAGTCCTTGACCTGCGGGGAGCGCAGCAGCTCGGCGAGCTTGAGGATCCGCGGATCCTTGGCCAGCGCCGGGGTGGTAACCAGGCCGTTGGCGTACGGGTTGTTCTCCGGGCTCTCCACGGCGATCGGGTTCTGCAGGTTGGCCTTGATCGCGTAGTTGCCGTTGACCACCGCAGCCGCCGCGTCCTCCACCGACCGCGGCAGCTGGTCCGGCGAGAGGTCCGTGAGCTGGATGTTCTTGGGGTTCTCGGCGATCGCGTCGGCCATCCTGGTGCCCACCGCGGCGTCCGGCTTGAGCTTGAGCAGCCCGCCGGTCTCCAACAGCTTCAGACCGCGGAACTGGTTCGCCGGGTCGTTGGACAGCGTGACCGTCGCGCCGCTCGGGATCTCCTGCAACGACTTGTACTGCTTGGAGTACGCCGCGAGCGGCTCCAGGTGCACGGCCTCGACCCAGGCGAAGTCACCGCCGCGCTGCTTGCGGTACTCGTCCAGGTAGGGCTGGTGCTGGAAGTAGTTCGCGTCGAGCTCGCCGTGCGTGAGGGCTTCGTTCGGCCGGTTGTAGTCGTCGAACTTCTCGATCTCGATGTCGATCCCGGCCTGCGGAGCCAGGTTGTCCTTGATGTACTGCAGGATCTCGCCGTGCGGGGTCGGGCTGACCCCGACCCGCAGCGGCGCATTCGGGTCCTCGGCGGCCGAGCCGCCGCCTCCGCACGCGGCCAACACCAGTCCGGCGGCGGCCACCAGGGCAGCGAAGCGCAAACGCATCAGTTGTGTCCTTTCTGGACAGAGCAGGAGAGGGTTGTGCGTGCGAAAGCGGGCTACGGCGGTTTCGCACGCATGAATGGTTGGGGGGCGAATGGCTAAGCAGCAGTGGTGCGGCGCCGGTCGACGAGTTTCGCGGTGCGATCGGTGATCAGCTGCATGGCGAAGGCCAGCACCCCGAGCACGACCACCGATCCGTACAGGATCCGGTCGTCGTAGCCCTGGTAGCCGTCCTGGATCGCGGTGGTGCCCAGTCCCCCGCCGCCGATCGCACCGGCCATCGCGGCGTAACCGATCAGCGCCACCGCGGTGACGCCGACCGCACCGACCAGCGCGGCTCGGGCCTCGCCGAGCAGCACCGTCCACACGATCCGCAGCCGAGAAGATCCGGTGGTGATCGCCGCCTCCACAACGGTGAAGCCGACCTCGCGCAACGCGTTCTGCGTCAACCGGGCGAAGAACGGGATGGCGCCGATGGTCAGCGGCACGATCACCGCGGTGCTGCCGATCGAGGTGCCGATCAACAGCCGGGTGAACGAGGCCAGCACCACCAGCAGCACCACGAACGGCACCGAACGCACCACGTCGACGACGACCCCGAGCACCCGGTACAGCACGGGTCTCGGGTTCAGGCCGACCGGCGAGGCGAGGTGCAGCAACACCCCGAGCGGCAAACCCCCGAGCACCGCCAGCAGGGTGGAGACCAGCACCATGTAGAGCGTTTCGACCGTCGCTTCGGCGAGTAGTTCGAAGACCTCCGACCAGGGGGTCACATCGGTCACGCAGCAACTCCGTCAACGCACACCGGAGCGCGTCGCACGTGCGCATCCCGCTCGATCATCCACTTCAGAGCCGCCTCGGCGCGCTCACCGGTCAGGCCGATCTTGAACTTCGCCACCGGCGTGTCCCCGAGGCGGGTGAGCCCGCCACCCAGGATCGCCAGCTCGACACCGAAGCGGCTGGCGGCTTCCGGCAGCAGCGCGCCAACCGCGGCGAACCCGACGAGCACGACCTCGGCGACGACGTCGTGCCGACCACCGGTCGGCTTGAGCGGCTCCGCCTGGTCGGTGTCGGGCAGCAGCGCCGAACCCACTCGGCTGCCCGGCGCGGCCACCAGGTCGATGACCTTGCCGTGCTCCACCACCCGGCCGCCCTCCAGCACCGCGACGTCGTCGGCGATCCTGCGGACCACCGCCATGTCGTGAGTGACCACCAGCACGGTGACACCCAGTTCGGCGCGGGCGCGGTCCAGCACCGTGAGCACCGAGTCGGTGGTGCCCGGGTCGAGCGCCGAGGTCGGTTCGTCGGCCAGCAGCACCGACGGCTTGGCGGCCAGCGCACGGGCCACCGCGACCCGCTGGCGCTGCCCGCCGGAGAGCTGGTCGGGGTAGACCGAGGCCTTGTCGGTCAGGCCCACGAGGTCCAGCAGCTCGCCCACCCGGCTGCGCCGCTGCGGGCCGGTCAACCCGGCCGCTTCCAGCGGCAACGCGATGTTTCCTGCGGCGGTGCGCTGCCGCAGCAGCGAATCACCCTGCGGCACCACGCCGATCTGCCGGCGCGCGGCGCGAAGCGCCTTGCCATCAAGGGAAACCAGGTCGGTGCCATCGACGCGGATGGCTCCGGCGTCCGGCTTCTCCAGCAGCGCGATGCAACGCGCCAGGGTGGACTTGCCGGCGCCGCTCGGGCCGACCACACCGCACACCGCACCGGCCGCGACCTCCATCGACACGCCGTCGAGGGCGCGGACGGTTCCGTTGTTGTGCTGGAAGGACTTGGTCAGGTTCTCGACTGTGATCACGATCGGCTCCACATCAGCTCGCGACGGCCGCGCACGCGGAAGCGGCGACAGGCCAAGGAACTTCGGACAGGGAGGAAGGGCTGGGTCACATCTCGCGACGACAGGCGGTGGTCGTCCGACGCCCGTGGTCGATGACGCGTCGCTGCGTCAGCAGCCTCCGGATGTGGCTTTGCCTCGATCGGGCCAGCTGACCTCGGGTTTGACCGGCAGGCGGGCTGGCTAACAGCGCGTTGGACTCCACAACAACTCCATCGGTCCTGGCGTTAGCACCTGCCCTGATCGGGTGGTTGCTGCGGCTTCGCTGAGCCAGGTCTCTCGGCCGCTCGGGATGGATTTCCCGAATAGTAGAACCCACTGGCGGATTCCAGCGCAAGTTGATAGCCGTCACTTTCCGAAATCGTTTGCCAAATCACACACCTGGACGAGCGGGAATTTTCCCGCCATACCAGGTGTTACCAGTGACTCCGTGTAATGGAAGTGCTTCGGTTGGCAAGCGTCCGGATGGGTGGTTCAGCGAGCGCTCTCGGCAGCCGCGGCCTCGGCGATGCGCGCGAAATCGCCGATCGACAACTGCTCGCCGCGCGCCGCCGGATCGACGCCCGCAGCACGTAGCACGGCCTCCGCCCGGCTCGCGGACCCGGCCCAGCCCGATAGCGCGGCGCGCAACGTCTTGCGCCGCTGGGCGAACGCGGCATCCACCACCCGGAAGACCTCCTGCCGCGACACCGTCGACGGCGGCGCGATGCGCCGGAACGAAACCAATCCGGAGTCCACATTGGGCACTGGCCAGAACACCTTGCGCGGCACCGGACCGGCGCGCCGCACATCGGCGAACCACGCCGCCTTGGCGCTCGGCACGCCGTAAACCCGGCTGCCCGGCTTCGCGGCCATCCGATCGGCGACCTCGGACTGCACCATGACCAGGCCGTGCACCAGGCTCGGCAGCTCGGCCAGCAGGTGCAGCACGACCGGCACCGCCACGTTGTACGGCAGGTTCGCGACCAGCGCTGTCGGTGGCTTCGCGAACTCCGCCGCGCGGACCCGCAGGGCGTCCGCTTCCAGCACGGTGAGCCGGTCGGCCAGCGCCGGAGCGAACTCGGCGGCGGTGCGCGGCAGCCGCGCCGCGAGCACCGGGTCGATCTCGACGGCGATCACCGCTCCGGCGGCAGGCAGCAGGGCGAGCGTCAGGGAGCCCAGCCCGGGGCCGACCTCCAGGACGACGTCGTCCAAGCCGACCGAGGCCGACGCCACGATGCGGCGCACCGTGTTCGGATCGTGCACGAAGTTCTGGCCGAGCTTCTTCGTCGGCCGGATGTCGAGTTCCTCGGCCAGCCGACGCACCTCGGCCGGGCCGAGCAGTGCCCCCTGCTGGTCGTCCACACCGAAAACCTACCCGCGCCCCGCCCCAACACCCCGACCAGGTGAAGCGTGAAGGGCACCTTCCACCAACTTACTTGGCAAAAGGTGCCCTTCACCCAACCAAACGGTCAGTCGAGGCCGAGTTTGGCGGAGCAGCCGGGCCAGGCGCCGTAGCTGCCGCCGCGTCCCGCGCGGACCTTCTCGGCGACCGAGATCTGCTGCTCGCGGCTGGCCTGGTGCGGGTACGGCGCGTACTCGTCGCCGCCGTAGGCGTTCCAGGTCGACTTGTCGAACTGGAGGCCGCCGTAGTAGCCGTTGCCGGTGTTGATCGCCCAGTTTCCGCCGGCCTCGCACTTCGCGAGCCGGTCCCAGACCGCGCTGTTCGGCGGCTCCTTGCCACCGACCCGCACGATCTTGGCCTGCGGCTCCTTGGTGACCTTCTCGCCGATGGCCTCCCGACCGGCCTCCTCGCCGTTGCGAGTGGTGACCCGGGTGACCACGATCTTCTCGCCGGGCACGCCGGGGAACTCCACCCGCTCCTCGCCCTTGAACATCGTGTCGTCGACGATCTCCTGCACCGGCGGCTCGACCGGCATGGTCACGTTGATCACCGTGGTGCCGTTGCGGTCGATGCGCACCTCGGCGCCGCTGACCAGCCGCTCATCGCCGCCCGGGGTGACCTTGTCCTCCGGGCCGAGCTGGAGGTTCTGCTCCTTGACCAGCTCGTCGATGTTCACGGCGGTGGTCGTCAGCTGCCGCGGCGCGTTCACCCCGTCGACGATGGTGATGTTCTTGCTCGTCTTGACGGTCAGCTCCATGCCCTGCTCGGGCACGGCCATGGTGCGGTCTGCGGACAGCCAGGCCCCGTCCGCCGGCACGCCGAGCTGGCGCAGCGCCTGGTCGACGGTGACCGAGCGGACCCACTCCTCGCGCTGTTCGCCGTCGACGTTGAGCTTCAGCAGTCGACCGCGGTCGAGGGTGATTGTGTCGCCGTGGCCGACCTTGGCTTGCGGCGTCGGGCTGAGCGCGTCGTGCGGGCCGACGGTGATGCCTTCGTCGGCGAGCACCTCGCCGACGGTCCCCTCGTAGGTGCTGACGGTGCGCTCGTGGCCGTCGACCTCGACGGTCACCGACTTGTCCATCGCGGCGGCCGCGCCGCCGGTGCCGGTGAGGGTGAGCAGCACGCCGGCCACCGCGCCCTTGAGGAACCGCCGCTTCCAGGAGGTGATCGCCTCGATGACCTCGGGCGGCGGGACGTCGTTCTCGTCGGCCTCCGGCAGCACGTCCGGGATGACCAGCGGCGGCAACACCGTGGTCTCGGCGTTGATGAGCCGGATGACCTCGTCGACGTCGATCTCGGCGGTAGCCAGCATGTCCTCGGCGTCCGGGCCGAGGACCTCGTAGATGTCCGCCGGGGTGATCTCCAGCGCGCCGGGCGGAAAGCTGGGGTGGTCTTCGGCCGGGTACCAGTCCGGTTCCGGGCGCTCCAAGAGCCCGACCGCGGTGTGCTGCTCAGTCGCTTGCACCGGGGTGAACCAGTCCGTTGCCGCGTCGAAGGAATCGGCCCAGTAGCCATCGGTCTGCCGGTAGGCATCACCGGGGTAGCTGGGCTCGCCACGTCCGTTCACAGGGTCGTTACCTCCCGAAGGCGGAAGTCGTGCTCGCGCGTTGTGGAACGGCGGTGGTGTTGGGCGAGACTCACGTCGTCGCGCAACTCCCTCGTCCCTTGCGGGCACACAACCTTCGTGCTTCGTGTCTGTATCCGACTCCCGTAGCCAAGCGCAGTCCTAGCTGACCGCGAGCGCCTTTGCTCGTGGCCGGCTTCCCCGACGTACACCGGCGAGACTTACGGGCGTTCCCCATGACTGGTTGTCATCGGTTACGAGGCCGAGACTCTAGCGTGATCAAGGGATGCAGCCAAGCACCCGGATCAAGCTTGTGATCTCGGTTACGCCGATTTGCCAGGCAGTTGACCACAACCAGTAAGCAAGATCGCCGCATTTGGTCCATTCGGGGGTACCTACAACGGGCCGTTAACAGGGCGGCCGACCGTATTCGTGACATATCACACGTCCGCCAACACTGTCCGCTGCCATGATCGATATCGCCCGGAACCGGGAAACGACGCGAGTCCGGCCCGAGCACGCTGCGCGCTCGGACCGGACTCGCCCTCCCCTCGCCCGTGGGATCCATGCCCCCGGAACGAGTTGCTCACCTCATAGCGGCAAGCCCAGCTTCCGCGCGCACGCCGGCCACGCGCCGAAACCGCCCTGGTCGGCCCGCAACGCCTCGGCGATGATGATCTGCTGCTCGCGCGTCGCCCGGTGCGGATACCGGCCGAACCGCTCGCCGCCGTAGGCGGCCCAGGTGCCGCGCTTGAACTGCAGGCCGCCGTAGTAGCCGTTGCCGGTGTTGGCCGCCCAGTTGCCACCGGACTCGCACTTCGCGAGCCGGTCCCAGACGCTGATGCGGGCGGTCGGCGGTTCTCCGGCGTTCGGCGACGCCGCCGCCAGCGGTGCACCACCGCAGAGCGCGATGGCCACCACCACAGTCGCTTTCGCGAAACAACCGAACTTCATGGCAATCCTGACTGCCGTACCTCCGGGCAGGCGGACCTCCGTCCAGCGGGCGGAGTTCGGGGCGTCCTCATCCCGGCTTCCACAGTGGACGGTAAGGGCGGTGTCGCGGACTGCAAGCGGGCGTGCGCGAACGCCGAATATCAAAGAACGGCGGGTGAGAAGACGTCAGGTGGGATTACGCCTGATCGAGGCGAAATACTCGCTCGGCCGTGGCAGTAGTCGCTACCACGAGTTCTTCCAGCGTCACCCCACGGAGTTCTGCAAGATCCCGGAGGGTGTAATTGGCACAATACGGCTCGTTCGGCCGTCCCCGGAACGGGTGCGGGGTCAGGAACGGCGCGTCGGTCTCCACCACCAGCTGCTCCACCGGGACCAGCCGCGCGGCCTCGCGGAGTTCCCCGGCATTGCGGAAAGTCGCTGTCCCGGCGAAGGAGAGCACGTACCCGGCGTCCACACAGGTCCGCGCGAAGGCGGCGTCCCCGGAGAAGCAGTGCATCACCACCGTCTGCGGGGCGCCTTCCTCGGCCAGGATCCGCAGGACGTCCTGGTGCGCCTCGCGGTCGTGGATCATCAGCGGTTTGCCGCAGCGCTTGGCCAGGTCGATGTGCCAGCGGAAGGCTTCCTGCTGGGGCTGTGGTGGCGAGTAGTCCCAGTAGTAGTCGAGTCCGGTCTCGCCGATCGCGACGACCCTCGGGTGCTCGGCGAGCTGCGCCAGCACCTGGCGGTCGGCGTCGTCGAAGTCCTTGGTCCGGGTGGGGTGCAGCGCCACCGCCGCGAATACCCGGTCGTCCCACGTGGCCGCCTCGACCGCCCACTGCGCGGCGGCGATGTCGTCGGCGACGGTCACCACCCGGCCGACTCCGGCGGCCTCCGCGCGATCCACCATGGCCCGCACATCCTCCGGGGTCTTCGCCCCGCACGCGTCGAGGTGGGTGTGCGCGTCGACGGCCGCAGCCGGGAGCGCCTCCGGCACCGGCGGCAGCTCCCGCCGCTTCTCGCGCTTGCTCATCGCACCTCCAACGCGGGTGAGGGGCACCCGTGACCCAGTAACTTGGTCACGGGTGCCCCTCACCTCGAAAGATCAGCTCTCGATCGGGGCCCATTCGGGGCCCGTTTCGCCGAGCTTCGGGTCGAGCTTGGCGAACAGCGGCGTCGGCTTCCGCAGCGGTCGGCCGACCTCGATCTCGGTGGACCGCCAGTTCGCCTGCTCGGCGGCGTAGTCGCCCATCAGCACCGGGTACTGGCTGCTCTCGTCGTCCAGATCGGACACTTCGCGGATCTCCGGCTGCGCCGCCCAGACCCCGGTGCCGCCGAGCAGCTCGTGGACCTGCTGCGCCGAGTGCGGCAGGAACGGGGTGAGCAGCGTGTTGGCGTCGGAGACGACCTGCAGCGCGGTGTGCAGCACGGCGTCCCGCCGGTCCGTGTCGTCCTTGAGCTTCCACGGTTCCTGATCGGACAGGTACTTGTTCGCCGCCGACACCACCCGCATCGACTCCTGCGCGGCGGCCTTGAACCGAGAGCGTTCGAGGTGTCCGCCGACCGTGCCGAAAGCGTTGCGGGCCAGCGTCTTCAGCTCTTCGTCAGCGGCCTGCGGCGCGGTCGGTGCGGGCACCGCACCGTTGTTCTTCGCGGCCATCGCGATGGAGCGGTTGACCAGGTTGCCCCACTCGTTGGCCAGCTCGAAGTTGGTGCGGCGAACGAACTCGTCCCAGGTGAAGTCGGTGTCCTGGTTCTCCGGACCGGCCACCGAGATGAAGTACCGCAGGGTGTCCGGGCCGAACTCGCGCAGGAAGTCCCGCACGTAGATCACCGTGCCCCGGGAGGTGGAGAACTTCGACCCGCTCATGGTGAGGAACTCGCTGGAGACGATCTCGTCCGGCAGGTTCAGCTCGCCGTACGGGCCGACCTCGCCGCCCCGGTCGCCGTGGCCGTTGTGGCCCATCAGCAGCGCGGGCCAGATCTGGGCGTGGAAGGTGATGTTGTCCTTGCCCATGAAGTAGTAGCCCTGCGCGGCCGGATCGGTCCACCACTGCTTCCAGGCGTCCGGCTGTCCGATCCGACGGGCCCACTCGACGCTGGCGGAGAAGTAGCCGATCACCGCGTCGAACCAGACGTAGAACCGCTTCATCGGCTGGTCGCGCCAGCCGTCCAGCGGAATCGGCACGCCCCAGTCCAGATCTCGGCTGATCGCCCGCGGCCGCATGTCCTCGACCAGGTTCTGGGCGAACTTCAGGACGTTGGGCCGCCAGTCGGTGCGGGTGGACAGCCACTTGCCCAGCGACTCGGTGAACCCGGGCAGGTCCAGGAACAGGTGCTCGGTCTCGACGAACTCCGGCTTCTCACCGTTGATCCGGGACACCGGGTTGATCAGATCGGCCGGGTCGAGCTGGTTGCCGCAGTTGTCGCACTGGTCGCCGCGCGCCCCGTCGTAACCGCAGATCGGGCAGGTGCCCTCGATGTAGCGGTCGGGCAGCGTGCGGCCGGTGGACGGGCTGATCGCGCCGGTGGTGGTCTTCGGCATGACGTAGCCGTTGCGGTACAGGGCCAGGAAGAGCTCCTGCACCACGTGGTAGTGGTTGGCCGTGGTGGTGCGGGTGAACAGGTCGTAGGACAGGCCCAAGCCCTGCAGGTCCTCGGCGATCAGCCGGTTGTACTTGTCCGCGAGCTGCCGGGTGGTCAGACCTTCTGCCTCGGCCTGCACCGAGATCGGGGTGCCGTGTTCGTCCGTGCCGGACACCATGAGCACGTTGTTGCCCGCCATGCGCTGGTAGCGCGAGAAGACGTCCGAGGGCACACCGAAGCCGGACACGTGGCCGATGTGCCGCGGACCGTTGGCGTAGGGCCAGGCCACAGCGGTCAACACAGAGGCACTCATGGCGTTCAGCCTACGGTTCGAGGGGGCGTGATCTCGAACGGGTTCTCGTTTGGCCGGGTGATCGCGACCGCCACCGCGACGCGATCACCCACCGACGCTGATCAGCACCGCACCGGCTGAGCGTTGGCCGGGTCGAGGGCGTTTAGCACCATGCGGCCGACGTGCGGGTTGAAGGCCACCGCGACGTGCTCGGCGAAGTCCGCCGGGCAGACGTCCTGCAGGACGATGTTGGTCGCGTTCGGCGCGTCCAGGTAGCCGCTGGTGTACGGGGTGACCACCTGGTCGTACTTCGTCATGATCGTCGTGTACTCGATGCCCGGCACCGCGGCGCCGCCCGCGTTGAGCTTGGTCATGAACTCGGAGTCCCTCGGAATTCGAAGGTGACGCCCCCATCGACAACGTCATCCCGACGGCCTAGTCCCAGGCGCGGCGGTGCCAGCACCGTTCCACATCGCGAAACCAGCGGTCGGAAGCTCGCACGCCTCGGTTCCGGTGGCGGCGAAGGTGCCCCTCATCACCCTGTGGTGCCGCACAGTTCGTGTGGCGCGGGTTCGGGAGCGGGTGGCGGGTCAGGCGAGGTCGGCGCGGAAGAAGTCGACATTGTACGGACCCCACTGGGTCAGCGTGAAGTAGATCGCCGGTCGGTCCGCCGCCCACGGGTGCTGGAATCCGCCGTAGAGCGCCGGGTATTCGGCCCCGGACACCACGATCTCGCCGTCGGTCCACGGCCCGGTCAGCTCCGACGCGGTGCGCAGCACGATCGCCGCGCGGTGCTCGTCGAGGTGCACCGCGAACCAGCGATCGAAATACCGGTTGTACTGCACCGAAAGCTCGGCCACCGGCGCGCGCAGCACCGGCGCGGCCGCGAACGGATCGGCACCCCAACCGGACCCGGTCCAGTACTCGTACGCCGCCGGTTCGAGCAGGTCATCGGCACCGACGCGGGCGAGGTGCCCGGCGCCGAACCGCCCGCTCGGAGTGCCCAGCAGGTACACCCGGCGATCCACCACGCCCGCGAAACCGATCATCTGGAACGGCTGTCCGCCCTGGTCGCGCCGCCGGAACCGACTCAGCCACCCCTGCCGCCGATTCGGCCACACCGCAGTCGCCGACTTCGTCCAGGTGCGCCCGCCGTCGTCGGAGTAGGCGAGCGCGCCGTAGTTGGTGTGCCAAACGCCCGGCAGCCCCCAGTGCCGGACCGACATGTAGTGCAGGAAGTTGCGGCCGCCGACGGCGATGCCCGCGGTGGGGATCACGGTGTGCTCGGACGCGCCGGTGGTGTCGCCGGGCAGCACCTGACCGGCCATGCCGTCCTCGCGCCGCAGCACCGAATCGAACTTCAGCCCCGCGTCGAGATCGGTGTTGGTGGACCGCGCGATCACGTTGTACCGCCAGTCGGCGTGCGCCGGACCGGCCCCGTGGCCGCCCCAACCGGCGCCGTAGGTGTCGCCGAACGCCGCGAGCACACCGCCCCGACCGTCGTCCCACATGATCCCGAGGTCCGTGGCATGGATGCCGAAGCGGCTCGCCGTGCGGTTGCAGGAGTCTTCACCGGTGATCCTCGTGATCCTCGTCGCACCGACCACATGCACCATGCCGCCACGGTACGTGGCCGCCCGGGCGCCCAACCCGTGGCAATTCGGGCGAAACCGCCAGGCCGTGAACGAGACGTCCCGAGGACGAACCCTGGTCCGGGACACCTGGCTGGATGCGGTGCGCAGTCATACTTGCCGCGTGCCGGTCTTCACCCGTTCGATCGACGGCGACGCGAGCGCTGCGCAGGTGCTGCGGCGCCTCGCGGTCCGCGCACGTCGCCGCGGCCTGCCGCCGCCCGCCGCGCTCACCGGCGACTGGTTCGGCGGCTGCGCCGTCCTCGCGCCTTCGGTCCGGATCGACGCGGTTCCGCCGGAGCGGGCGTTGCGCACCGCGGACACACCGTCGACGGCGGCGGAGCCGGGCCCGGTCGGCGGTGGCTGGATCGGCTACCTCGGCTACGGCCTCACCGATCCGGGACGGCAGACCCAGTCCCGGCGACTGCCGACAGCGGCGTGGGGCTGGACCGATCACGTGCTGCGCCGCGAAGCGAGCGGGCAGTGGTGGTTCGAGTCGCTGGACGCCGCGGAGCCGGGATTGGTCGCCGAGCTCGTCGAGCTGGTCGCCGCGGGCGACCTGCCTCGGGCGCGGTGGGAGGCGGGGCCGGTCGACGGACCGGATGCCGACCAGCACGGCAAAGCCGTGCGCGGATGCGTGGAGGAGATCGCCGCGGGCGAGATCTTCCAGGCCAACATCTGCAGCCGGTTCGAGGTGCCGTTCCGGGGCGATCCGCTTGAGGTGTTCGCGGCCGGTAGCGACCGGTTGCAGCCCGCGCGGGCGGCGTACGTGGCCGGGATGTGGGGTGCGGTCGCGTCGTTGTCGCCGGAGTTGTTCCTCGCCAGACATGGCCGGGTGGTGCGTTCCAGCCCGATCAAGGGCACCCTGCCGCGCCGCGGCCCGCACGACGACGGCAACGCCGAGCTGCTCCGATCGTCCACGAAGGACATCGCGGAGAACGTGATGATCGTGGACATGGCCCGCAACGACCTCGGGCGGGTCGCCGAGGTGGGGCGGGTGACGGTGCCCCGGCTGCTGGACGTGCAGCCGCATCCAGGCGTGTGGCACCTGGTTTCGGACGTGCGGGCGGAGGTTGCCGAGGGCTTGGCGAATTCGGCGCTGCTGTCGGCGGCTTTCCCACCGGCTTCGGTGACCGGCGCGCCGAAGGTGCGGGCGCTGGAGGTGATCGCGGACCTGGAATCGCAGCCGCGCGAGGTCTACTGCGGTGCGGTCGGCATGGTCTCGCCCGTCGCGGGCCTCGAACTCAACGTCGCCATCCGCACCCTGGAGTACGCCGACGGCGTGCTGCACCTGGGCGTCGGCGGCGGGATCACCGCGGATTCCGACCCGGAACGGGAATGGCAGGAAGTACTCACCAAAGCCGCCCCGATCCTGTCCCTACTAGACGGATGAGCCCCACCCCGTCTGACACGCGGATAGCACCCGGCGCTCCGATCGGGTGAGAGGTGAAGGGCACCTTTCGCCAAGTAAGTTGGTAAAAGGTGCCCTTCACCCTGCCCTCGTGGTGGGCCCTCGTGGTGGGCCCTCGTGGTGGGCCCTCGTGGTGGGCCCTCGTGGTGGGCCCTCGTGGTGGGAACGTGCGGTGTTTGGTCAGCTGATCAGGGTTAGGGCTTGTTCGGTGGTGACGCAGCCCGCTGTGGCGAGGTCGAGGTTCGCGAGGGATGCGGTGTGCACCGCTTCGTCGGCAGCGGCGACGCAGTCGCGCACGACGTGCGCGGTGAAGCCGAGGTCGGTGGCGTGCCTGGCGGTCTGCTCGACGGTGAGGTTGGTGGCCACACCGGTGATCAACAGGGTGTCGATGCCGCGTTCGGTCAGCGCGGATGCGAGACCGCTGCCCGCCAGCCCGGAAAGCTTCTGGTTGTCCACGGTTCGTCCGTCCAGTTCGGACATCTCCGGGATCAGCGCGGCGCCCGGCGCATCCGGCCGGAAGGATTCCTGCGCATCGCCGACGGCACGCATGAACCCGGTGTTGCGCACCAACGCACCTTCGCCCACCGGCACGGTGAACCGGATGAACACGAGCTCGGCCCCGGCGTCCCGGGCCGCCCGGTGGAACCGGACCGCACGAGCCACGACGCCGCTGCGGGCGACGGGCTCGGCGAGCATCCCGCCGAAGAAACCCTCCGGCTTCACCACGTTTACCTGCCAGTGCAGGGCGAGAACAGCAGTGCGCATCCGCGATCTTGCCGCACACGACCAGCGCCGGGCAGCCGAATTCAGCGACGGGCTTCGAGAACGGCGTCGTAGAGCTCCTTCTTCCGGACGCCCGCGAGCTCCGCGACCTCCGCCACCGCGTCCTTCAGGCGCACGCCCTCGGCGGCGCGCTCCTCCACCTGCGCCACCAGCTGCGCCGGATCGGTGGCCACCGGCTCGGCGCCGCCGAGCACCACGGTGATCTCGCCGCGCACGCCTTCGGCGGCCCAGGCGGCGAGCTCCGCGAGGCTGCCGCGGCGGATCTCCTCGTAGGTCTTGGTCAGTTCGCGGCAGACCGCCGCACGCCGCTGGCCGCCGAGCACCTCGACCGCATCGACCAGGGTGTCGGCGAGCCGGTGCGGCGCCTCGAAGAACACGCAGGTGCGATCTTCGGCGACGAGCCTGCCGAACCAGCGGCGCCGCTCCCCCGACTTGCGCGGCGGGAACCCCTCGAAGCAGAACCGGTCCGACGGCAGCCCGGACACCGCCAAGGCGGTGGTGACCGCGGACGGACCAGGCAGGCAGGTCACCGGCAACCGCTCGGCGACGCAGGCCGTCACCAGCCGGTATCCCGGGTCGGACACGCTGGGCATCCCGGCATCGGTGACCAGCAGCACGTCCCGGCCCGCGCGCAGCGCGTCCAGCAGCATCGGCAGCCGCGCCGACTCGACCGCCTCGTAGTAGCTGACCACCTTGCCGCCGGGTGTCACGCCCAGCGCGCTGGCCAGCGCGCGCACCCGCCTGGTGTCCTCGGCGGCGATGACGTCGGCCGAGCCGAGGGCGTCGACCAGGCGTGCCGAGGCGTCGCGCGCATCGCCGAGCGGGGTGGCGGCTAGCAGCAGCGTGCCGGTGTCCATAACCGCACAGCGTATTTCCGCGAACCGGCCGGGTGCGGCCCGCCCACTGCCTAGACTCGGGTTCGCCGCCGAACCGAACGGGCCACCTGCACCGGCCGGGCCCCCGGCGGGTCTCCTACGATCGGAGATTGTGAGCGTCCTCGTGCCCAACTCCGGTGGCCGCAGCGGCGACGAACTCGTCCAAGTGGGCCGCACGCCACCGGCCCGGCCGCCGGGCGAGCACGATCCGCGGCCGCTGCTGGACGTGACGATGCCCACCGACCGGCTGCGCAGCTGGCTGGTCACCATCTCGATCACGCTGGTCGCGGGCCTCGTGCGGCTGTGGGACCTCGGGCGCGCCACCAACGAGGGCACCCCCGTCTTCGACGAGAAGCACTACGTGCCGCAGGCGTGGCAGATGCTGCGCAACGGCGGCTACGAGGACAACCCGGGCTACGAACTGGTCGCGCATCCGCCGGTCGGCAAGCAGTTGATCGCGGTCGGCGAGTGGCTGCTCGGCTACAACCCGTGGGGTTGGCGCATCACGGCCGCGCTGTGCGGCACGGTGATGGTGCTGCTGATCATCCGCATCGCCCGCCGCATGACCAGGTCGACGTTGCTGGGTGCGATCGCTGGTGTGCTGCTGATCTGCGACGGCCTAAGCCACGTGCAGGCCCGGGTCGGGATGCTCGACATCTTCCAGGCGATGTTCCTGCTCGCCGCGTTCGCCTGCCTGCTGGTCGACCGCGATGAGGTGCGCAGCCGGATGTGGCAGGTCTGCGTGGACGGGCGGCTGGCCGAGAGCCGGTGGGGTCCGCGGCTGGGTTTCCGCTGGTGGCGGTTCGGTGCCGGGCTGATGATCGGGCTGGCCTGCGGCGTCAAGTGGAACGGCATCTACTACATCATCGCGTTCGGCCTGCTCAGCGTGATCTGGGATGCGCTGGCCAGGCGGGCGGCCGGGGTCCGGCACCCGTGGCGGGCCGCGCTGGTGCGCGACACCGCACCGGCGCTGTGGGCGCTGCTGGTGATCCCGATGCTGGTGTACTTCGCGACCTGGGCGGGTTGGTTCGCCAGCGAGACCGCGACGGACCGGCACGCCACCCTGGTCGGCGACGACGTCGGCCTCGCGTTCCTGCCGGACGCGCTGCGCTCGATGATCTACTACCAGCTCAACGTGCTGGACTTCCACACCCACCTGGTGACGCCCGCGACCCCGCACCCGTGGGAGTCGAAGCCGTGGGCGTGGCCGATGGGCATGCGCCCGATGCTCTACTACTACGAGTCGGGCATGCCGGGGTGCGGCCGGGCCAGCTGCGTCGAGGCGACGATGCTGATCGGCACCCCGGCGATGTGGTGGCTGGCGCTGCCGGTCGCGGCCTGGGCGGTGTGGCGCGCCACCAGCAGGATGGACTGGCGCTACGCCGCGGTGCTGGTCGGCTACGGCGCGGGTTACCTGCCGTGGTTCACCAACCTGGCCCGGCAGATGTACTACTTCTACGCGACGCCGCTGGCGCCGTTCCTGGTGCTGGGCATCGTGCTGGTGCTGGGCGAAGTCCTCGGTTCGGCGCAGGACCACTTCGAGCGGCGTCGAACCGGGCTGCTCGCGGTGTCGCTGTACGTGGGGCTCGTGGTGGCGAACTTCGTCTGGCTGTGGCCGATCCTCAACGGCGACCCGATCACCCCGGAGCACTGGCAAGCCGAACTCTGGCTCCCCTCCTGGCGCTGACGAACAACACCCCACCCAGACCCCCGATCACCCTATGAAGTGACGAGTGAAGGGCACCTTTGACCGGCTTACTCGGTCAAAGGTGCCCTTCACCTCGAAAAGGCCTCGTTCAGGTGCGGGGGTCCCAGCGGAACCAGGTGCGGGACAGAATGGTCAGGACCGCGATCCAGGCCAGTAGGACGGCCAGGGCCGGGAGGGCGCCGAGGAGGTTGGTGCCGGTTGTCGAGCGGTGCACCAGGTCGGCGAAGGCACCGCCCGGTACGGCGAGCATGAACGGCGTGATCTCGGCGCTCATCGACACCCACACCGCGCCGCCGAGCAGCACCAAGAACCACGGCAGCGTGGTGATCTGGGCCTGCTCCGCGGTGGACGTCCGGCCGCTGGTCGCGGTGCCCGCCACGACGCACAACGCGATGCCCAGGAGCATCGCGACCGCCAGCAGCAGCGGGTTCGCCACCACCGGCGCACCCAGCACGGCCGCGATCACGAGCACCGCGACGGCTTGGACCACGCCCAGGACGACCACCGGCGCCAGCAGCCCGGTCAGGATCGCCGACTCCGCCAACTCTCCGCTGCGCAGCCGCTTCAGGTACAGGTCCTCGCGGCGGCTGGTCAACGCGGCGGTCACCGTGAAGCAGACGGTGAACCCGAAGACCGTCAGCAGTTGCAGGGAAAGCGTCGTCGACCAGACCCGCGCAGCCGCGTTCTCCGGCACCGAATACGCCAGGAAGAGGCCCATCAGCATCGGCAGCAACGTCGCACAGGTCGCGACGGTCTTGTTGCGCAGCAGCAACTTCGATTCGGCCCGGCTCAGGGCGAGGACGGCGCTGCTCATCGGGTGATCACCTCGTTGCTGACGGTGTGGAAGATGTCGTCGAGCGATGCCTGGTGGGCGCGCAGTCCGGCGAGTTCCAGCCGCTGTTCCCCCGCCCAGCTCAGCAGCAGGTGCAGATCCCGCTGCAACTGCGGCGTTCGGATCTCGACGCGGGTGCCCGCCGTCGTGGCCGCTCCGGCCAGCGGCGGCAACTGGATCGGACGGCCCGCGTCGAAGGTGATGCGCGCCTGCTCGGTGCCCAGCACGTCGACCAGTCGACCGGACACCGCGATGCTGCCCTGGTGCATGATCGCCAGCCGGTGTGCCAGCCGTTCGGCCTCTTCCAGGTAATGCGTGGTCAGCAGCACTGTCGTGCCGCCAGCGAGCAGGCCGCGCACCAGATCCCAGGTGGCGCGGCGGGATTCCGGGTCCATTCCGGTGGTCGGCTCGTCGAGGAACAGCAGTTCCGGGTCGCCGAGCACGGCCAGCGCGAGGTCGAGCCGACGTCGTTCGCCGCCGGAGAGCTGCTTGACCCGCACCGACCGGCGCGAGGCCAGCCCCACAGCGGCCAGCGTCGCGTCCACATCGGACTTCCGGTGCAGCATGGCGCGCCCCAGTTCGGCGGTTTCGAGCACCGTCAGATCCCCGGCGAACCCGCTTTGCTGCAACATGATCCCGGTGCGGCGGCGCACCGCCCGGCGATCCCGCCACGGATCCAGCCCGAAGACCTGGACCGCTCCGGCGGCCGGTGCGCGATGCCCCTCGATGGTCTCCAGCGCGGTCGTCTTGCCCGCGCCGTTGGTGCCCAGCAGCGCGAACAACTCGCCCGGCCGCACGTCGAAGTCGATCCCGCGGACCGCCTCGAAGTCGCCGTAGCGGCAGCGCATTGCGCTCACCCTGATCACTGGTGATGTCATGCGTCCAGGTTCGCCGCGCCGCCCACCGGCCGGTAGGGCGTTCTGCCAGCGGCCATCGCGGATTCTGTCAGGGAAATTGATGACTGATGTCATGACCAACCGGGCGGTCCACGAACCGCGGATGAAGGATGCTGGACGGGTGAGCGAAACCGAGGCGGTCGACTTCGACCCCCGCCGCATCCGGCGGCTGCGCCGCTACACGTGGTGGTCGATCGTGCCGACCCTGCCGTGCTACGCGGTGTTCCCGGCGATGAACCTGTTCCTCGGTGCCACGCGGGGCTTCTACAACGCCGTCGAGGTCGTGGTGCTGTCGGTGATCGGGGTGGTGATCGCGGTCGAGGGGACCCGGCTGTGCGCCAGCCTGATGAAGGGCCTCGGGCGCGGCGAGCACCGCCCCGTCGTGGCTGGCGTGGTCTTCGCGCTGTCGCTCGGTGCCATGGCCTACGCGCTGCCCCGTGACCAGAGCGGGATGGCGTGGGCGATGCTGCTCAGCGGTCTGGCCGGTGCGCACATCTCGGCCGCGCCGCACCGGTTGCGCTGGCCGATGACCATCGGGGTCCTGGTGCTGACCGGTGTGACCGTGACCATCGTGGTCTCCCCGGACAATCCCCAGCAGGGCGTGGCCGCTGGCTTCTTCATCATGATGATCGTCGCTGCGCTCATCTCGCTGATAGTCGGGGTCGCGTGGTTCTGGGACATCGTGCTGGAACTGGACCGCGCCCGCGCCGTGGCCGCCGAGTTGGGCATCGCGAAGGAGCGCCTGCGATTCGCCGCCGACCTGCACGACATCCAGGGCCACCACCTGCAGGTGATCGCGTTGAAGGCGGAACTGGCCGAGCGGCTGGTCGGTACCGACGACGACGCGGCCCGCGGGCATGCCGCCGAAGTGGCCGAACTCGCTCGAACGGCGCTCAAGGACACCCGCGAAGTCGTGCATGGGTACCGCCGCAGCAACCTCACCACGGAGCTGGACAACGCCCGCGAAATCCTGGAAGCAGCGGGCATCCAGACCACTGTGGACGGTGATGCGACGCGGGTTCCGCCGCCGCTGCAACCGCTGTTCGGCGCGCTGGTGCGGGAGGGCACCACGAACATCCTCCGGCATTCCCGGGCCCAGCGGTGCGAGCTCAGCATCTCCATCGACGGCTCCCGCACGCACGTCGTGCTGCGCAACGACCGCGCGAACCCGCCGAACGGGGCCGCCGGGTCCGGCATCGACGGGTTGCGGCAGCGGTTCGGCACGCTGGGCGGGCGGGTCGACACCTGCCGGGCCGAGGATCGGTTCGAGCTGCACGGATCCGCCGCGGAGCCGGGGAGGGCGTCGTGATTCGAGTGGTGCTGGCCGACGACGAAGACCTGATCCGGGGCGCGCTGGCGGCGCTGCTCGATCTGGAGCCGGACTTGGAGGTGGTCGCCCAGAGCGCCAACGGAACGGATGCGATCCGCGCGGTCCGCGAACACCGGCCGGACATCGCGGTCTTCGACCTGGAGATGCCGGGGCTCGACGGTGTGCAGGCCGCCGGGCGCCTCGGCCCGGAGATCCCGATCGTGCTGGTCACCCGGCACGCCCGCCCCGGGGTGCTGAAACGGGCGCTGGCCGCCGGGATCCGCGGCTTCGTCCCCAAGACGACGCCCGCGTCCCGGTTGGCGGCGATCCTGCGCGACGTGCACGCCGGTGGCCGCTACATCGACCCGGAGATCGCGGCCAGCGCGCTGACCGGCGGCAGCTGCCCGCTCACCGATCGGGAGCTCGAACTGCTCAGCCACACCCTGCGGGGTGGCACCATCGCCACGATCGCGGCGGCGGTGCACCTGGCGCCGGGCACGGTCCGCAACTACCTGTCGTCGGCGATGACGAAGCTCGGCGTGGCGACCCGCCACGAGGCGGCCCGCCACGCCTGGGAAGAGGGCTGGATCTGACCGCATCGGCGCCGTGCGCGGCCGAACCGGCGTTGGCGTTCGCCCGTCGGTGGCTGGCTGAGCGGACTGCCCGGCGCGACCGGGCGGGGCTGCCGTTCAACCGGCGATCCTTCGGTCATGCCAGGTCGGCGAGGGTCTTGCGGAGTGCGGTGACCGCCTCGACGATCTCCTCCGGGCGCACCGACAGCGGCGGGCGGCAGCGCAGCGAGTCCGGGCCCGACGGCAGGAACAGCGTCCGGTAGGTCTCGCGGGCGATGGCGATCGCCCGATCGCGCCGGGCCGGGTCGCGGAAGGTGATCGCGCACATCAGGCCCCGGCCGCGCGGGTCGCGGATCACCGACGGGAATTCCACCGCCAGGTCGCGGAGCTCGCCCAGCAGCAGTTCACCCATCAACCGACTGTGCTCGAAGAGGTCCTCGCGCTCGACGACCTCCAGGATCCTGGTCGCGCGCACCATGTCGACCAGCGAGCCGCCCCAGGTGGAGCTGATCCGGCTGGCCTCGCGGAAGGCGTTGTCGGCGACCTCCAGCACCCGGCGCCCGCCCATCACCCCGCACACCTGCAGGCGCTTGCCGAACGCCACCAGATCCGGTTCCAGGCCCAACGCGCGGTGCGCCCAGGCCTGCCCGGTCAGCGCGCCGGTCTGCACCTCGTCGGCGACGGTCAGCACGTCGTGTTCCCGGCACAGCTCCTGCACGGCCCGCAGGAACCGGGGGCGCAGGTGCCGATCGCCGCCCTCGCCCTGGATCGGCTCGTACACGAAGCAGGCGATCTCCCGGCCGTAGCGGCGCAGCGCGGCGCGGGCGGCGTCGAGCGCCACCGCTTCCTCGGGCAGCAGTTCGACGGCATCCCAGCGCTCGCCCGGTTCGATCGCCGGGCTCGGAATGCGCGGCCAGTCGAACATCGGGTAGTCGCGGATCTTCGCCGGATCGGTGTTGGTCAGCGAGAGCGTGTAGCCGCTGCGGCCGTGGAAGGCCCGTTCCAGGTGCAGCACGCGGGAACCGCGCGCCGCGATCCCGGCCCGCGCGTTGATCTTCGTCTTCCAGTCGAAGGCGACCTTCAAGGCGTTCTCCACCGCGAGGGTTCCGCCGTCGATGAAGAACAGCAGCGGCAGTTCGGGTACGCCGACCACGCGCCGGAAGGTCTCGGCGAAGCGGGCCTGCTCGACGGTGGCGAAGTCCGGGTTGGACGGTTTGATCCGCCCGGCGCGCACCAGCGCCGCTTCGAAGTCGGGCGTGCGCAGGCCCGGGTGACCGTGCCCGAGCGGCGCCGAGCTGAAGAACATGGTCATGTCGAGGTACTCGGCGCCATCGCGGAGGTCGTGGATCCGGCAGCCTTCGCCCGCGGCCAGGTCCACCACGATGTCCAGCAGGTCACCGGTCACGTGCTCCCGCAGCGCGGCAACGGCGTCGCTAGCCGCCGCGCGCGGGGCGGGGACATCGGTTGCCACATCGCGAACGGTCTCCTGCTGAGCGGTCATGTCCGGCCTCCCAACTCCGTGTAGGCGCAGTACGCCAATTCCACCTTGTCAAGAATAATTACATCAGAGTTTCGAAAACAAGCAACATCTTTCCGTAAACACGGTGTCAAGGCGAAAGATTTTCTTTCGCTAGTGCCAGGGTGGACCCATGGCCCCGCATGGCGGGCTCGATCAGGTGAAGCGGGATCCATACCCCCACCGCTGCACCGGTCGCACCGGCTCGACCAGCGGATCGGCCTCGGTCAGCGGCGCCGCCGTCCCGCAGACGGCGGCCAGCTGGGTCGGCGTCAGGCAGGACACCCGGGTTTCCGCGGCGGCACCCCACTCGACCAGCTCCGCCACCGCAAGACCACGGGTGGACGCGATGACCACGACGTTGCCTGCCTGGCGCCGCAACAGCACGCCGGGCTGGGCGATGACCAGCACGTGCGGGAGAACCGCGGCGATGGAAGCGACCGCGCGCAGCGCGAAGCCGAGATCAGGGCCATCCCACATGTTGACGGCGTAGAGCCCACCGGGGCGCAGCACCCGGGAAACCTCGGAGGCGAACTCGACGGTAGCCAGCTCGGTGACAACGTTCCCGGCCTGGAAAACATCCGACAGGACGAGATCGACGCTGCCCGCCGCAGCCGCTTCGACACCGGATCGACCGTCCTGCACGACGACCCGCAGCCCAGGCACGCGGTCGAGTTCGAGATGTTCCCGCACCAGGTCGACCAACGGCCCGTCGAGCTCGTACACGGTCTGCACCGAGCCGGGCCGGGTCGCGGCGACGTAGCGGGGCAGCGTGCAACCGGCACCGCCGATGAACAACCCCGACACCGCGGCGCCCGGCTCCCAATGGCGATCGATGGCCTGACCGAGCCACGCCGCGAAGGGCATCTTCAGGCGAGCGGGCTCCGCCAAGTCCACATAGGACTGCGCGACCCCGTCGACAGCAACGGTCCACCCGTTGTCGCGAAGCCGGTCCGGGATCAGTTCGGCAACCCCGAACCGACATGCGGACTCGATCCGCTGACGCCCCAATCCGACCACCCACCAACCCCACGAGCAGCGCCGCAATCCTAACGATCAGCCCCGTCGAAGCCGAAAGCTGCCGCGAAGGCGCTGTAGTAATCTCTCGATGCCAGCGCCATCCGTTTCGCGCCGCCGATACCTGGACTTTCGCCCGCGCAAGGCTTCGACCGGTGGTTGCGCGCTGGGCGCCGCTCGTTGCTCGGTCTCTTCCGTTGCGCACAGTTTCCTTGCCGCTGTGAAGATCAACCGAATAAGGTCCGAATTCAACTGTCGCAAGATGCGCAATTCGATAGCACGGCAGGGCGAACGCAGATCTGCAACGACGCGGATTGGAAGGAAACCTCATGCCGGGAAACCGCGTGGTCGTGTACAAGGGCCCGGGCAAGGTCGCCGTCGAAACGATCGACTACCCCAAGCTTGAACTGCCGGACGACGTGGTGAAGGGCTTGGGCATCAAGAAGCACGCACCGCACGCCGCGATCCTCAAGCTCGTCACCACGAACATCTGCGGCAGTGATCAACACATGGTCCGGGGCCGCACCACGGCGCCGGTCGGCCAGACCCTCGGGCACGAGATCACCGGCGAGGTCGTCGAGACCGGTGATGACGTGCTCTTCGTCCAGCCCGGCGACATCTGCTCGGTGCCGTTCAACATCGCCTGCGGTCGCTGCCGCATGTGCGACGAGGGCAAGACCGGGATCTGCCTCAACGTCAACCCGGCCAGGGCCGGTGCCGCGTACGGCTACGTGGACATGGGTGGCTGGCTGGGCGGACAGGCCGAATACGTGATGGTGCCCTACGCGGACTTCAACCTGCTGAGGTTCCCGGATCGCGACCAGGCGCTGGAGAAGATACTCGACCTCACCATGCTCTCCGACATCTTCCCGACGGGTTACCACGGCGCCTACACCGCGGGCGTGACCACCGGATCCACGGTGTACGTCGCGGGCGCGGGCCCGGTCGGGCTGGCCGCCGCGCACGCGGCACAGCTGCTAGGTGCTTCCGTGGTGATCGTGGGTGACATGAACGAGCAGCGCCTCGCCCAGGCCCGCAGCTTCGGCTGCGAAACGGTGAACCTCGCCCAGGGCGCGGAACTCTCCGAGCTCATCGAGGACATCGTGGGCGAGCCGGAGGTCGACGCGGCCGTCGACGCGGTCGGCTTCGAGGCCCGCGGGCACGGCAAGGACGCCGCCGAGGCGCCCGCGACCGTGCTCAACGACGTCATGGCCGTCGCGCGCGCGGGCGCATCGCTGGGGATTCCCGGCCTCTACGTGACCGGCGATCCCGGCGGCATCGACGCGGCAGCGAAGATCGGCCAGATCGGGGTGCGATTGGGCCTTGGTTGGGCGAAATCCCACGCGATCACCACCGGCCAGTGCCCGGTGAAGCGGTACAACCGGAAGCTGATGAACATGATCCTCGCTGGCAAGGCCGAGATCGCCAAGGCGGTCAACGCCACCACCATCAGCCTGGATCAAGCGCCCCGGGGATACGCCGAATTCGACCGCGGCGAAGCCAGGAAGTACGTCATCGACCCGCACGGCACCGTCGCCGCCTGAGGCGACGCACCAGGTGGTTCTCCGGGGGCAAGGGGGCACCACGAGCCCTCGGAGAACCACCGCTGCTCCTTCGGCTCCCCCCAGGCCCGGAGTCCCGGAGTCCCGGAGTCCCGGTGAACGAACGGGCGACACGCGATCGTGTCGCCGACGGGGGCGCAATCCTGCCGCCGGAACCACGATGGTCCTGGACACGGGCGATCGACGGCACCGAGCCGAGCATGCCCCGAATGGGCGAAGTCTCAAGGAGCAGCGCGAAACAAGCCGATGGGAAGAGGTGTTCCTCGCGAAAATGATGTTGAAACACCGCGGTACATCGCGGTGCCGGTCGGCTGGGATGCCCGGGTCCGAGGGGTTCGCACCCGGGATGATGGGCGGCCCGCACGGCGACGCCCTGTTCGTCTTCGCGCTGCCGGAGTAACACCGAGACGGAGCTGTGATGACGGCTGAAGGTTTTGTCGCGGCGCTGCGCGCTCAGTCGCAGCGCTACCACGACCAGCACCCGTTCCACGTCGCGATGAACGAGGGGCACCTGAGCCGCCGCCAGCTCCAGGGGTGGGTGGCCAACCGCTTCTACTACCAGGAGAACCTCCCCCGCAAGGACGCGGCCATCCTCTCCAACTGCCCGGACCGCGAGGTGCGTCGGCGCTGGATCCGCCGGATCCTCGACCACGACGGGACCGAGGGCGAGCAGGGTGGCATCGAGGCCTGGTTGCGGTTGGCCGAGGCGGTGGGGCTGACCCGCGAGGAGGTCCGCGACGAGCGCCACGTGGTGCCCGGTGTGCGGTTCGCCGTGGATGCGTACGTCAACTTCGCGCGCACCCGGCCGTGGGTCGAGGCGGTGGCGTCGTCGTTGACCGAGCTGTTCGCGCCGGACCTGATGACCGAGCGCCTGGCCGCGTTCGAGAGCCGCTACCCGTGGATCGACAGCGCGGGCCTGACCTACTTCCGGGCTCGCCTGCGGCAGGCCCCGCGCGACGCCGAGCACGCGCTGCAGGTGGTGATCGAACACTGCCGAACGGTCGACGAGCAGCAGCACGCCGTGGCTGCGCTGTCGTTCAAGTGCGATGTTCTCTGGAGTGTTCTCGACGCCATCGACCGCGCGTACGCGGACTCCGGCGAACCGAGGCGGCCATGAACTCCGCGGTGCGATCCGAGAGCCAGCCCCGGCTTTCGCCGCATGTGCGGGTTACCTTCGACCAGGTCCGCCAGCGGCACGTGCTGCTGGGTCCGGAGTCGGTGGTGGTGCTCAACCCCACGGCCGCGGCCATCCTCGACCTCTGCGACGGGTCGCGCACGGTCGCCGAGATCGTGCGGGAACTGCGCGGTCGATACACCAACGTGCCCGACGACGAGGTGCGGGACTTCCTCGCCCGCCTGGTCGCCCGGCAGTGCGTGCAGCTCCGCGGCGAATGACCCGTTGCCCCCGTTACGAAGTCTCGACCGGCGCGACGCCGAACACCCCGAAGCTCACCACCCAGTAGACGACGTAGAGGCCCAACAGCACGACGCCGTGCCAGCGCCGCAACCGACCCGTGGCGAGGAAGAGCGCCGCCAACCAGGTCAGCACGAGGAGCGCGGGCAGATGCCAGGTGAGCACGTTCGCGCCGACCACGAGACCACCTGCCAGCAGGATGATGCCCAGCTTGCCGGTGACCGAGAAGACGACGCTGCCGATGACGTTGCCGACCCCGATCTCCGGCGCACCCTTGCGGGCGGGTTCCACCGTCAGGAAGAAGTCCTCGATGGTCAGCACGACGGTGGCGATGGTGGCCCCGAACAGCGTGCCCTCAAGCCCGTAGGTCTCCAGGATTCCCTCGGTGCCGATGCCCGTGGTCGCCGCGCCGACGATCAGCCCGGCGAGGGCGAGCACCGCCAATCCGAGCCCGGCCCAGCCGGAATGCTCGCGGGCTTCGGCGAACGGCATTCGTTCGGCGAAGGGCCGTTCGGTCCCGGTTGCGGGCGGTTGCGGCCCACCACCCCCAACGTGCGCCTGCGGTTGGTGGGGCGGCGGTGTGCCGCCTGAGCCGCGGACCGCGGCGAAGGCCTCGTACATCTCCGCGTCGCGGAAGACCGGCACTCCGCTCCTGGATTCCCGCACCGCCACGTAGACCACGAACAGCACGAACAGCCCGAGCAGCACCACCCCGGCCAGCACGGTGAGCGGCGCCAGCAGCGTGAACACGATCATCACCAGCGGTGCGGCGGCGAAGATGACGAGGTAGTCGCGCGCAATGTTCACCCTGGTGGGCGTGATGATCGCGGCGAGCGCGAGCACGATTCCGGGCAGCGAAAGCGCGGTTCCGAACACGATGCCCAACGCGACCTCGTCGAGTTCTTCCAGGTTCAGCGCAACGCCGAGGAAGATGTCGTCGAACTCGATACCGGTGAAGACGATCGCCAGCAGGAACAGCGAAATCTTCAGACCGCTCGCGACTCCGACGAGGTAGCCGACCAACTTCTCGGCGCTGTATATCAGCAGCGCCGCACCGGAGATGAAGACGAGTATCGAGGTCATGGCGACTCACATCGGAGTGCTGAGCTCTTGCGACCTCCGCGGTGCCGCATCGACAACCGCTCGCGCCCGGCGCAGTGTTGTACCAGCCATCATCGCGCTCCTTGTCGAACTCGGCGAAGCCGACCAGATGTCCTTGTTGTCAGCTACGTTGGACCGGTCGCAGCGTCCGAGCAACCGCTCTGGAACCAATGGCGGGTCTCGCGCCACGAGCGGGTGCGTGCGGCCAACGAACGGTGCTCGGCTACACGCCGAGAAGTCGACGGACTTCGGGTGCGTGCCGACGGGAAACGGGGATGAACTCCGGCGAGCGCGGATCGGTGATGAGCAGCAGCTCGCCCTTGACACCGCGCTCCACTTCCGCGACCCGGCGGAGGTTGACCAGGAAACGGCGGTGCACCCGGTAGAACCCGTAGGAGCGCAGCGCTTGGTCGACGTTGTCCAGTCCCCGGATGGCGGCCTGGATCCGTCCTCGGTCGGTGTTCAACCACACGGTGTTGCGATCGGCTTCGGCGTAGCGGATTTCCGAAGGCATGAGCACGATCAGGCGATCGTTTCGGACACCGATGATCCGCTCCGGCCCGCGCGGCGACCCGCGCGCGGCGGGGCCACCGTAGGCTTCGCCTTCCTGCGGCCCGAATTCGCAGCACATCCCGACCAGGCGGTTGTCGGCGAACAAGGGGCGCATGCTCACCGACATCGTGTCGTTCGGCTGCACCGCGAGCCGTGCGAAACCGCGCCACTGCGGGTCGGCGAGCGATCTGCGGGTGGCCCACCGCACCACATTGGACAGTTCCGGGACGTCCGGTAGCCAGCGCTGCGACGGCGCGACCATGGGGACCTCACGCGGCATCCCGAGCAGCGAAATCGCGTCGTCGTCCGCGACGATCGCCCTGCCGCCGAGATCGAGGCACGCCAGCGGGCTGCCCGCCCTCGACGACTCCTCGCCGAACCCGGCGACCACGCTCCGACCGTCCGAGACGGCCCGCCAGAACATCTCGGACGCCACGCTCGCGGCGGCTTTCTCCAGCCAGTCGGGCACTTGCGCGGACAACGGCCGACCCCACCGCGAGACGTCGATCGTCCCCAGCGGGACGCCGGTGACGACATCGCGGATCGCGATTCCCGCACAAGCCCACTCGTGGAAGCCCTCGCACCAGTGCTCCGGTCCGGTAACGGTCACCGCGCCGGGAACCTCCAGGGCGGTTCCCATCCCGTTGGTTCCCGTGGTGCGCTCCGACCAGGCCGAGCGCGGCGCGAGGTTGCTCGCCTCGGCCCGCCTGCGCGCATCGGGTGCGCCGTAGGAGGCCAGGATCCGGCCGCTGCCGTCGCTGACCGCGACGATCCCACCGGCCTGCTCCATCTCCCGACCCGCCACGGCGGCCAGACCACCGAGCTTGGTCAGGATCACGTCCTGTTCGAACCGGTGCTCGTTGTGCTCGGCGGCTCCGGGCGCCGACCGCAGGCGCGGATCGACGTCGTACTGGTCCCGGCACCGGCACCAGGAACTCAAGATCTCCGGACGGACCCCCTGCACGGTGCCCTCACCGGTCGCGAAGCTCTCCCACGCCCGGGAAACGGCGCGCGCGGAGGCCGAAAGGGAACGACTACCGTCCGATGCACCCGCACTGATCGTCAACGGTAGCTCCCCTACCATCCCGACTTCGTTGTCGTGGGTGACGGAGCGCGCCGACGGCGCGGCAATCCGTTGAACGCACCGTGATACCCATCACAGGGTATCGATCTCGTCTTCCCTGCTCAAGGCCGATGATCAGGCGAACCTGCCCTTCGCCGGGACGGCGTTGGCATCAGCCATTCGCCACCGCGGTCGGCTCGCACGGCTGCGGAATCCTCCGGCGGGAGCAACCGGAACTCCGCTCCCCGGCTCCGTCCACAGTGGCCTGTATCCGGCAGTCGATCTCGGCTCAGCGGCGGTTGACGGCCCGGTCCAGCAGGTCCTGCAGCAGGTCCTGCTCCTGCTGCGTCAGCCCGGCCAGCGGCGATTGCTCGGTGAGGAGTTCGAGGAGCTTCGCTCGGAGCGCATCGCCTTCCGAGGTGCGGATCAACAGCTTGGCGCGGCGGTCGGTGGGGTGCGGCCGACGTTCGATCAGCCCCTGGTTCTCCAACTTGTCGACGACGAAGGTGGCGTTGGACGGCTCGCAGCTCATCCGCTCGGCCAGCTCCCGCATGGTCATCGGCCCGGTCAGCTCGCGCAGCGCGGTCGCCTGCGCGGCGGTGAGGCCGAGTTTGACCGCGCGCTCGCGGAGGTGTTCGTCGATTTGCCGAGACAGCCCGTTCACCAGCCCGCACAGCACCCGCTCGGCGGTGACTTGCGGTTCCGGCGTCGTCATAGCCGAAGCCTAGCAGGACATACATCAAAGCCATTATTTTTACAACTTGAATATTTCAAGCAGCTCGAACCGGGTGGGGCGACGTAACGCAAAGCGGTCGCCGGGAGTCACGGGCTTCGACCAGCCGAGTGATCCGGTGCGGCGAACGGCCGGTTGATCAACAGCAACCGGCCCAGTGATCGTTGACAACGCTTCGGGTCCGGGCTTCTACTCGACTCGCGTTCTTCAGAGCGCGGATTCCCGGAAAGACCCGCGATGGACGGCTGATCGCCGGTCGAACCGAACCCGCGTGCCGTCAGGGTTGCCGGAAGGGGAACAGTGGACAGGATCCTCGCGACGCATGCCGGAAGCCTGATCCGACCACCCGAACTGCTGTCCTTCCTCGCCGCCAGGGAACGCGGTGGAGCCGATGACGAAGACGCCTACGCGCGGTGTCTGCGCGATTCGGTCGCCGAGGTGGTGCGCCGCCAGGTCGAGGCCGGGATCGACGTCGTGGACGACGGCGAGATGGGCAAAGCAAGCTGGATCACGTACCTGTACGAGCGGGTGAGCGGCCTGGAAACCCGGCCGATGGACACCGACGGCGCCAGCATCCTGCCGCCCAGCCGCGACCGCCAGGCGTTCCCCGGTGCCTACGCCGAACTCGACGCGTTGGACGAAGCCGCCAACCGGCAGAGCACTGCCGCCGCCGAAGGCGCGGGGAACGAGACGGCGGCCGAGGGCGCGGTGGCGTGGGTGTGCACGGGGCCGCTGCGCTACGACCGGAGCGCGCTCGATCGGGACATCGCGAACCTCACCGCCGCGCTCGCCGATCACGAAGGCGCACAAGCGTTTCTTCCCGTCGTGGCACCGGCCAGCGCCTACTGGCTGACCAACGAGTACTACCAGGACGACGAAGAATTCGTGTTCGCGCTCGCCGACGTGCTGCACGAGGAGTACGAGGCGATCGTGGACAGCGGGCTGCTCCTGCAGGTCGACGACGCGGTGCTGATGCACGAGTGCGACACCATCATGTCGCGCGGCGGATCGTTCGAGGACTACCGGCGGTGGGCCGAACTGCGCGTGCGCGCCCTCAACCACGCGCTGCGCACCATCCCGGAGGAGCGGGTGCGCTACCACCTGTGCTTCGGCAGCTGGCACGGCCCGCACGCCTTCGACCCGCCGCTGCGGGACGTGGTCGACCTGGTCCTGCAGGTTCGCGCCGGGGCCTATGCGATCGAGCAGGCGAACCCGCGGCACGAGCACGAGTGGCGGGTGTGGGAGGACGTGCGGCTCCCCGAAGGCAAGAAGCTGATCCCCGGTGTCGTGACGCACCACACCAACGTCGTCGAGCATCCCGAACTGGTCGCCCAGCGGCTGACGCGGCTGGCCAAGGTCGTCGGCCGGGAGAACGTGCTCGCCGGGACCGACTGCGGCTTCGCGCAGGGAGCCTTCGTCAAGCGCGTGCACCCCGAGATCCAGTGGGCCAAGCTGACCGCGCTCGCCGAAGGAGCACGGCTGGCCACCCGGGAGCTGTGGGGCACCGCGGCGGGCTGACGGAGCCGAGCGATCGGCGGTCCTGCCCTCGGCGCCACCAGAAGGCCCATCGACGAGCTGCTGCTCGCCAAGAACCCGCTGATCACCTTCGAATCGCGGGCGGGCGATCACCACCCGCCCGCGACCTTTCCCGCGCAGTCCACCGGGAGCAGGCCGGAGGCCGCTCACCGAGCGCGCTGTTCGGACGCACCTCCCGCGGCCAGCGACTGCCCATCGGCAGACCCGCTGGCATCGGTGCTCGACCGCAGCGATCCATCCACATCCGCTGGCAACCCGCGCTGCACCCGGCCCAGCACCGCGAGCAGGACGACCATCGCGACCGGGAAGATCGCGAAGACGAAGAAGGTCCCCTTGGCGCCGACACCAGCGTCGAGGAGCAGCCCGGCGAGCCAAGGCCCGAGCATCGCGCCGAGCTTCGAAACCGATGCCGCCCAACCACCACCGCTGGCCCGGATCGCGGGCCGGTAGAAGATGCTGGAGATGCTGATGACGCCGCCATTGCCGCCGACGATCAACACGTTGGCCACGAGCAGCACGAGCACGTAACCAACGGTTCCCAGCGGCGCGAACCCGATCAGCACCAGGCACGGCACCGCGAGCAGCGGCATCCACATGATGGCCCCGGCGCCCCGGCGGTCGATGAACCGACTGATCAGGGCCTGACCGACCGCGCCCGCGATCGAGGCCCCCGCGGCGAGGCTCGCGGCAGCCGAGACGCTGAAACCCATCTGCTCGTTGAGGATCGGGCTCCAGAAGGTGAGGTAGAAGACCACCGTCGCGGAGCAGAACCAGGCTGCCCAGACCAGCGGGGTGATCAGCGCCAGCCGACCCCGGAACAGCGCCGCAGGCGTGAAGCGACTCCGGTCCACGGCCTGCGTGCCCACCACGAAACTCGCGCCGGAAGGCAGCTCGATACCCGGACTGACCCGGCGGAGGAGGGCGATGAGCCGATGCCGAGCGAGATCGCGCTGCGCCAGGAACTTGATGGACTCCGGCAGGAACAGCAACACCGGAACGAGCACGACCAACGATCCGATGCCGCCAGCCAGGAAGACCGACTGCCAGCCGAAGTGCGGGATGAGCAGGTTCGAGACCGGCCCGCCCGAGGCAGCGCCGAGGCTGTACCCGATCATCACGATCACCACGGAGGTGGATCGCAGCCGCGTGGGCGCGAACTCGCTCACCAATGCCCACACCAGCGGCAGGGCGCCGCCAATGAAGAAACCGGTGGCCAGCCGCAGGATCACCAGCTGCGGGTAGTCCGCCGCGAAGGCGAACGCCACCATGAACAGGCCGAAACCGGCCACCGACCCGACGATCGCGGGTTTGCGTCCGAACTTGTCGCCCAGGTACGTGATGGCGATTCCGCCGAACAGCGTGCCCACCACGCCGATGGTTCCCAGGGTGCCCAGCTGCGTGTTGCTGAGCCCGAAATCGGCCTTCAGGTAGCGACCGGCGAACGAGATGATCTGGAGATCGAAACCGTCGAGGAACGTGACCAACCATGCGACGGCGAAAAGTGCGACCCAGAACCGTCCGATCTTCTGGTTCTCGATCACCGGAACCACGTCGATGACCGGACTGCTCGTCGTTGAATCCGACACTGCACACTCCCTTGTGCGCTCGCGGGACCAGGACCAATCGACACGGGGAGTGCCTGATCCCGATGCAGCGGACGGGGTGTGACCGGTTGTCCGGCCACGATCTCCGCGCGATGACTGGCGATCGGGGCTCTCCCCCGCCAGCATCCGTTTCGTCAACACCGGTCTGCGCCGCCGCGGGCGGCCTGTCTTCGAACTCGTCCTGCGCGGGTGCGGGTAGCGGAGCGGCTGGCGCCGCTTCGGAACTCGAAGCCGAGATCGAAGACAGGCACTACGACCGGTTGGTCACGGCGTGGTGTCGAGTCCGGTTCGGACGATCAGCCGGTCGCCTTCGAAGCGGACCGTGTCCGGGCAGGAGGCGGTGAGGAACTCGACTTCCGCCGACACCTCGTCGAGCGCGACGATCCGGGGTTCGAGGTTCTCCTGCGGCTTCACGAAACGGGCGCTCCAGCGGAACTCCCCGTCCGCCAGTTCGAGCTCCGCGATGAGGCCCGGTCCACCGGGGTGCTTCACGCGCGCCACGAAGTCCCAGCCGAAGATCACCTGGCTGAGCCCGTAGAAGATCGGCTTGCCCCGGTACACCTCGATGGGCTGGATGACGTGGGCGTGCGAGCCGAAGACGACGTCCGCGCCCGCATCGATCGAGGCCTGGGCGAGGGTGCGCTGGTAGTCGACGACCTCGCGCTGGGACGAGACGCCGAAGTGGAAGAACGCGATGAGGATGTCGACGTCCTCGCGCTGGGCGGCGAGGTCGGCCCGCAGCGCTTCGACGTCGGCGGGATCGGGGGTCGTGATGACCTTGGCGGGTAGTCCGGGCAGTTCGATGAGCCGGGGGTGCGGCTGGTACGACGTCGTCACGTGGATCGGCACGACGCCCGCCTGGGTGTCGGTCGCCTCGTGGCCGTGCGGCCAGAAAACCGCCGTCCGGGAGACCATGCCGATGGTCTTGCCGTCCACGGTGAACCGGGCGGGCTGGCGCGCGCCGGTGCGGTCCAAACCCGCCCCGGTGTGCGCGATCCCCGCTGCGTCGAGCTGCTTGATCGTGGTGCCGATGGGATCGGCCCCGAAGCTCACGTTGCTCGCGAGGTTGAGCATCCGGAAGCGCGCCTCGGCGAGGTTCGGCGCGTGGCCTTCGCCGACGTGCTTGAAGCCTGGCTTGTAGAACAGCTCCGCGGGCTCGGCGAGCAGGCCCTCAAGCGTGCCGACCGCGAGGTTCAGGGTGTCGAGGTACGGCATCAGGTCGCGGAACGGGTTCGAGTCGGTGGCGAAATCCGCGAGGTTGATGTCGCCGACCGCTCCCATCCTGAACGGACCGGATGTGGCCATCGCGTGGCTCCTTACTTCCTGTTGTCTCCAGCGCCGCCGGGTACCGGCTCTCGCTTCGCGTCGTCGCTCCCGTGCCGAGACTTGATGTGTCCGATATTCGTAACTGCTGTACGAAATATCAATCTACTTATCCTGAACAGGCGAGTCAACGCCGGACGACCCACTGCCGCATCGGCTCGGCGCGAAGTCAGCCCGGCATGGCGCGCGAGGACCCGAGCGCAGGCGCGCGGATTGGGCTGGGCAGTACGTTGCGTGGAAGTCCGGGTTCTTACCGCAACCGATCACTCACGGGTGCCGGTCGGCGGCGCTCAGATCCGCACGGCCCCGGCGATGCGCCCCGCCGCGTCGACGACGAGCGGGGCCTTGTCCTCGATGTCGTCGATAACGTTCGGGAACAACACCGTCACGCACGCTTCGCTCGGCCCGACTTCCGAGGGGACCGGCGCCGAGATCGCCGTCGCCTGGTAGCCCATCACGGCGTCGCGCGCGGCGAATCCGGCGGCCCGCGCCTGCCGCAGTTCCTCGTCGTCGTCCGGGCCCGGCTCGAACGTCAGCCGCAGCGCGAGTCCGGAGGTGCTGGTCTCAAGCGATCGGCGGGTGCCTTCCCGCGAGCGCACCGCCATCCGGGCGAACTCGGCCTCGACGGCGAGCACGTAGACGACCTCGTCGCCGTCGCGCAGTCCGAGGACCACGGTCGTGTTGAGTTGCTGCGCCAGCGACCTGATGATCGGGAATGCCGCGCTGCGGAGGTCCTTCTGCACGCTGCGCGAGAGGGTCAGCAGCCCGAGCCCGAGGTCGTACATGCCGTTCGCGACTTCGGTGCTCAACAGGTGGTGCTGCGAGAGGGTGCGGAGCAGGCGGTAGACGACCGGGCGGCTCAGCCCGAGGGCCCTCGCGATCTGCTGCGCGGTGAGCGGCCGCCCTTCGGCAGCGAGGACTTCGAGCACCTGCAGTCCTCGGCTCAGGGTCTGCGACACCGAACGATCGAGCTCGTTGCGCGCGCTGACCTCATCGTGAGCCGGAGGTACGACATCAGACTGCTCCACTGGAAGCACGTTATCAGCCACAACGCGCGAGTAGCATCGCCGCACGCCCGCCGACCGGACCGGGAGGTTCAGATGACGAACGAGGCCTGCTACCGGCTGACCGCCTGCCTCCTCGCCACCGCAGGCGCACTGCGATGACCCCGGCCGAGCTCAGGGCGGCGTGCCTGGCGTTTCCGGGCGCGAGCGAGGAATTCCCGTTCCCGCGCTACCCCGAGCGATCGGTGTTCAAGGTCGCCGGGCGGGTGTTCGCGATCAGCTCGCTGGCGGACGAGCCGCTTCGGGTGAGCCTCAAGTGCGAGCCAGCACTGGCGGTGCAGCTGCGCCTCACCCATCCCGCGATCAAGCCGGGCCATCGGCTCAACAAGCAGCACTGGAACACCATCACCATCGACGGATCGCTGGCGGATCGCCTGCTGCTCGACCTGATCGAAGACTCCTACGACCTCGTCGTCGCCGCGCTCAAACCCGCCCAACGCGCCCGCCTTCGAGAATGACCGGCTCGGCGCAGCCGATCACCAGCCGCGTTCTGGAACGTGTTCCAGCCTTCGCCCGACGTGCTACATCGACGACGAACAGATCACCGACCGAGCCGTGCACGCGAACACACCACCACACGCGGCCCCAAAACAGGCGTTAGTGCAATGCCCAATTCAACGACCCGAACACGGCACAACCCGACCGCAGTGCTCATCCCAACAAAAGTTCAACCCGACAGCCAACCACTCTGCTTACAAAACAAGTTCACATGCCAACAACTCGCGGTCAAACCCCATCGGAGAGCTGGTCCGAGAACAGGCCGGGAACACCACAAAACGCAAGAAGCCGACGAGGGGTGACCACCGCACCGTGGGGGGCTTGGGGGGCTCGGCCCCCCAAAGTCATAACGCGAAGAGCCCCGTCGACAAAGTCGACAGGGCTCTCCCACTCTTCGCGTGGAGCTGAGGGGAATCGAACCCCTGACCTTCTCGATGCGAACGAGACGCGCTACCAACTGCGCTACAGCCCCTGGTTGAGTGCTGCGGAGAGCTTAGCAAGCCTCCGGATCAGCACTCGCAGCACCCCCTGATCAGCACTCGCGGGTTATTCGCCGGAGGCGCGCCGATAGGGCTCCCAGGTGCGTTCGTCCAGCTCATCGAACATCGGGTCTTCGTCGTCGATCTCCACGCGCACCGCCTGCGCGGCCGGTCGGCGGTCGGCGGGGCGTTCGGCTTCGCCGGTCTCGTCGTCGACGTCCTCGTCGTACTCCTCGACCAGCTCGTCGTCTTCGTCGTAGTCGTCGACTTCGTCGCGCTCGCCGGTCATCCGGGCCAGTCGACGGCTGCGGACGTCCTCTTCGATGTGGACCTGCCGACGCAAGTAGGTCAGGTAGCCGACGAGCCCCAGGTCGATGGCGCCGTGCGCCCACCAGACCATGGGCCACATCAGACCGGCCAGCAGCGCGGTGGTCACCGCCACGAGCAGCATGACGAGCACGATCCGCTGCCGACGGGCGTACTTGGCTCGTGCGGCCAGTGCGGCGGCTTCCGGGTCGAAGCCGCCACGGCCCGGCCGGTAGCGACGTCCGGCCCGGACGTCGTCGCTGTGCACCCGTCGCCACGAGTTGTCGGACTCGTGCTCTTCGACGACGTCGTCCCGGTCGGTGTCAGGCATCCCGAACGCCTCCTCCACCCTGTCGGTTGTCGCGGCTCCGGGCGTTGCCGGTCGCCGACCGCTGCCTCGCCGAACCACTCGCGCGGCGAGCGCGGAATCGGTGGTCTTGGACACTTCCTGGCGGCGGCGGGCGAACATCGGTACCAGTACGACCAGCCACGCCGCTGCCAGTGCAGCGAAGATCAACGAGCTGGGCATGCCTCGCCACCTCCCCCTGGCCACCAGCAGCACACAAGCCTGCGATCGCCACGCTAGCCACAGCAGTCACTTCTGTCTCGGAGCCACGCCGAGTCACATCGGTTCCCCAGCGAGAAGAAAACCGCACGTTCAGAGCAATCGGCGGCAACATCGTCACCGGCGTGTCGCCTTCCGCACCGCCGATTGCCGCGCGCGGCACCGCTGTTCGGCGCAGCTCGACTCAGTCGGCCCTGCTCAGCGGTGACCGTGCGTGGTCAAAATCTCGGTACCGGATAGGTCAAGGATCGGTATCGGCGGTAACGCTCAGGGGTGGCTGGCTCCACCGGCCCGGACCAGCCTGGTCACCGCGCCGTCCGGGATGTCCTCGACGGTCAGCGCGTACACGTAGTGGTCCCGCCAGGCACCGGCCACGTCCAGGTACCGGTGGAACAGCCCTTCGCGGCGGAATCCGGATTTCTCCAGCACCCGCACGCTCGGCTGGTTCTCCGGCCGCACGGTCGCCTCCAGCCGGTGCAGTCCGACCGGACCGAAGCTGTGGTCCACGGCCAGCGCGACCGACGCCGTGGCGACCCCACCGCCGGCCAGCCGCTCGGCCACCCAGTAGCCGACCCACCCGGAGCGCAGCGCACCGCGCACGATGTTGCCGATGGTCAGCTGCCCGGCGAACTCGCCGTCGACGGTGATGACGAACGGCAGGGCCTGGCCTCGGCGGGCCATGCCGCGCAGGGCACCCCATTGCGCGGGCCAGGACATCACCGCGTTGCGCTCCTGCCAGCCACCGATCGCGGTGGGTTCCCATTTTTGCAGGTAGAGGCGGTCGCGCAGCCGAGTTCGACTCCAGGAGGAAGCGTCCCGAAGACGGGGCGGGCGCAATGCGACGGCGCCGCGCGCGGTGATCAGCGGCCCGAGCCGCATCGGCCAGCCGGGGTGTCGGCCGATCGCGAACCCATCAGCGTCGGTGGGCTGCATCGGCGGATCACGCGCGCTGGGAGAGGAACCGAACCTGCACGTCCTCCCCCGCCGCTACCTCGGTGGTGTCTTCGTCCACCACGACCAGGCAGTTGGCCTCGGCCAGCGACGCGAGCAGGTGCGAACCGGAGGTGCCCAGCGGTTGCACCAGGTAGGAGCCGTTCTTCGGATCGCGCAGCAGCTGACCGCGGAGGAATCCGCGCCGCTGCTTGGTCGAGGTGATCGGCGAGAGCAGCTCGGCCGACACGGTGCGCCGGTGCGGGTTGAGCTTGCCCAGCGCGGCGCGGATCAGCGGTCGCACCAGCACCTCGAAGACCACCAGCGCGCTGACCGGATTGCTGGGCAGCACGAAGGTCGGGATCTCGTCCGGGCCGAGTCTGCCGAAGCCCTGCACCGAGCCGGGTTGCATGGCCACCCGGGTCACGTCCAGTTCGCCGAGGTCGGCCAAGGCCGCGCGGACCTCGCTGCCCACCGCGCCCCCGGCACCGCCGATGATCACCACCATCTCGGACAGCAGCAGCCTGCCTTCGACGACTTCGCGCAGCCGTCGCGGATCGCTGTTGACGATGCCGACCCGGGTGACCTCGGCCCCGGCGTCGCGTCCGGCGGCGGCCAGTGCGTAGGAGTTGACGTCGTAGACCTGGCCCTGGCCGGGCGTCCGGTCGACGTCGACGAGTTCGTCGCCCACCGAGATCACCGACAGCCTCGGCCGCGGGTGCACCAGCACCTTGTCGCGGCCCACCGCCGCCAGCAGCCCGACCTGCGCCGCGCCGATCGGCGCGCCACGCCGGACCGCGACGTCGCCGGTCTGCACGTCCTCACCGGTGCGGCGGACGAAAGCCGCGGACGGCACCGCGCGGCGCACCGTGACCTTCGCCGGGTGTTCGTCGGTGTAAGCCAGCGGCACCACGGCATCGGCCAGCGTCGGCAGCGGCGCACCGGTGGCCACCCGCACCGCCTGGCCGGGCTGCAGTCGGCGCGGCTGCCGCGATCCGACCGGGATCTCCCCGACGACCGGCAGCACGGTCGATTCGTCGACGGCCGTCTGCACGTCGATGCTGCGCACCGCGTAGCCATCCACCGCGGCCTGGTCGAAGCCGGGCAGCGCCTGTTCGGCGATGACCTCTTCGGCGCACAGCAAGCCCTGCGCCTCGGAGATCGCCACCCGGACCGGCGCTGGCCGGACGGCGGCCGTGAGCACGCGCGCGAGCTGCTCGTCCACTGACCTCATGGCTGTCGACCTCTTCTCGCGTGCCCGAGCCGTGGCCAGGCCTGGCGCGCGGCGTTAGCTCCTGCTCATCCGTTCGACGAGCCAGTCCCGCAGGTCCGGCCCGTACTCGGGATCTTCCAGCGCGAAGTCCACCGCAGCTTTGAGGAAACCGCCAGGATTTCCCAAGTCGTGTCGCCCACCGCGATGAACAACTACGTGCACCGGGTGTCCTTCGGAGATCAGCAACGCTACGGCATCGGTGAGCTGAAGTTCACCTCCCGCGCCAGGCTCGATGCGCCCCAGCGCGTCGAAGATCGCTCGATCCAGCAAATAGCGCCCGGCCGCAGCGAAGGTGGACGGGGCCTGTTCGGGTGTCGGCTTCTCGACCATGCCCCGGACCTGCTTGACGTCGTCGGCGTCGGTGTCGGTGACGTCGAAGACGCCGTAAGCGGAGATCTGCTCGCGCGGCACGTCGAAGGCGCACAGCACGCTGCCGCCGTAGCGGGCGCGCACCTCGGCCATCCGCACCAGCACCCCGCGCGGCAGCACCAGGTCGTCGGGCAGCAGCACCGCGACCGCCTCGTCGGCGTCGGTCAGGTTCGGTTCCGCGCAGCCCACCGCGTGGCCCAGCCCCAGGGCCCGGTCCTGCACGGCCGTTTCCACGGCGATCAGCGCGGGTCCACGGCGGACTTTTTCGAGCAGCTCGTCCTTGCCGCGGTCCTTCAGGGTCTGCTCCAGCTCGGGCTGCGGCTGGAAGTACTCGGCGACCGCCCGTTTGTCCGGTGAGGTCACGATGACCAGGCGTTGCGCACCCGCTTCGGCGGCTTCGGCGGCCACCAGTTCGATACCGGGGGTGTCCACGACCGGGAGCAACTCCTTGGGCACCGCCTTGGTGGTCGGCAGGAACCGAGTTCCGAGACCGGCGGCGGGCACGATGGCGGTCCGGAACGCTTTGGGCGTGCTCGTCGGGCTGCTCATGGCCAGGGAGCCTATCGGTCATACCTACAGTGGAGCTGTGAGCTCACTGGATGAATCGTGTACGACCAAATCGCAGTGGCGCAACTTGCTGCTGGAGCAGCGCCGCGAGGTCGACGAGACCACCCGGTCCGCTGAGGCGGGCGCGTTGCAGAAGGCACTGCTGCGGTGGCTGGGCGACCGTCCAGTGCGGACGGTGGCGGCGTACGTCCCGGTCGGCGGTGAGCCGGGGTCGCCGGGCCTGCTCGACGCGCTGCGCGAGGCCGGGCTGCGGGTGCTGCTGCCGATCGTGGTTCGCGGCGGGCCGCTGGAGTGGGCCGCCTACACCGGTCCGGATTCGCTGCGGTCGGCCGGGTTCGGCCTGCTGGAACCGGTTGGTGATCGGCTCGGACCAGCCGCGATCGGGGAGGCCGAGGCGCTGCTGGTGCCCGCGCTGGCCGTGGATCACCGGGGTGTGCGGCTGGGGCGCGGGGCCGGGTACTACGACCGGTCGCTGCCGATGGCCGCGCCGGGCGCGGCGCTGATCGGCATCGTCCGGGACCGCGAATTCGTCGACGAACTGCCCGGCGAGCCGCATGACGTGCGGATGAACGGTGTGCTGACACCACGGCGTGGGGTCGTGGCACTACCCATGTGACATAGCAGTGTTTGCACCGGACACCCGATCTGGCGCATTATCGAGTTAGCACTCCTGCTGTTTGAGTGCCAAAGACGAGATGCCGGAGGTTCGCGGCCGTGCCCACATACCAGTACGCCTGCACCGAATGTGATCACCGTTTCGAGGCGGTGCAGTCGTTCAGCGAGGACTCGCTCACCGAGTGCCCGGAATGCAGCGGCCGACTCCGCAAGCTGTTCAACGCGGTGGGCATCGTGTTCAAGGGCAGCGGCTTCTACCGGACCGACAACCGCTCGTCGAACTCGTCGTCGAGCACCACGACGAGCAGTTCTTCCTCCTCCAGCGACAGCGGCTCGTCGTCGAACGGCAGCGGCGGTTCGTCCTCCGATTCGAGCTCGTCGTCTTCGAGCAGCAGCTCTTCGACCACCACGGCCGCCGCTTCCTGAGCTGGCACAACCGCAACTCCCGCCGACCGCCCGCCGCGGTCGGCGATTTTCGTGTGCACGGGCAGTGACGGTCGGAAAATCGTTCGAGTGAGCCGAGTTGTCCACAGCGGACCGGTTTGTGCACAGATTTCCGTTCCCGCCTTCCGCTGCGCCGCGCAGCTCCCTAGCTTCGGAAGCCGTTGGATCTTCCGCGAACCCGGTGAGTCGATCATGGCATCGGACGACCGTCTCAACTCGACACTGCGCGACCGCATCGGCGCATTCGTCCTCGCACGGCGGGGAATTCGCCTGCACGTGCTGCGCCGGTTGACCGCTGCGGCGCTGTTGCTGCTGGCGGCGGTGTTGGCGGTCCAGCCGCGCCACGGGCCACCGGAATCGCGGGTGGCGGTGCTGGTCGCCGCGCGCGATCTGCCGCCCGGCCGGGTTCTGTCGCATGTGGACGTGGCGCGCCGCGAGATGCCCGCCGAGCTGGTGCCGGACGGCACGCTGCGGGAGGCCACCGCAGCCGTCGGCCGGGTGCTGGGCAGCGCGGCGCGCGGCGGCGAGCCGTTGACCGACGTGCGGTTCAACGGTCCGGCGGTGGCCTCCGGTGGCGCCGGGACGGCGTCGGCACCGGTCCGGCTGGCCGATCCGGACGTCGCCGACTTCCTGGTCCCCGGCAGACGCGTGGACCTCATCACAACGATCACTCGATCGGGTCATACTTCGGTGCTCGCCGAGAATGTCCCGGTGATCGCCGTCCAGCCGCCACGAAGTCGCCACGACCAGGGAAGACTCATCTTCGTGGGGTTACCGGAGGGGCCCGCTGCGGCGGTGGCCGCGGCATCTCTCACCCAGTCGGTGACCGTTACGCTCCGCTGAGTGGCGTCGCGCGTCGATCCACTATCGATTCGGCGCATCATCCATCCGGGATCTTCCGGGTTGCATTGATTTGGAGAGGAGCTTCCAGCGTGCTCAAGGGCTTCAAGGACTTCCTGATGCGCGGCAACGTGGTCGAGCTGGCCGTCGCGGTGGTCGTCGGCAGCGCGTTCACCGCGTTGGTCACGGCCTTCACCACCAGCATCATCAAGCCGATCATCGCGGCCACCGGGGGCGGGAACGTCACAGGCCTGAGCATCCAGCTGCGCGCCGGCAACACCGCGTCGATCATCGACTTCGCCGCAGTGATCAACGCCGTGATCACGTTCTTGATCACGGCCGCGGTGGTCTACTTCCTGTTCGTGATGCCGCTGAAGAAGATCACCGAGCGGCGCAAGCAGGGCGGGGACACCGAGTCCGAGCCGACCGACGTCGAACTGCTGCTGGAGATCCGCGACCTGCTGCGCCGCGAGCAAGGTCTACCGGAGATCCAGGGCCTGGTCGTCGACGAGAAGACCGGGTCATCCGCCAACGGTCAGCAGAAGTGAGCACCCGGCCGGGAACTCGTTCGGCGTGACGCGGCGGGTGCGCACCGACCTGCCGCGGCGCTTCGAGAGGCCTCAGCGCGCGTCGTGGTGCGGCGGCCGGTTCTCCCGGTACCAGCGGTCGTCCTCCGCACCGGGAGCCCGGTCCGGGCGGTCGTCGGAGGTGCTCTCCGGCAGCACGTCGCCGAAGATCTCGGCGAGCTTGCGCCGCCGCTCCCGACCGTCCTGATCCGTCTTGCCGTCCAAGTCAAACCCTTCCACCAGCGCCTAGCGCCGGTCACACCCCCATCATCCCCCACCGCCGCGAGCGCGCGGGAACCTCGCCGACCGCTGCTGTGATGTCGGTTACAGTTAGGTTGTTGCAGGTCAAATGCCGCGTGAGCGGCGCAAGGCGTGGCTCACCGGCAACTAGGCCACGGGAGGCAAGAGATGAGTTTCCTGGAGAAGGCCAAGGAACTGGCGAATCAGGCGAAGGGCAAGGCGGAGCACCTGGCCGAGCGGGCGGGGCCGAGCGCCGTCAAGGGACTCGACGCGGCCAAGTCGAGCCTGGACAAGGCCACTGGCGGCAAGTACCACGACAAGATCGAGAACGTCAGCCACAAGGTCGAAGGCATCATCAAGCGGGAGCACCACCCGGACGGCCAGCCCCCGAAGGGCCCCGAAGCCCCTGGCGACAAGGGCCCCGAGGACACCGGTGGCACCACCGAACCGCCGAAAACGCCCTGACCAACACGCGAAAACGCAGGCGGTTGGACGCCGCCTGCGTTTCGGTGCTTGTCTTTGATCTTGTTTTTGAAGCGGCGCAGCCGTTCAGTCCACGCCCGCTACTTGCACTGCAAAGCAAAACGAGTTCAAAGACAGGTATTCAGGTCAGGTTGCGTCCAGGCCGGAGAGTTGTTCGATCACGTGGGCCACCAGTGGCGTCAGGGTCGCCATGCCGTCCCGCACTGATGCCCGGGAGCCAGCCAGGTTCACCACCAGGGTGCTGCCCGAGACTCCGACCAGACCGCGCGACACCCCTGCCTCGACCGCTCCCGCCGCCAGCCCCGAGGCCCGCAGGGCTTCCGCGATGCCCGGGATCGGGCGGTCCAGCACGCCTGCCGTCGCGTCCGGTGTGACATCCCGTGGTGACACCCCGGTGCCGCCGGTGGTGATCACCACGTCCACCCCACCGATCACCGCGGTGTTCAGCGCGTTGCGGATGTCCACCGTCTCCCCAGCCACCGCGACGGTCCCGTCGACGATGAAACCGGCCTCCTCCAGCAACTCGGTCACCAGCGGACCGATGTTGTCTTCCTGCTCGCCTTGAGCGACCCGATCGTCCACCACGACCACGAGGGCCCGCCCCAACCGCTGCGCGCTGCGTTCCATGCCGGTAACCGTAGTGCCAAGGTCCATCCCGGTCAGATCCAACGACCCGGTGAGATCGACCAACCGCCGTGCCCGATGTGGGACAACAGCACCTGTTTTGTCGGACATGTTCCTCCCAGTTCTCCAGTGCACCAGCCCGGTGCGCCGCCGACCGCGCCGGGCTCCCCAGTGGGGGCATGGCAGCCCGACGCGGTCGGCGCGGAACACGGCCGGTGGAGTCCGGCCGCGCGTTCAGATCACCCCTGTTGCCCGATCAGGGTGGCGTCCACGGTGCGGTTCCCATCGGCGATGGTGATCCGCACCCGGTCGCCAGGGGCGTGCGAGCGGACCGCCGCCACCAGCGAGTCGGGGTCCTGGATGGCTCGGTCGTCGACCATGGTGATCAGGTCACCGGGACGGATCCCGGCCTGCTCGGCGGGTCCACCGGGCACCACGTCGCGGACCAGCGCGCCAGGCTGCTGACCTGCGCCGATCGTGACGCCCAGGGTGGTCTGGGTGGCCGAGCCGGTGTCCTTGAGCTCGGTGGCGATGCGCCGGGCCTGGTCGATCGGAATCGCGAAGCCGAGGCCCACCGACCCGGCCTGCTGCTGACCGGAACCGGGGCTGTAGATCGCGGAGTTGATGCCGACCACGCGCCCGTCCATGTCCACCAGCGGACCACCGGAGTTGCCGGGGTTGATCGCGGCGTCGGTCTGCAGCGCGTTGAGCACCGTGTCCTCACTGCCGGACTCACCACCGGCGCGCACCGGGCGGTCCTTGGCGCTGATGATGCCGCTGGTGACGGTGCCGGAGAGGCCGAACGGCGAACCGATGGCGACCACCGGCGCGCCGACCGGGAGATCGTCGCTGCGACCGAGTTCGACCGGCGTCAGGCCGGTGATGTCGGCCTTGACCACCGCGAGGTCGGACTTCGGGTCGGTACCGATGACCTGCACCGGCGCCGAGCGGTTGTCGTGGAACAGCGCGGTGAGCCGACCGGTGCCCTGCCCCTCGCCGTCGACGACGTGGTTGTTGGTGAGGATGTAGCCGTCGCTGCTGAGCACGATCCCGGATCCCTCACCGCCACCGCGCGAGGTCACCAGCTGCAACTGGACGACGCTGGGCAGCAGCTTGTCGGCGACCTGCTGCACCGAGCCCTGCGGCGCGGTGCTCGCGCTGCGCGCGGGCGGCGGCTGGTTCAGCGAGGTGATGCCGGAGCCGTCGTCGCCGAGCTGGTACCCGACGAAGCCGCCGACTCCGCCGCCGACGAGTCCGGCCACCAGCGCGAGCCCCACCGCCCCGGCGATCAGCCCGCCACGCCGGTTGCGCGGGTGCCCCATCGGGGCCGCCGCGGTGTACCCACCGCCAGCGGACCAGGGCTGCGACTGGGGGAACTGCTGCGTCGAGTGTGGCGGCTGTTGCTGCTCAGTCGACTGCTGATAGGGCGACTGCTGATAGGGCTGCTGGTACGGCTGCTGCGGCGGCACCCCGGCTGGTGGCGTGTCGCCTGCGCCCGCAGCGGAGCTCGCCTGCGGTTTCGGTTCTTCCGGCTGGGCGCCGGAGGAATCCGGGGTGTGATCGGTCATGGTTCTACTCTGCGCCAGGCAACTGAGAAGTGCCTGAGATCAACCTGTGGAGCGCCCTGAAAACGATCCGCCGCACTGTGATCTGCGACCTACCCGGGATGTGCGACCTACCCGGCTGCTGGCGTCCGCAGCCGCGCGGCGATCTGCTCCGGTGTCGCGTCGTTGATCCACACGGCCATGCCGGATTCCGAACCAGCCAGGTACTTCAGCTTGTCCGCCGACCGCAGCACCGAGAAGACCTCCAGGTGCAACCAGGAAAGCTCCCGGCCGGTGCGCACCGGAGCCTGGTGCCAGGCAGCGATGTAGGGCAGCGGACGGTCGTAGAGCCCGTCGAGGCGGCGCAGCACATCCAGGTACGTCACCGCGAAGTCGTCGCGCTCGGCATCGGTGAGCGCCACGATGTCGGGCACCTGCCGGTGCGGTACGAGGTGCACCTCGACCGGCCAGCGCGCGGCGGCGGGCACGAAGGCGGTCCAGTGCTCGGAGTCGACGATCACGCGCTGCCCTGCGGCGCGTTCGGCCGCGAGCACATCGCCCTGCACGTGCCTGCCGTGCTGGGCCCGGTATTTCTCGGCGACCTGCAGCATCTTCTCGGTCTTCGGCGTGATGAACGGATACCCGTAGATCTGGCCGTGCGGGTGGTGCAGCGTGACCCCGATCTCCTCGCCGCGGTTCTCGAAGCAGAAAACCTGCTCCACACCGGGTGTTTCGGCCAATCCCGCGGTCCGGTCGGCCCAGACGTCCACCACGTCGCGGACGCGCGCGGGGCTGAGCCGCCCGAAGGAGGAGTCGTGGTCGGAGGTGAAGCACACCACCTCGCAGCGCCCGCGAGCGGGCGCCGACGGCACCATCGGCATCCCATCCACAGTGGACTCCCGGCCGGGGATGCCTTGGGCGAACGACGGGAACTGGTTCTCGAACACGACCACGTCGTAGTCCGATTCCGGGATCTCGGTGGGTCGGCTGGGGCCGCTCGGACACAGTGGACACAGCTCGGTCGGCGGCTTGTAGGTCCGCGACTGCCGGTGCGCGGCGATCGCCACCCACTCGCCGGTCAGCGGGTCCCGCCGCATCTCCGACGCCGGGGCCTGCGGCGGCAGGTCCCTGGTGTCCGCGGCCTGCCGAATCCGCGTCGGGTCGGCGTCGAAGTAGATGATCTCCCGACCATCGGCAAGGCGTCGCGCCGTCCGCTTCACTGCTCCTCCACGGTGCCTTGCGGGACACCCGCACCCGATCGGCCCCGACGAGCCGGGGAAAGAGTGTGGCCCATCAGTCCTCCACGGTCTCCCGCTGATCGGCCAACAACACCTCGACGTGCTCGGCCAGTGCCTGGCGCGCGTCCGCCGGTAATCCCTCGTCGCTGATCAGCAGATCTACCTCGTCGAAGTCGACGATCGTGGAGATTCCGACGATCGACCACTTGGAACTGTCGGCGACCACGACCAACCGACCGGCCGCCTCGGCCAGCGCCCGGTTGGTCTCGCTCTCGTTGAGGTTCGGCGTGGTGAACCCGGCCCGCGGCGCCATCCCGTGCACGCCGAGGAACACCAGGTCCAGGTGCAGGGAGCGCAGCGACTGCACGGCGACCGGCCCGACCAGCGCGTCCGACGGGGTGCGCACTCCGCCGGTGAGCACCACCGTGCGGTCGGTGCGGCCGCGTTGCTGCAGCGCATCGGCGACCCGCACCGAGTTGGTCACCACCGTCAGGTCGGCCACGTCGTCGAGGTGCCGCGCGAGGGTCCAGGTGGTGGTTCCCGCGGACAGGCCGATCGCGGTACCCGGCCGGACCTGCTCGGCGGCCAGCCGCGCGATGGCCTCCTTCTCGGCGAGCTGGCGCACCGACTTCGCCTCGAAGCCGGGCTCGTCGGTGCTGCGGCCGACCATCGAGGTGGCGCCGCCGTAGACCTTCTCGACCAGGCCGCGACGGGCCAGCACGTCGAGGTCGCGGCGGATCGTCATGTCCGACACGCCCAGCCGGAGCACCAGATCACCGACCTGCACCGCCCCGGTCCGCCGCACCTCGTCGAGGATCACTTCCTGGCGTTGCCGCGCGAGCACTCCACCCGTCCCCTCACCTCAGCTCAACTCCGAAGGGTTGCGCGAACGGTCGGCTTGCCTGGCGGTGCGTTGGGTGCCACCCGCGCAGCGGCAAGCGGCTGCGCCGCTCACCGGACGTCCGCAGCGGCCACCCGATCCGCACAACCTCAGAAACCAACATACCCGAACGGGTGATAGGCCGGGTCATAGGCGGAGCGCGGGGAATTCCAACATCACGATCGGTACTCGATGTTTATTGCTGTTCGGTGTACGACGTGCTTCCGGGCAGTGACATGCGCAGCAACGCACCGCCCTCGGGCGCCTCGCCGGCCCAGACCGAACCACCGTGCCGCTCGGCGACCTGCTTGACGATCGACAGGCCCAGACCGGAGCCCGGGAGGGGCCGCGCATCGGACGAGCGGTAGAAGCGTTCGAACACGTACGGCCGGTCCGCGGCGCCGATGCCCGGCCCGCTGTCGGCGACCTCCAGCACGGCGTTGCCGGTGGCCTCCTCCGGATGCAGCTCCATCCGCACCCGGCCGCCCTCCGGACTCCACTTCGCCGCGTTGTCCAGCAGGTTCAGCACCGCCCGCTCCAGCGCGGTGGCGTCGCCCATCATCACCCACGGCTGCAGGCGGATGTCGAACTCGACGCGCGGCGCCCGGCGCCGCGCCCGGTTCAGCGCGCGCTCCACCACGTCGACCAGGTCCACCGGCTCGTGCACCGCCTGCGGGGTGTCCTCCCTGGCCAGCTCGACGAGATCGCCGACCAGCGCGGACAGTTCGGTCACCTGTGCCTCGACATCGGCGAACATCTCCGCACGGTCCTGTTCGGACAGCGTCGGCGCGCCCGGCCGGGCCGACGCCATCAGCAGTTCCAGGTTGGTGCGCAGCGAAGTCAGCGGGGTGCGCAGCTCGTGCCCGGCGTCGGCCACCAGCCGCCGCTGGCGTTCCTGCGACTCGGCCAGCGCGATGAGCATCCCGTTGAAACTCGTGGTCAACCGGGCCAGCTCGTCATCCCCGCCGACCGGTATCGGGCGCAGGTCACCGGTGAGCGCGACGCGTTCGGCCGCCGCGGTCAGCCGCTGCACCGGTCGCAGCCCGGCTCGGGCGACCGCAGTCCCGGCGGCTGCCGCGAGCAGGATCCCGGCGCCGCCCATCACCACCAGCACCACGCTCAGCTGGGCGAGCGTCCGCTGGGTGGGTTGCAGCGGGCTGGACATCACCAGCGCGGCGTTCTGGCCGGTCGGCACCGCCACGACGCGGCTGTTGGTGCCCTGGTCGGTGCGCAGCGACTCGCGGGTCTCGCCCCTGGCGACCGCGAGTTCCGCGTAGCTCACCGGCGGCCGGTCGGGCGGGCCGACCACCACGCCGTCGGCGGAGAGCACGCAGATCTTGAAGTTCGCCGCCACGAAGAAGGCCACCGGCACCTGCTGCAGGTCAGCGGTGCGCACCAGCGGACCTTCGGCGGCCTCCACCGCGCGTTCGGTGAGGTTGTCGTCGACCTGCTGGTAGAGGCTGTCGTGCACGGTGATGAACGCCGCCACGGACACCAGCGCGACGGCCCCGGCCACGCAGATCGCGGCGAGCCAGGTGACCCGGTTGCGCAGTGACACGCGTTGGAAACGGCCGTTGGCGGACGACTGCTGCAGATCGGGCGGGGGCGGTGCGGGAAAAGTCACGGTGGCGTCTCTCGAAGCACGTAACCAACGCCGCGGACGGTGTGGATCAGGCGCGGTTCGCCCTCGGCCTCGGTCTTGCGGCGCAGGTATCCGACGTAGACCTCCAGGGCGTTGCCCGAGGTCGGGAAGTCGTAGCCCCACACGTCCTCCAGCAGGCGGCTGCGGGTCAGCACCTGCTTCGGGTGCGCCATCAGCAGTTCCAGCAGGGCGAACTCGGTGCGGGTCAGGCTGATCGAGCGCTCGCCGCGGCGGACCTCGCGGGTGCCGGGGTCCAGCTCCAGGTCGGCGAAGCGCAGCGCGGCCGGTTGCGCGTCCTGCCCGAGGTCCGGCGGGCTGGCGCGGCGCAGCAGCGCGCGCAGCCGGGCGAGCAGCTCTTCCAGCGCGAACGGCTTGGGGAGGTAGTCGTCGGCGCCGGCGTCGAGGCCGGCGACCCGGTCGGACACCGCGTCTCGCGCGGTCAGCACCAGGATCGGCAGGTCATCACCGGTGCTGCGGAGTCGGCGGGCGACCTCCAGCCCGTCCAGGCGGGGCATCATCACGTCCAACACGATGGCGTCCGGGCGATTGCTGGCCAGGAAGTCCAGGGCCTGTTGACCGTCCGCCGCGAGCTCCACCTGGTATCCGTTGAACTGCAACGACCTTCGCAGGGATTCCCGCACGGCACGATCGTCGTCGACGACGAGGATGCGCATGCGCACAGTTTTACCCCTGGCCCTGAGAAGTAGCTGAGAACCCGCCGGACGTCGCGGAACCGCGTGACATCCGTCTCCGCTCAGGCGTGATCCCGGCGCTCGCCATCACCCTTCGTGATCACGAGCGCCGGATCGGTCACCGCTGCTGGAAGTGCCTGATGAGGGCGCGCGGCACGAGCTTGCGCTCGCCGTCGACGACGATCGGCACCAGGTCGGGCACCGCCGCCTTCCACTGCGAACGGCGGTGCCGGGTGTTGCTGCGGGACATCTTCCGCTTGGGAACGGCCACGTTGGTCCTTCCAGGGGTTGGGTCGGGCGGTCAGCGCGTGCGGTCGCCGTAGCGGCGGCGGAACTTCTCGACGCGGCCCTGGGTGTCGAGCACCCGCTGGTTGCCGGTCCAGAACGGATGCGAGTACGCGGTCACGTCGACCACGATCAGCGGGTAGGAGTTGCCGTCCGTCCACTCGGTCCGCGCGTCGGACGTCGCGGTGGAGCGGGTCAGGAAGCGGTCGCCGGTGGTCCGGTCCTGGAACACCACCGGCCGGTACTCGGGATGGATGCCGCGTTTCACGCGCTCTCCTTCGAAGTCGGGTCGCAAGGCGCGCTCACGACCGGTTGCCGCTCTCGCCGCTGGCGTCCGCGGCCGTGTCCCTGGAGTTGCCCGCCGGGTCGGTGCCGCACGGGTCGGTGTGCCACTCGCCGAACGGGTCCGGGTAGCTCGCCCACTGCTGCGCACCGGCGGCGATTTCGTCGTCGGTCAGCAACGCGTGGCGCAGTGCTCGGACGATGTCCCGGGGGTTGGCCTGGTGGGCGATCACCACCAGCTCCTGGGTCCGGTCGCCGTAGTAGTCGTCCCAGATCAGCGAGGCTCTGACCTGGCGTTCCGGCGAGATGTCGGCCCACTGGTCCGGCTCCAGCGCGGCCAGCCACGGCCCGCCGTGCGCGACGCCGAGCCCACCACCGGCGGACTCCAGCCACAGCGCCACGTCCGGCTGGCTGGCCACCCAGACCCGGCCGCGGGTGCGCACCACGCCGTCCAGCAGCACGTCGATCGTCTCGTGCAGCCGTTCCGGGTGGAAGGGGCGGCGTTCTTCGAACAGCACCGTCGACACCCCGGCATCGGTGTCCAGCGGCGGCTGCCCGCGCAGCAACCGGCCGTGCGGCCCGTCGATCGCACCGCGCCGCGCATCGCCCGCGACCTCGCCCAGCAGCGCGGAGAACTCCAGGTCATCGAGGTGTGCGGTGGGTGCGTTCGGCGTGAGCCGGGCGATCACGGCCGCGGTGCGCACCTGGTTCCAGCGGTCGTCGGCGCGACCAGCCAGCACGATCGCGTCGGCGAACTCGACCTGTCCCACCGCGACCTGCGCGACGGTGCGCTCGTCATCCGCGCTGCCGCCGAGCGCGCGTTCGGCGAGTTCCTCCTCACCGGTCGCATCGGCCAACCAACTCGCCAGGTCGACGGAGGTGACCACGGCCTCGATGTCGACGTCGTCGACGAGGGGACGGCCGTCCACCACCACGTGCTGCAGCGCCCAGCAGATCGTCTCCGGCTCCAGCGCCGGATCGAGCTGCACGACGATCCGCGCCACATCGGGTGCCGCGGACAGCCTCCGCAGCAGCGGCAGCATGTCTTCGCGCAGCGTGCAGGACACGCAACCGTGCGCGAGTTCGAGTACCTCGGTGTGTTCGGCGGCGCCGTGCCGGACCAGGCGCCGGACCACGCCCTGGGTGACTCCGCGCAGGTCGTGGTGCACCAGCGCGGTGCCTGCCGGTTCTTCCCGCCGCGCCGCCTCGGCGGCTGCCGCGACCTGCTCCGCGCGGATCCCGGCCACCATGATCAGCGGGATCCGCTGGTTCGCGGACGACTCGGTTCCCATCCCCCACCTCAATCGACAATGATTTTCATCTGACTCGCACACACGGTACTCTCGATGGCAGGTAAAATGAAAATGGATGTCATTATCGAGAGGTAGGTCATGTCCGTCCGCTGCCAGGTCACCGGGAAGAAACCCGGCTACGGCAACCAGGTCTCCCACTCCAACCACCGCACCCGCCGCCGCTGGCTGCCCAACGTGCAACGGCACCGCTACTGGCTGCCCTCCGAAGGCCGCTGGATCCGGCTGCGGGTTTCGGCGAAGGGGATGAAGACGATCGAAAAGCGCGGCATCGAAGCCGTGGTGTCACAACTGCGAGCGCGCGGGGAGCGCATCTGATGGCCAAGAGCACCGACGTCCGCCCGGTGGTCAAACTGCGGTCCACCGCCGGTACCGGCTTCACCTACGTGACCACCAAGAACCGCCGCAACAACCCGGACCGCCTGGTCCTGCGCAAGTACGACCCGGTAGCCCGCAAGCACGTCGAGTTCCGCGAGGAGCGCTGAGCCCGGACCCGGTCGAGGGATGAGCGATTTCACGCGAAATCGCCGGAACATCCGCGACCGACGACCGGCTCGATCCGTTTCGAAAGGAGTGGCCGAGTGGCCAAGAAGTCCAAGATCGCGCGCAACGAGCAGCGTCGCGAGATCGTCGCCCGCTACGCGCGGCGGCGCGCTGAGCTGAAGAAGATCATCGTCGCGCCCGGCAGCAGTCCCGAAGACCGCCTCGCCGCGCAGCGCGAACTGCAGCGCCAGCCGCGCGACGCCAGCCGGGTTCGGCTGCGCAACCGGGACGCCATCGACGGGCGTCCGCGTGGCTACCTCCGCAAGTTCGGCGTGTCCCGGGTGCGGCTGCGGGAGCTGGCGCATTCCGGCGAACTGCCCGGCGTTCGGAAGTCGAGCTGGTGAGCCGTGCCGAACTCGGATCGGCGCAGCGTCCGCCGCAAGCCCAACCTGCTCCAGCGCGAAGGCGTCATCGAGGTCGACTGGAAGGACACCGCGCTGCTGCGCAAGTTCCTGTCCGACCGGGGCAAGATCCGCTCCCGGCGGGTCACCGGCCTGAGCACGCAGGAACAGCGCGAAGTCGCGAAGGCGATCAAGAACGCCCGCGAAATGGCTCTCCTCCCCTACCCGGCCAACACCCGCAAGTGACCGGTCCCACCGCTGCGGAGCCGGTCGCCGAACCGGCTCCGCGCGGCGGCCCGGGTGCGTGTCGGGATGTCCGCGCACCCGCGCCCTGACCAGGCAAAACCCACACCTGCGAGGTCCGCTGGGGCAGCCGGGCGGGGCACGGGTGCCCGTCGCCTGGTCACCCGCCGTGGCACGGCAGGATGGGCGGCGATGACGATCGCCGGACGAGTACCCCAGTTGACCGATTCCGCCCCCGCCGCAGACCTCTACGACGTGATCAACCGCCGCCGCGACGTGCGCCGGGAGTTCACCGGTGGCGAGCTCCCCGAAGAAGTGCTGCGCCGCGTGCTGACCGCCGCGCACAGCGCGCCCAGCGTCGGCCTGTCCCAACCGTGGGACTTCGTGCTGGTCCGCGACGACTCGACCCGCCGCGCGTTCCGCGAACACGTGCTCGCCGAGCGCAGCGTCTTCGCCGCCCAGCTCGACGGGGAACGCGCCGAGACCTTCACCAAGATCAAGGTCGAGGGCATCGTGGAGTCCTCGCTGGGCATCGCCGTCACCTACGACCCGAGCCGAGGTGCACCCCAGGTGCTCGGCCGTCACGCGATCGCCGACGCCGGGCTGTACTCGGTGTGCCTGGCCGTGCAGAACCTGTGGCTGGCCGCCACCGCCGAAGGCCTCGGGGTGGGCTGGGTCAGCTTCTACCGCGAAGAGTTCCTGCGCCGCCTGCTGGGCATTCCACCCGGGTTGCGCCCGGTGGCATGGTTGTGCGTGGGCCCGGTGCGGACGCTGGCCGACACGCCCGACTTGGAACGACACGGTTGGCGGCAGCGGCTGCCGCTGGAGGAGGTCGTGCACTACGACAAGTACGGTCACGGTCGCACCCGGTAACCTGTATTCCAACAAAACCGCACCAGCACGCGGTTCCACTACTAGGTGTGCTCCTGCGAGGACGCAGTGCAGCAGGATGATCCGCTGATGGTCGGCCATCTTCCGGCCCAAGACCGCCAGGTGCGGTTGCTGCTGGATTCCGGCCGCTTCGCCGAAGCCGACATGGCGTTCGACGAGCTCATCGCGGCCGGACCGAACCGCGTCGAGGAACGGTGGAGCCGGTCCACCGTGCTGGTGCACCGCGCCTCGCTGGCGTGGCGCCTCGAACACATCCCGCTCGCCTTGGAGCTGGTCGCCGAAGGTTGGACCGAGCTGGACGTGGACCATCCCGAGGGATCGGGCGCCGCGCACACCATCAGCATGCTCGGCTACCTGCTGGAGACGATCGGGCACCGCGGTCCGGCGCTGAACCTGATGGCGCTTTCGGTGCAGATCGCCCGCGACGCGGGCGATCTGGCGGCGTTGGCGCACTGCCTCAACCGGGAGGGCAACGCGCGGGTGTTCCGCGCCGTGACGAGCCCGGCCGAGTCCGCCAGGCAGCAGTTCGAGCTGGCCCGCGACCTGTTCGACGAATCGCAGTCGCTGGCCAAGCCGGGTCAGGTGAAGCGATCGGCGCTGGCCGGATTCGGGCGGGCGCTGGCCGGAGTCGGCGAGGTGGAGACCGCGGAGCGGTTCGGTCTGGAGGCGCTGGCGCTGGGCCGCGCCGCCGACGACTGGTTCACCGCATCGGTGGCGAACTGGGTGCTGGCCGTGGTCCGGCGCGACCAGCACCGGCAGGAGGAGGCGCGCACCTTCGCCAGCCGCGCCCTGGACGGTGCGGAAACGATCCGCGACACCATGCTGATGATGCAGTTCTCCCTGGACCTCGCGGCGATCTGCGAAGCGCTCAACGACCCGGTCGGGGAAGCCGCCGCGCTGCGGCGGACGGTCGCCGCGAGCAGCACCGCGGTGGAGGTGCTGCAGGAAGGGCTGGGCCAGGCGCTGGAACAACGCCGGGTGGCGGTGCAGGCCCAGCGGATGGCGATGGCCGCACGCGAGGCGGCGCTGCGCGACCCGCTGACCGGCCTCACCAACCGGCTCGGCCTGGAGCGCCACGCCCCCATGCTGCTGGAGCGGACCGCCGCGGCCGGGCGGGTGCCGTGGCTGCTGCTGCTGGACGTGGACTGGTTCAAGGACGTCAACGACCTGGCCGGGCACACCGCGGGCGATGTGGTGCTCCAGGAGATCGCGCACCTGCTGCGCCGCGAATGCCGGGCCGACGACCTGCTCTGCCGGTGGGCCGGGGACGAGTTCGTGGTGCTGCTGGTCGACGCCTCGGAAGACTCCCGCAACGCCGGTCCGATCGTCGCCGAGCGGATCCGGGCCGCGGTGCACCTGCACGATTGGCAGCTGGTGCTGGGGCGCGTCACGAAGGCACCGACGGTCAGCGTCGGCGTCGCGGCCGGCCCGGCGAAGCTGGAACACCTGTTCGCCGCTGCCGACATCGCGCTGTACCGGGCGAAGCGGGCCGGGCGAAACCGCGTGGAGATCGACCGGAGCCAGCCTGCCACGGACCGGTCGACCACGGGTTGAGGCGGCCGCGGCTCGGCTAGGATCGATCGCCATGCCCACCGCGCTGCGACTCCACCGGCGACCGAATTCCCCGGCGCAGCACGGTAGAATCCACAGTTCACCCGGAACCCGGAACCCGGAACCCGGAACCCGGAACCCGGAACCCGGAACCCGGAACCCGGAACCCGGAACCCGGAACCCGGAACCCGGAACCCGGAACCCGGAACCCGGAACCCGGAACCCGGAA
>NZ_JBQQBO010000038.1:0-63186 GCF_052246905.1 Saccharopolyspora antiqui
ACCCGGAACCCGGAACCCGGAACCCGGAACCCGGAACCCGGAACCCGGAACCCGGAACCCGGAACCCGGAACCCGGAACCCGGAACCCGGAACCCGGAACCCGGAACCCGGAACCCGGAACCCGGAAGGTGGACCGGACCGGGCTGATCACTGGGACACCGTGCGGGTGCAGCGGCGGGTCCTCGGGGTCGTCCGCACGCTGACCGCGTTGGACCGACTGCTGGACGTTCTTCCGGCGCTGGCCGACGACATGCGGGTGGAAACCCGGTTCGCGGTGGCGGAAGGCTCGAAGTTCGCATCACAGCTCACCGACCACCTGCACCGCTGCGAAGCCCAGGTCGCGGACTGGCACGACGCGACCGGCGAGAACTTCGACTTCGCGATCTCCCCGAGCGGCAACGGCCCGCTGCACGAGTTGGACGTCGCGGTGCTGACGATGTCGCACGGTGCCGGGCCGCACAAGTTCCGCGCCGTGGAAACCGGCTTCACCCAAGAGATTTCAGGCCTGTCCCGAACGCAACTGATGCACGAGGGGCGGGTGGTCCCCGCTGTCGTCGGACTGTCCCATGTGGACCACTTCGAGACGTTGCGGCGCAGCTGCCCGGAGGCCGTCCCGCGTGCCGAGGTGATCGGTGATCCGTGCTTCGCGCGCCTGCGGGCCAGCCTGCCGATGCGCGAGCTCTACCGGAAGGCAATCGGCACCGGGCCGCGGAAACTCGTCGTGCTCGCCTCCACCTGGGGACCGCAGTCGCTGTACGGCCGCCACGGCGACCTGGCGAAACAGCTGGTCAGCGCATTGCCCGCCGCCGATTACCAGGTGGCGCTGATCCTGCACCCGAACATCTGGGACAAGTACAAGCGCCTGCAACTCGAAGGCTGGACGCAGACCGCCCGGCGCAACGGGCTGATCCTGGTGCCGCCGCTGCGGAAGTGGCAGGCCGCGCTGGTCGCCGCGGACGTGGTCATCTCCGATCACGGCTCGCTGGCCTTCTATGCCGCTACCCTGGGGAAACCGCTGCTGCTGGCGGCCTTCGGCAGCGACGAGGTCGTGTCGCGATCGCCCATGGCGACGCTGGGTGAACGGGCGCCCCGGCTGGATCCGAACACAGCCGTGCGACCCCAGATCGACTCGGCCAAACCGATCAACGGTCATCAGGAGCTGGCCGCGAGCGCCTTCCAGGACCAGGCCTACCCGCGACTGCGCAAGGTCATCTACGACCAGCTGGGCTTGCCGGAACCGCCGTGGCCAGCGCGCCCGGAACCGGTGGAGCTGTTCACTCCGTGAGCTTCCGGCGCACCCGCTCGGCCTTCGGGCTGTGCGCCTGCTCGTAGATCGCGAGCGCTTCGGCCAGGTGCTCCTGGGCGTCCGGCCGCCCGGTGGCACGCAGCGAATCCGCCAGCATTTCCAGCGGCTCGGCCAGGTCGAACGAAGCGTTGCGCTCACGAGTTGCCGAGATCGTCTGTTGCAACGCGGGGATGGCCTGCTCGTGCTGCCCGAGCGCCTGGTGCGCGGCGGCCATCGCGACCCGGATGCGGGACGGAATCCGCTTGTCGCCGGGGAATTCCGCCATCCGCTCAAGCGCGGTCCCCAGCACCGCGACTGCTTCGTCGTGCCGCCGAAGTCCGGTGAGCGCCTTGCCCATCAGGTATTCCTGCAGGGCCACGCCGCGCGGTCGACCGAGCTCCTCGTTGAGGCGTCGAGACCGCTCGAACAACTCGACGGCCTCGGTGAACTCCTCGCGGGCATGCCGCACCTTGCCCTGGAACTCCAGCGCCGACGCCAAGATCCGCCGATGCCCGGCCTGCTCAGCGACCTGCACTGCCTGCACGCACTCCCGCAGCGCCGCGGGCAGCTCGCCGCGTTCCATCAGCAGCTGGCCCCGCAGGCTCCGCATCCGAGCCTCGGCAACCAGGTTCTTCAGTTCCCGCGCGGCCCGGATTGCCCGCTCCAACGCCCGCAAGGTGTCCGAATAGTGCTTGTGCTGGTTGTGCAACGCCCACAGTGGACCGTCGCAGAGCGCGACGACGTCGACGTGCCACCCGCGCTCGGCGGCCAGCTCGACCAACGCTAGGAGGTTGATCCGCTCGCGCTCCAACCACTCCAACGCCTCGTCCGCCGAGAACGGGTTCTCGCCGGTGACCTCGTCGTCGACGACCCGGAGCCGACTGGGCTCCATCACCATCCGATCGGCGAAAGCCCCCTGCCGCCGATACCAGCCGACCAACCGCCGCAACGCCTCGTCACGCCGATCGGCACCGAACTCCCGGGCCGCCGCCGCAGCATGCTCGCGCACGAGGTCGTGAAACCGGTACTGGTCCTGATCGTTTTCTTCCACCAGGCAGGTCCTGTGCAGTTCGTCGAGTCGGTCTTGAGCGTCGAACTCGCCGAGATCGGCCAATGCCGCCACCGCCCCAGCTCCGAAAACAGGACCGGGAAAGACCCCGAGCAGCGCGTAGAAGTCGAATTGCGCGGCCGGAAGCTGCCCGGTCACCAAGTCCAGCGCCGTGAAGGCCTTCTTGAAGTAGCTCCGCCGCCGACGCTGATCGGACAGCTCCCGAACCGCCCGAGCGATGCTCCAGGACGCCTTCTGGTTCAGCAGCCCGGCCACGATGTACAGCGCGATCGGCAGGTAGTCGCACCGCTCCACGAGCTCCCCAGCAGCCGCGGGCTCGGCGTCGATGCGCTCCCGCAGCCCGTTTCGCCGCAGGTAGTCGAGCGCATGCTCCGGTTCCAGCTCGGTCAAACGGATCGGTCGAACCCCGCTTGGCACGAGTTCGGCGGCGTCCTGGTGACTCGTGCACAACACCATGCTGTGCGCCGAGGCAGGCAACAACTCTTCCACTTCTCGCGGGTCAGCAACATTGTCGAAGAAGAACAACAAACGCTGCCCGTTGGTCTGGCTGCGCAGCAGCGCGATCTTGTCGTGCACCGACAACGGGATCCGCTCCCCCGACACGCCGAGCGAGCGCAGGCAATGCTCGACGGCCTGGTCGAGGCCGCGCCCACTACCGAAGTCGAAGCAAATCTGACCGTGCTCGAACAACTCGCTGACCTGGTGCAACCAGTAGCTGCCCAATGCGCTCTTGCCGACCCCGCTGGGCCCGCTGATCACGGCCCAACCAGCTCGCGCCCCGCGCTGCTCGGCCAACACCCCGTCCAAATCCGCCCGCTGCGGCTCGCGATCGACGAAGTGGACCGGCACCGGCGGCAGCTGAGCCGGACGCTTCGCGGCGGCCTGGTGGAAGTGCACGTCGCCGTGGAGCGTCCCGACCTGCACGAGGTTGTGCACCTCACCGCTGTTCGTGTTGCCCATACCCACCCCAGAGGCGCCGAACGGTAACGATCACCTGACGATACGCGACGGGCACCTGTTGCCGATGCGACTCGATGGCGCCAACCAGGTGTCGGTCCCGAACAGCAACCCAGGTACCCTTCGCCCTAGGCCCTCGTAGCTCAGGGGATAGAGCACCGCTCTCCTAAAGCGGGTGTCGCAGGTTCGAATCCTGCCGGGGGCGCTCAAAAGGTCGATGGATACGCGGCGGGTAGGTCGTGCACATCGTGCCGCGTCGCGCACTTGGCGATCTCCTGGCGCCTGCGCGCATAGACCGGATCGCGATCAGACACATCAGCGCCCTCTCGACAGGTGCCCTATGCTCACCGTCAGTGGAACGAGCGTAGGGTAAAGACCTACGGAGGTGACAGTCATGGGGCATACTCCTGCTCGGGTGCCTCCCGAACTCCTTCGACGGCCGATCCGGGTCCTGCGCCCGCAAGACGCTGGCGCTGTCTATGCCCATCCGCGCCCCGAGGTCGCTCGCCTCACCCGTGCGGGGGCGCTGCATCGGCTCGCTACCGGGTACTACGCCGCGGTGCCGGATGATCAGCTCGGTCGTCACTGGCTTCCGGAACTGGAGGCCGCCGCACTCGGCATCGCCGCCGCTGACGACGGCATCGACGCGGTCGCGCTCATGGGACTGTCCGCAGGACGCGTTCACGGCGTGATTCCACGCGGGCTCGCGGTCGCCGTCGTCGCCGCGGCTCGACGTCGGCCGGTGCTGCAGTTGGCCGATCGCGACGCCAGCGTCGTGTTCGTTCGCCGCGACGTCGCCGCGCTCGATCTCCAACAACACACCAATGAACTCGGCCGAGGCTGGGTCACGACGGTCGAGCAGACCATCCTCGACCTCGCCGCTCGCCCCGAGCTTGGCGGTATACCAGCAGAAACCCGCGCGGCCATCCAAGGATTGCTCCCGCGCGCCGATCACGACCTGCTCCGCGAACTCGCGACCAAACAACGTCGCCGCGCAACCCTTCAACGCGTCCTCGAAGGTAATTGACCATGCTCGATCCTGACGAAGAACAGGCTGTCGCCGAACAATTCGGAGTCGCGCGCGCTCAAGTGCGCCGTGACCACCTGATCTCCCACCTGCTGGCCGCCCTCAGCCAGCACTTGGCCGAACAAGTCCTCTTCTTCGGTGACACTGCCCTGTCTCGGACGTTCATCCCAGGAGGCCGCCTGTCCGAAGACATCGATCTGATCGCGCTCAGCGGACGCCGCGCAACCGCCGAAGCCCTCGAACGATCGCTGGTACGGGCCGTCCGGCGCGAATACCCAGGGCTTACCTGGAACCCTCCGTTGACGACGGTTCGCGACGTCGAACCAGCCGTTCTTGCTGCCCCGGACGGCACGACCGTGCGAATCCAACTGCTCAACCACACCGGATATGCGCCGTGGCCGACCGAACGTCGAGCGCTGGTCCAGCGTTACTCCGACGCACCGCCAGCCACCCTGCTGGTGCCTACCCGAGAGTCCTCCGCAGCATGGAAGACGACTGCATGGGTCGACCGCGCAGCATCTCGCGATCTCTACGACCTCTGGCTGCTCGCAAACGTTGGAGCGCTGGATGCAGCCGCGGCGGAGCTGTTCAGGAAGTACGGACCGACCAACAAGATGCCGACAGCGGACCAATTCGCCACACCACCTGACGAAGCCACCTGGCAACGCGAGCTAGCCGGGCAGACACGCCTGCGCATCACCGCCGTTGAGGCACTGGGCGAAGTCCGGCGCGCTTGGCAGGAGGTCCGAGAATCATAGGCGTGGTCAACGAGGCGAACATCTCCTAAAGCGGGTGTCGCAGGTTCGAATCCTGCCGGGGGCGCTCCAAGGATGGGGACGGGAACGGTGCTGGACATGACACCCTCCCTGTTCTCGTTGTCGTTTTTGCGCTAGTAAGGCCGCTGCTCACGGTTGAATAGCAACAGGACGGCCTCGCCAGCGGCCTGACGCGCTGCTGGGACGGTCGACCCATTCAGCCGGGCGGTACGTTCGATCGACTCGCAGATGACGTAGTCGAATCGCCGATCGGGGCGTTCGGCCTCGGCGAGCAAGTCTTGGATGCAGCCATCACGAGTGATCGGGATGTTGAACTGTTCGTGCGCGTGTCCGCCCCCGCGTGTCGAGGTCCATGCGGACGGATTCGACGTCGTAGAAGTGCGCGACGATCAGCCCGTCTTCGGGAAGGGCGCGCTGGGACGAACCGAGCTGTCGCGGCAAGGAGAGTGTGGGGCTCGCATGTCGCGAGTGGACACACGTCCCAGTCATGCGAACCGCAGCAGAGTTGGCTGTGTGGCAGCGTCGATCGACTCCCCGCCCGCTGCGGCTTTGCTGTAGGGGCTTCGCGCACGTCCTACGCTGCGTTGTCCAGCCCACGCGCGGACCTGTTCCGGGCCTGCCATTGCGTCACTTCCCACAACACTCGTGCCTGTTCCGCGGCAAACCGTTCCCCTCGATTCCTTCCACGGTGCGGATTTCGGCGATCAGTTCCGGCGGTTCGTCAGGAATCAGTCGTCCGGTGGCGTCGTCACGGCACTCGTTTTCTCTTGCCAACGCTCACATTCCTCGCCCGATAGTGTAGCAGCTCCCGATGGTGAAGTAGCTGGAGCCGAGGACGCGGCGGCGTATGAGCGCGGCGAGTGCGCGCGCCTCGGTCAGCATCTCCAACGCCGGGTCCCAGGGCTCGGTCGCGTAGGCGGTCGAGACACAGTGGTGTGCGGCGACGCGTTCGCGGTCCAGAAGAACAAACTGATCGCCCGAGAGGCGATCCGCCTTCACACAGACGATCAGGTCGTAGTCGGGCTCTGGGGTGGCCAGGGATGCGGCCAGGTAATCGTCAACGAGCACGCCGCGATCCTGAACGCGTGCCTCGACGGCGACCCCGAGGCCGCCGCTCGACCGGCACCATCTAGAGCTCACCCAGGACGCGATCCTCCAATGCCCCGGCACCCAGTTTTCCGGGAACCTAACGATCTGTCCCCGGATGCATCCGGGCGGCGCGTCGCACGGGTGGTCCCATATCCGCGGAGGCGATACTCGCAATGGCGTCGGCAAGGGCCCGCAGGTCGACACCCACGAGGTGATCCATCACCCGACGACGGACACTGGCCAGGTGACTCGGCCATGCTTCCTCCAGCCGAGCAAAGCCGTCCGCGGTGAGCACTGCGACCTGCCCGCGCTTGTCCGACTCGGCGCGCATCCGCTCGACGAGCCCGTGCCGCGACAGCCGCTCGACCACCCTGGTCATTCCGCTGACACTCAGCGACATGTAGTTCGCCAGCTGACTCATCCTGAGCGAGCGGCCCGGAGCCTCGGAGAGGTTCATCAGCACCGAGTATTCGGTGTTGCCCAGGCCCCGCGCGCCGCGCAGGTCCGCGTCGAGCACGCGCGGGATCACGACGATCGCGCGGGCCAATGCCCGCCACGCCGCCTCCTCGGCCGGCGTCAGGGGCTGAACCTCGAACTCCGCTGTCCGCTTCCTCACACTGCGAATATAATTGTTTGTTTCTGCAAGTTCAAGGGAGTGTGGATCTACTGAACAGGCAAGCAAGGAGCATTTCGTTGGTAGCCAACGTCCCGCACTCCCCCGCCGACGCGATAGCCGGACCCCCGCCAACGTCCGGCTTTCCCGGCGCCGCGACCATCCGCGATTCCGCGAGCAGGGCTGGCTCGCGTGTCCGTCCGGCCTCGGTGGGTGCGGCATGACCGTGACAGGCGCAAGGCCGGATGAGAGTCTCCAGCCGAACGAAGGACTCATCGCGCTGCGTGCCTGGTCGGCGGTGGCATCCGTCGCGCTGGGCGCCTTCGTGATCGTGACGACGGAGTTCCTGCCAGTGGGGTTCCTGCCTCGGATGGCCGACGGCCTGCATGTCTCGCTGGGCACGGCAGGCCTGATGGTGCTCATTCCAGGCATGAGTGCCGCTGTCTCCGCGCCGCTGATCCTGGTGATCGCCCGGCGCATCGACAGACGTCTGGTGATCGCCGGGCTCGGATTCCTGGTGACCCTCTCCAACGTGATCGCCGCCGCTGCTCCCGTCTTCTGGCTCGTCCTGGTCGGCCGCATACTCCTCGGTGTCGCGATCGGTGGCTTCTGGACAGTGGTCCCGCCGACCGGTGCGAGGCTGGTGGGGCGCCGTCACGGCACCCGCGCGAACTCGATCATCATCGGCGGCGTCTCCGCGGGAACGATTCTCGGCCTGCCTGCCGGGCAGTTCCTGGGCAACGTCCTCGGCTGGCGCCTGACCTTCGCGGCAGCGGCGGCCGTGGCAATCCTGATCGCCGTCGCACAGCTCGGCTTGCTGCCGAACATCGCGCCCCATGGCCGAACACGCTTTCGGGACTTCGGCAGCCTCTTCCGGATCCCGTTGGCCAGAGCCGGGCTGGCGGTCACGACTACCGTCTTCGTCGGACAGTTCGCGGCTTCGACCTACGTCACACCATTCCTGCTCTCGCATGCCAACTTGAGTTCCGCCCAGGTCACCGGACTCCTGTTCGGATACGGAGCGGCGGGCATTGTCGGGACGCTCGCCGGCGGCTCACTGGTGGCCCGAAGTCGCGTGACGACGTTCGCGGTTGCCGCGACCGGAGTCGGCATCGCCCTCGTCGTCCTGCCCACGCTCGGCGCCTCCGCCGTAACTGTGGGCATTCTGGTCGTCATCTGGGGATTCGCCTGGGGTGTGGTGCCCCTTGCCACCCAGATCTGGATGCTGGATGCGGCTCCGAAGGCGCAGGAGCCGGCGTCGGCGCTGGCTGTCAGCACTATGCAGATCTCGATCGCAGCCGGCTCCGCGATCGGGGGATTGCTGGTGGACTCCGCCGGAGTGTCGGCGGTGTTCACAACCGCGGGCGCGGTCGCGGTCGCTGCGGCGGCCCTGGCACTGATGTTGGGACGATCGATCCATACGCGTCGCCCCTCCACGCCTGTGGTGAACGAGTAAAGGGCGTTGACTCTTGCGAACGTGCAGCCACCGCAGCGCCCGGTAGGCGGTGCCGCGGTGGCTCTCGCTTCGGTGTCCGAACTCCGTCTAACTACTGGGGCTGCCGCGGATAACGAGGGCGTGCACTACGGGAATGTGCGTAGGCCAGGCGACCTCGCGCTCGAATGCGAGGGCATCCCATGACCTGGCGCGACCTGGATCACCTCAACCTCGATTGGGCCGGTCGGCTGAAGAACGCCGGCCTCGCGCCGGGGACCGGCTTGGATTCCGCGCCAACAATCATTTTATTTGCTTGCGCAATCAGTTGACCGAGTCTCGTTGGCGAGAGCTTTCCCGCGAGCGAACGACTCGCACATGGCGCAAGCCAGCCACAGTCGAACGGCCCTGATCGGGCCTTTACCAGCTCGATAAGGACCCACGCGCCTCGCGGGAAAGATCAGATATCGCGCTCCCCGATCTTCCGGAAAGCCGCGGCGAGGGCGGTCAGGTCCAGTCCGGCGAGGTGGTCCACGACGTGTCGCCGCACGCTGCCCAGATGACTCGGGTAGGCCTTGCGCAGACGGTCCATGCCCGCCTTGCTCAGGCGTGCGACCTGACCGCGGCCGTCTGACTCGTCACGAACCCGCGCGATGAGCTCTCGCCGTTCGAGCCGGTCGACGACCCGCGAGAGGCCACTCAGCGACATGGCCACCGCGTCAGCCAGCTCACTCATCCGCGTCGAGCGCCCAGGCCGCTCCGACAGCGTCATGAGTACCTTGTACTCGGCAATATTGAGCCCCTGCTCCTCCATGAGCTCCGACTCCAGGACACGCGGGATGACCAGCACCGCACGCGCGATCGCACGCCACACCGCCTCCTCGTCAGGAGTGAGCGGTTCCGGCCGTGGTTTGCGACTCACCCCACAATTCTAGGCGTGCTCGTACCAGCGGAAAGGTGCACCCCTCAGGCGCTCGCCGGTCGACCTCGCCTCACTCGGCAGAGCCGCCGAACGGCGGAACGGCGCCCAGCTGCTGCATCAGGTCGAGCAGAGTGGCGACGCCCCAATGTGCCACGATTTTCCCGCCCTCGACTCGCATGACGTCCACCGTGTAGAAACTCACGGTCTTGCCAGTAGCGGGAACGCCGAGAAACAGCCCTTCGTGCGTGCCGTGATAAGTCTTGTACGTGGTCACCATGTTCCCGGCAGCCACCTGCCAGTGGATCTCCGGACGGAAATCCGGGAACGCGTCCCGGAGTCCTTTGTAGAGCGTGAGTACACCAGCCTTATCCGCGGTGACACCGGGCTGCGGCGTGTGGTCCACGAAATCCTCGGACCACAACTCATCGAACAGGGCCCAGTCCCCCTGGCCCTGAATCTCCTCGGTGTTGCGGCGCACGATGGCGATCGCTTCGCCACCCACGGTCGGATTGCTCATCTTTTCACTCCTTGGTCACGGCGCCATCGGTACGAACATCAGGACGAACTGGCTCAGGCCTCACGAGAACCGCATCGCCGAAGGGGAAACTCGACCGACGATACCTACCGAACACACAGGCATCTTCTGGTTCGAGTATTCCAGGTTAATTTGCCTCGTCAAGCAACATTGCTAGTTCGAGCGAGGGGAGCTCACGAAGTCCCGTCCAGCGTCAGCCGATCAGGACTGGCGCCAGTTCGACCAGCTCACGGACCGGAAACCGCCCGTTCGGGCAACGGTCCGTGTCGGTGAGCGGCTGAATGCACACGTGATCGGCACCTGCCACGAGATGCTGCTCCACCCGTCGCTTGATGCCCTCCGCATCGCCCCACGCGACGACGGCATCGACCAGGCGATCGCTGCCTCCATCGGCAAAGTCGGCTTCGGTGAACCCGAACGTCAGGAGGTTTTTCGTTACTGGTCGCAACCGTGCAACTATTTGCTTGACATTGCAAGTTATTCGAGTACGTTCACGTGGGCGCCCTTGTCGTGGCCGCTCCATTCCGGACCACCGCGGCCTGCCGGCGGTCACCAATCCGTGCCGAACCAAGGAGGTTCACGTGGCTACCGTCAAGGATGCGAGGACATGGTCGGAGGGCTTTCTCCGCTTGGTGGACTTCTGTGACGCAGACGCCATCGCCGACCGCGTCAGCCAGGACGCATCGCTGACGAGCGGGAGTGGCGAAGCGGTGCTCTGCCGGGAGGCGATCCGCGCCATGATCACGCGGTTCCGCACGACGATCACGAGCCTGCACCACGACATCGTCCGTGCGTGGTCCGTGCCGGACGGGGTCATCGCCGAGCTTCGGGTCACCTACGTCCGACTGGACGGCACGACGCTCACGCTCCCGTGCACGAACATCTTCGACATCGACGGCGAGGGCCTGGTCAGCAACTACCAGATCTTCACGGACATGAACCCGGTTTAAGCCTGATCGGCTTCATTCCCCGCGGAGTACGGAAATGAAGCCGATCGAGCACCGAGGCGTCGTCGATCGTCGCGGGCACCGGCTCGGGGGTTCCGTCGGCAATCGCCCGCATCGCCTTGCGGAGAATCCTGCCAGAACGCGTTTTGGGCAGTGCCTCGACGATGGCGATGTCAGAAGCGAGGCCACGGTCCATCTCCACCGCGTCGTCGGTATTTGCTTGACGAGACAAGTTTATTGGAGTAGTTGTCTGTAAGTGTGATGTGTCGTCGCTACCCACCGCGGGGACGAAGGGAGGCGTTGTGCCCAGGGCAGTGAGATTTCGGCGGTATGGCGGGCCGGAGGTGCTTGAACTGGTCGAGGTCGAGCGCCCCCGCGCACCACGCGGGCGCCTCGTGGCCCAGGTCTTTGCGGCGGCGGTCAACCCGGGCGAGATCGGCATCCGTGAGGGGTTGTTCGCGCAGCGGTGGCCCGCGAACTTCCCTGAGGGGCAGGGCAACGACTTCGCGGGCCGTGTCGTGGAGGTCGGTGACTCCGTCGACGGGTTTCCGGTCGGGGCTGAGGTCATCGGTTTCGCACCGCGTGCCGCGCATGCCGACTTCGTAGTGATCGAGCCGAACGCGGTGGCCCTCAAGCCACCCGGCGTGAGCTGGGAACAGGCCGCATGTATCGCCGGGGTCGGCAGCACAGCTTGGGCTTCGGTGGAAGCTGTTGCTCCTGGCACCGGTGAGACCGTCGTAGTTTCGGCTGCGGCGGGCGGTGTCGGCACCATTTCCGCCCAGTTGGCACGACTGCGTGGCGCTCGCGTCGTCGGCACAGCCGGGCCGGGCAACTTCGAGTTTCTGCGCTCGCTGGGTATCGAGCCGGTCGAGTGCGGCGCGGGGCTGCGCGAACGTCTTGTAACGGTGGCGCCGCATGGGATCGATGCCTTCCTGGACAACTACGGCGATGGCAATGTCGATCTCGCGGTCGCGCTGGGGGTGGCTCCGGAACGGATCAACACCGTCGCCGACGGAGCGGCTGTCGCACGTTACGGCGTCCACGCTGATGCCCAGGAACAGGCGTCATCTCCGGAGATCTGGAGTCGTCTCGCGGCCCTCGTCGCCAGTGGCGCACTGACCGCCCATCGCCGCCGTCTATCCCCTGGAGCAGGTCCAGCAGGCTTATCGCGACGTCGCCACCCGGCACGGTAGCGGCAAGCGAGTCCTCCGACTCGTCGACGACGGCGGCGGTGCTGCCGCGCCCTCGCAAGACAAGGACAGAAACATGAATATCGAGATTCCTGCCCCGGGGAAATGGGTCGTGGACCCACAACGGTCGTCAATCAATTTCACCGCACGCCACCTGTTCGGACTCGCTGGGGTCTCCGGCTCGTTCGAACTGCTGTCGGGTGAACTCGTTGTGACTGATCCACCCACGGGCTCGATCGTTCGGGCTACCGCGAACGCCCAGAGTTTCTCCAGCGGCAACCCGAGCCGCGACGCCAAAGTTCGATCCAGCTCGTTCCTACACGTGGAGGAGCACCCAGCGATCGGGTTCGAATCGCTGGTGGTTGAGAAGCGGCATGACACCTGGATTCTGGTAGGCAATATCACCGCCCGCCCCCGGACAGCACCGGTGGAGTTCGCGGTGAGTTCGGCGTCCGTATCCGGGAACACTCTTGTCGTACGCGCGACCGGGACCGTCGATCGCTACGCGCACGGCATCACGGCCATGAAAGGGATGGCCGGTCGCCATGTAGAGCTGGAGTTGTCGGTGCACGCCGAGCGCGTCTCCGGGGCCGTACCACGCTCTGCCGCGGTTTCCCACGGCAATTCTCATCGAAAGGAAGAAACATCCATGACCGACCTCGCCAAAATCGCCGTCGTCTACTACTCATCGACCGGGACTGTCTTCGAGCTGGCGCAGTCCGTCGTCGCGGGCGCGAAGGACGCCGGCGCTGAGGTCAAGCTGCTCAAGGTCGCGGAGCTGGCGTCCGAGGAGGCGATCGCTTCCAACCAGGGCTGGGCCGATCACGTGAAGGCGACCCAGGACGTCCCCGTCGCCACCTCGGACGACATCCTGTGGGCCGACGCCGTCATCTTCGGCAGCCCGACCCGCTTCGGCAACGTCGCCAGCCAGATCAAGCAGTTCATCGACAGCCTCGGCGGCCTGTGGGCCCGGGGCTTACTGGCCAACAAGGTCTACAGCGGATTCACCGCCACGGCTACCGCGCACGGCGGGCAGGAGTCGACCTTGCTCGCGCTCTACAACACGGTGTACCACTTCGGCGGCTTCGTCGTGCCTCCCGGATACACCGACCCGGTCAAGTTCGTCGACGGCAACCCGTACGGCACCAGCCATGTCAACGGCAACGGGACGATTCCCGTCGACGACACAGCCCGTGACGCTGCCATGTTCCAGGGCAAGCGGGTTGCCACCATCACCGGTGCCTTGAAGGCCGGCCTCGCCGACGGACCTCTCGGTAGTGGTCTCGGCGCCAAGCTCTCCGCGTGATCACGGAGGGTTCACAACCAGATCTTGAACCGAAGGAATCACATGTACGACTACGTCATCGTCGGCGCGGGGTCTGCCGGATGTGTGTTAGCAGCCAGACTGTCCGAGGACCCGGAAGTAACCGTAGCTCTCGTCGAGGCCGGATCAGCCGACACCGCACCAGAGATCCACATCCCAGCCGCCTTCTCCACACTATTCAAGACCACCTGGGACTGGGACTTCGACAGCGAGTGCGAACCTGAGCTGGGCCGCCGTCGAGCCTACCTGCCCCGCGGCAAAATGCTTGGCGGGTCGAGTTCGATGAACGCCATGGTCTACATCCGAGGCAACTCGGATGACTATGACAACTGGGCGGCACAAGGAGCGCAGGGCTGGAGCTACAAGGACGTCCTTCCGTACTTCATCCGTGCGGAGAACAACGAACGGGGAGCCGACGAGTACCACGGTGCGGGCGGCCCGCAACACGTATCCGACAGCCGTTCACTCAGCCCGGTGGTGGACGTGTTCCTCGAATCCGCGATCGAGGCCGGCTACCAACATAATCCGGACTTCAACGGTGCCGCCCAACTCGGCGTGGGCCGTTATCAGGTCACGCAGCACAACGGGATGCGATGGAGCACCGCGGATGGGTACCTTCGACCGGCGCTCGACCGCCAGAACCTCACCGTGATCACCCAGGCGCTGGCCCATCGAGTGGTCTTCGACGGCCAGCGCGCGATCGGGGTGGAGATCAGCGAAGGGCACGACGTCACAGTGCTTCGAGCCGAACGCGAAGTCGTGCTGTCTGCCGGTGCCTACGGATCACCTCACCTGCTACTTCTCTCAGGTGTTGGACCGGCCGCCGACGTGAGTTCGTTCGGCATACCCGTGGTCGCGGACCTGCCGGTTGGTCGAGGTCTACAGGATCACCTGCTCTGCGCAACCAACTACCTGACTGATCAGGAGTCGCTGCGCACCGCGGCAAGCGCGGAAAACCTGGCGCTGCTTCAGCAGGCGGGGCGGGGGCCACTGACCTGCAACGTCGACGAGGGCGGCGGCTTCATCGAAACACGGCCTGGCTTGGTCGGGCCCGACGTCCAATTGCACAGCGGGCCTGTGCTCTTCTTCGATGAAGGGCTGGCTGCCCCCGCGGTCGACGGCACCGTGATCGCGGTGAGCACACTCAACCCGGAAAGCCGTGGGCACGTCCGGCTGAGATCCGCTTCACCAGATGCCGCACCACGCATTCAGCACAACTACCTCCAGACCGAAGCAGACCGGCAAAGCTTGATTGGTGGGTTGCGCGCGGCTATGGAGATCGCCGCGCAGCCAGCCATGAGCAAAGTAATCACGGGAAACTTCGACGTACCCGAATCCGACAGCGATGCCGACCTCCTCGCCTTCGCCCGGCAGAAGTCGCAGACGCAATACCACCCGACATCGACGTGCGCCATTGGGTCAGTCGTGGACCCTGACCTCCGGGTGCTGGGCGTGGAAGGTCTTCGCGTGGTCGACGCGTCAGTGATGCCGTCCATCGTGCACGGCAACACCAACGCACCGACGATCATGATCGCAGAGCGTGCGGCCGATCTCATCAGATCCGTCGGAGCTTGAGTTGTCCCCGCAGACCCGCCTTTTCGTTCACCCGGCGCCCCGCCGAGAGCTGCCTGGACGTGACGTGCGGTGGTGGCCGTAGTCCGCAACGCAGGGCGCCCTCGAAGCCGGCATCAAGGAAAGCGGCACTCGCGCTGCTGGACGGCTCAAACCGGCGTTGAGCCGTCGGCGCGTCCCGCTGCTCAGCGAAAACGAGCGAAGAACGCGCGCACGTCGCCGACAAGCAGATCGGGCTGCTCCATCGCCGCGAAGTGCCCGCCGCGGTCGAACTCCGTCCACCGCACGATGTTATTGTAGGTCTCCGCCACCGATCTGTCCGGCTGGTGAATGTCCTTGGCGAAAACGGCCACCGCCATCGGCCTGTCGACTCTGGTCAGCCGGCCCCGCAACCAGCTCGACGACTCGTGATACAGCCGCGCTGAGGAAGCTCCTGTGTTCGTCAGCCAGTACAGCATCACGTTGGTGAGCAGCTGGTCCCGGTCGACGGCATCTTCCGGCAGGTTCGTGGAATCGGTCCAGTCCTTGAACTTCTCCGCGATCCAGGCCAACTGCCCGACCGGGGAGTCGGCTAGCCCGAAACCCACCGTCTGCGGCCGCGTCGCCTGAAGGCGCAGGTAACCGGAAAGCTCCTGGTCGAACCGTTTGCGTGCGGCGAGCCGGCGTTGCTCCTGGACCGACGGATGTTCCGGAGCACCGCTCGGTCCGGTCACCAGCATGTTGACGTGCACGCCGAGCACCTGGTCGGGATGGGCGGCCGCGAGCTCGATGGAGATGTTCGAGCCCCAGTCCCCGCCTTGGGCTCCGTATTTCCGGTACCCAAGCCGCCGCATGAGCTCGTCCCAGGCCAGTGCGATCCGCTCAAGGTCCCAGCCGGTTTCCGTGGTCAGGCCGGAGAAGCCGTATCCCGGCATCGACGGCACCACCACGTGGAACGCCTCGTCAGCCTGGCCGCCATGGGCCACCGGATCGGTCAGCGGGCCGATGACCTGGAGGAACTCGACCACCGAGCCGGGCCATCCGTGGGTCAGGACCAGCGGGATGGCGTTCTCCTCTGCCGAGCGGACGTGCAGGAAATGCACGTTCTGACCGTCGATCGTGGTGGTGAACTGCGGGAACGAGTTCAGCAGCGCTTCCTGGGCCCGCCAGTCGTAGCGGTTCCGCCAGTACGCGGCGAGTTCCTTCACGTATCCCAGTGGAATGCCGTAGGTCCAGCCGACGCCCGGCAGTTCGTCCGGCCATCGTGTCCGGTCCAGCCGGTGGTACAGGTCGTCCAGTTCGGACTGCGCAATATCGATCCAGAATGGACTTATTTCCCCACGTTCTTCGAGTTTCCCTGCTCGCGTGTCCACACTCCCCAAAGTACTTGCTTGTATATGCAAATTCAATCTCATCGCGGACGTGCCCGCCGGTAGCCAGCAGCTCGTGGGCGGCGCGGTGCGCGAACGCTCCATACCCATCGCCCCGAACACGTCGGGAGCGATACGCAACTGCTCGCGTGCGTCCTGCCGCGGCTCTACGACCGGCTACCACCGCATACACGACGGGAGCACTCGGCCGCGTCGGTGGGCTTCGGACGAGCAATCGTGCCGAGCGGTTCAGCCACCAGCCGGTCAGCGGCTCGTCTTCACCTCACGGCCGAGCAGCCGAACCCAGCCGGACGGAAGACGTGACTTCGTGACCGCATGGACACCCGAAGACCTCACCCTGCTCACCGAATCCGACTCGGACGATGACGACGGGCTCGGTCGGTGGCTGGGGCGCAGCGGCGGCCATCAGGCGTCACCACCTGGGTTGCCGACCTGGAAGCTTCCCTCGATCACCAGCATGCCGCTGGAAAACCACTGGTCAGACGTGGGACAGTCTGCGTGTAGCCCTGCCGGGGGCGCTCAACCGCTGGTAAACGACGTGGGGGCTGATCTAGTGCAAGATCAACCCCCACTTTATCCCCATCTTCGCCTCAGCCCTCTAGCTGCATGTTCGCCAGCGCTTCGGCTGCCGAGCTGCTGATCAGCCCCCGGTTCATGTACACGTCCTGGGTCATGCTGACGTGCTCGTGACCGAGGTAATCGGCGATCTCACGAGCGGTCAACCCCCGCCCATCCCGGCGGGCAGCAGTTGCACAGAGGGCTGGCGGATCAGACCTGGTAGGCCGGCGCCCCGAACGGAGCGATGCGGTTCGGCTCTCGGCCGAAACCTTCGATCATGAGGTGATCGTCGTGGGCCTGCACAGTCGCGTACGACGTAGTTGTCGTGTCGACCATGCCCTTGAAGTTGATGAAGTGGGTGCCACCGGTGAAGCCGTAGTTGCCGGCGTGGTTGTGGCCGTTGAACCAGGCGACGACGTTGTCGTAGGACGTCACCAGCTCGACGAGTTGGGCGTCGTTGTAGGCGTTGTGCTCGTTCACGGGATAGATCGGGTGATGCGCGTTGAGGACGACCTTCTCGCCCGCGCGGCGGGCTTGCTCAAGGATCTGCTCGATCCAGGCGAACTGCTCGGCGCCGATGCCACCGTTCCAGGTCTGGGCGTTGGGCTTGCCTGCCGCCTGAAGGTCGGCGCGCATCTTCTCGGCGAGGGCGTACTTTTCGGATCCCTTGGGGTTTCCGTAGGTGCTGATGTCGTTGGTATCGACCACGATGAAGCGCCAGCCGTTGCGGCGGAACTGGTAGTACGACGAGGGCATGCCCATCGTCGGGAGCAGCTCGGCGCGGGGCATCTGGAAGTCGTGATTGCCGAGAACCTGGTACTTCGGCATCTGCAGCTTGTCCCAGATCGGCATGATGGTGTCGAAGCTCACTGGGAACTCGTCGACCATGTCGCCAAGGTGGAACGAGAAGCGGAGGTCGGCCTCGTTCAGTGTGGCCACGGCCTCCTTCAACTTGGCGACCGACAGCCGGTAGAGACGCACCGGACCGTCGGGCTTGTCGGCGTACTGACAGTCTGCGATCACGCCGAACCGCAGCGGCGGCGCGCTCGCGGACGCCGCCGAAGCTTCGGCCGGCAGCGTGGTGAGGGCGGCGGCGACGCCGGCGGCGAGGCCGAGGAAGCGGCGGCGGCTCGGCGAGCCGGTAGCGGGGAATTCTTCGGAATCGGTTGGTCCGGGGGAAGTGGTGGCCACAATGCGCTCCGAGAAGTCGTTGAACAATCAACGCGAGTAGATCGGCGCAGAATGGCGCCGTGGCAACGGAGTGCAGCCCCATGCGTTAACTGCGCAAGAAGTTCGACTGGGCTATGCAGTGCGACTGGGCTATGCAGTGCGACTGGGCTATGCAGTGCGACGACGGGGCGCGGCCGAGGTCGGGTCTGCCGCAGGATGCGGACGTGAATCTCCACCGATGTCCTGTCTCGGTGAGTGTCGCGGGTTCGAATCGTGCCGGGGGCGCTCCGAGGATGGGAACGGGAGAGGTGTACGGGCAGGAAGATCCCCAGGTCGCGAGCACGATCCTCGGCGTGACCCGGCTGGCCTTCCCGGAACAACTCGTCGAGATCAAACTCATCGCACGTGTCTGAGCGATGTCTCGTAAGTCGGGATGGGTGCTGATCGGCTGGTCGGGCAGGTAGTTGATCACGTGTGGGCGCGCAGATGGTCACCGCGTCGGGGTCGGAGTGGATCGTCCCGGTCTGCGGCCGGGCCAGTTCCGCGAACTTGGCGTTCGCGCCGGTCCGCAAACGGCGGGTCGATCGGGTGACGATCGTGGACGGCGGCTACCACGGCGTCCGCAGCCACCGCGGCACGAGTCGCCGGGAATGGCCAGGCGCGCCAAGGACTTGGCAATGACGCGGCCGGCTTCCCGAACTACGAGACACGCCCTCGTAGAACGCGCGATCAGCCGGCCGTCAGGCCGGCGGGTAGATGGCGGTTTCGGTGATGCTGGTCCAGTCGTTGTCGGTGTTGCCGTCACCGACTATCCGAACGTACCGGGCCTGTGTGTCGGGGATGTCGTACTTCTCCGACCGCAGTGTGGTTCCGCCGGTCGTGCCTTCGAACTGGGTGGTCCACTCGTCCCCGTCGATCGAGGTCTGGATCTCGAAGTCCTGCTCGCGGGAGTCGCCCTTGTGCCAGGCCAGGTCCACCGAGCTGACCGTCTTGGCCGTGCCGAGGTCGTAGCTGATCCACACGCCATCACCCTCGTCCGACCAGCGCGTGGCCGGGTCCTGGTCGAGTGTGTTGGCCGGCACGTTGCCATCGTCGTCGCTCGCGGTCACCTCCGACACCTTCAGCGCGCCGCCCGCTGGCGGCGGAGTCGGACCGGGATCCTCCGACGGCGGCGGTGTCGGGCTGGGGTCGTTGGATGGCGGCGGTGTCGGGCTGGGGTCGTTGGACGGCGGCGGGGGCGGGGTGGGGGCGTCCGACGGCGGCGGGGTGCTGCCGCCCTCGCCCAGGGTCACGTCGTGGATGACGACCTCGCCGTAGTTGCTCTCGTCGCAGGGACTGGAGTTCTCGCAGTTGGCCTGCGTGTAGGCACCGGCCTTGAAGTAGCCCGTGGTGAAGTCGGCGTCGAGCGTGGCCGCCAGCCCACCGTTGTAGTACGCGTTGATCGTCCCATCCGCCACCACGAACTTCACCTGGAAGCGGGTGTTCGGCTGGAAGTTGTCGGTCACCAGCTGGTAGTGGGCATCGTCGCCGTTGGTGACGTAGAGGTTGCTGCCCTCGACCCGGAACACCGACACGTCGTCGTCGCCGCCGTGGATCTGGCCGACGACCATGTGCTGCTTGTCGTTGGGCAGGTGCGTGACCGTCTGGTCGATGGTCATGACATGGGTCCCGTCAGTGGCCGCCCACGACGCTTCCTCTGAGCCGTTCATCTCCCGCAGTTCCGAACGCGGGTAGTTGGAACCGCCGGTGGTCACCCCGTTGACCGCGGACCGGAACACCACGCCGTCGCACCCGGGGGCCGCCGTGAACCACGGATCCACCTGGTAGGTGTCCAGTTGCGGCTGCTCGACCTCGTCCGGGCTCTCCTCAGCACCGATCGGCAGCTGGATCTTCCAGCTGCTCAGGTCCAGCACCTGCGCCGGGTAGTCACAAGCCTGGGCGCCCGAGGCGGCCTCCAGTGCGGAGCCGGGGGCGGCGAAGACCGGCACAGCGACCGCCACGCCGACCAGCAGGGTGCCGGAGACTGCAAACGTCACCATACGTATTCGTTTCATGCCACCGGATCCTGTCGGCGTGCGGCCGCTCCCGGCACGGGCTGTCCTCTTCCTGTCATCGTCCGACACCGCACCCGCAACACGTAGTTGGTCTGCATGTTGTCGTCACAACGTCGAGTAGTCGCCGAGTGGGAAATTCGCCGAGATGGACAACGGCGTCGGCCTGCATCACAGGATTCGTCACGACTTGCTGACCCGTCGTCGTCAACTAAGACTGGAGTCGGACGAGTTGCGGGCCACCGGACGGTCTTTTTCCTTCGATCCTTCGCGCCGAAGTGGTGGCAGCCAACATGAACCAACGCTTGATCGAACAGGAGCAGCGGCTCTGACAGCACGGCGCGCAGGCCGGCGTTCGGCGAGGTGACGTTCGGCAGGTATCGACGATCAGGCGCTCAGCCCATTGGCGGCAGGGCGTTCCTGGCCTTGACCGCGAGCGTGTACGGGTCGCCGACGGGCGTCGTCGGGCAGTCGTTTCGCTTGGTGTTCCACGTGTTCTCCAGCGCGAACCAGTCGATGGTGGACGGTGGTTCGCCGGTAGCGAGGGTGTGTTCCAGAGTGGACAGGTAGGTGCGCCAGCGCATGGCATAGAAAGTCGCCGACCAGACCGGCCCACTCGCGGTTGGGGTAGTCGTGAAGGCCGCCGTTGTCGCTGCCCTGCTTTGGGGGAAGGGATGAGCGCCGCCTCCTGGGTGGTTGTGGCGGCTCGGGTGTCACACGCCGATTGCTCCGTCGATTCGTTCGCGGAGGAGGTCGGCGTGGCCGTTGTGGCGGGCGTACTCCTCGATCAGGTGGACGAGCACCCAACGCAGCGACACCTTGCCGCGCCACGAGTCGGCCCCTTCGACGTCGAGGTGGGGTGCATCGGCGACGAAGTGCTCGGCGAACGCCACTTCACCACGCCAGGCTTCCCACGCAGTCGCGACGACCACGGGATCGGCGACCGCACCGTCGAAATCCCCATCGGGGTCGTCCTCGGAGGAGAAGAGGGGCCGCGCGTCCTGCCCGGCCAGCACGCACCGGAACCAGCGCCGTTCCACATCGGCGAGGTGTCGGAGGAGTCCGAGCAGTGAGAGCGTGGACGGTTCGACGGATCGCCGGGACAGCGCGGCGCCCACACCCGCGCACTTCAGCTCCAGGGTTGTGCGCTGGGCCCGCAGGACATCGGCGACTTCCCGCCGGGCGGCATTGGTGTCGGCGACGATCAGCCTGGCACCGGCCGCCGCGAGTTCGCGGGCCAGGAGGGTGCCGACGTGGCCGAGTCCCACGAGGCCGATGCGGCGGCCGTCGAGTGCGGCCCGCCCGTCGAGATGGGTGCAAAGGGCGCGCAGCGCCGCCATGACTCCCACGGCGGTGTGCGGGGAGGAGTCACCGCTGCCGCCGAGTTCGCGGGGCTTGCAGAACACGTTCGTGGTGCGCTCACCGATGGCGGCCATGTCATCGGGTGTGGTTCCCACGTCCGGCCCGGTTGCGTAGCGACCGTGCAGGCTGTCGATGACGTCTCCGACGTCGTGTAGAGCATCCCGCCGCCCCGTCGGATCGAGGACCTGCCCAGGAGGGAGTGCGACCACGGTCTTGCCGCCCCCGTGCCGCACTCCGGCGGCGGCGCACTTGTCGGTCATGCCTGCCGACAGGCGTAGCGCGTCGGCGAGACCGTCGGTCCAGTGCGGGTACTGCCAGAACCGACATCCGCCGATGGCCCGTCCTCGGGCCGTCGAGTGGACAGCCACGATGATCGGTAACCCGCTGCGCTGGCCGCGGCGCACCACTACTTCCTCGTGCTCAAGCTCTGGATGTTCGCTGGTCGCGTTCACGTGTCCTCCCGAGGATCAGCAGACCGGAGCTGGACTGGACACCGAACGATCTGGAGATCGCCTGGTGCCCAAATGACCGAGATCTGAACTCGATGCTATTCATACGAACTGGATTCATGGATTCACGCCGAACATATGATCGGAACTTGGTGATAATTTCGGGTCATGGATGAACTTGATTCGGCGATCCTGGCCGAGCTCCAGAGCGATGCGCGGCAGACCAACCGCGAACTCGCCCGCCGACTCGGTGTCGCCCCCTCAACGGCGCTGGAGCGCGTCCGGTCCCTCGAACGGCGCAACGTGATTCGCGGCTACCACGGAGAAGTCTCGCTGGCTGCGCTGAACCGAAGCGTGCAAGCGCTGATCTCGGTGCAGGTGCGGCCCCTGCACCGGCAGGTGATCGATTCCTTCCAGGACTTCGTGGCCGCCCTGCCCGAGGTGCTGTCGGTCTTCGTGCTGGCCGGAAGCGATGACTTCCTGCTCCAGGTGGCGGTGCAGGACCTCGACCGACTTCACGCCTTCCTCGTCGACCGGCTCAGCAAGCGCAAGGAAGTCACCGGCTTCAAGACCTCGGTCATCTACCGCCACACACGTTCCACAGCCATCTCGCCTCTGGAGCCGGTCAGTGCTCGTGAGTGAGGAATCCTGGTTCGCACCGGAACAACCACTCACGAGCCCAAACCGTCGCGCCTATTCCCACAGATCGGTGCGGTGCGCGTCGACCAGTGCGGCGATGCGCGCCACGACTTCCGCCGCCGACTGGGCGGCCAACCGGCGACCATCGCGCAGGCGCAGCGAAACCTGGTCGTTGACAACCTCTTTCGCACCGATCACCGCCTGGTACGGGACGAGCCGGGCTGCCCTGATGCGGGCGCCCAGGCTGCCGTCCTCCGGCCCGGCGAGCTCCGCCCGCAGCCCCAGTTCGGCGCACCGCCGCACCAGGTCAGCGGCGTGCGGCAGTTCCGCGTCGGAGATCGGCAGCACCACCAGCTGGGTCGGCGCGAGCCAGGCCGGAAAGGCGCCGCCGTGCAACTCGATGAGGTGCGCCACCGCCCTTTCCACGCTGCCGATGATGCTGCGGTGGACCATGACCGGCCGGTGCTTGGCGCCGTCCGCGCCGATGTAGTGCAGCCCGAACTGCTCCGGCTGGTGGAAGTCGACCTGCACGGTGGACAGGGTCGCCTCGCGACCGGCGCTGTCCGCGATCTGCACGTCGATCTTCGGCCCGTAGAACGCCGCCTCGCCCTCGACCGCCTCGTACGCCAGTCCCGAACGCTCCAGGACTTCGGTCAGCAACGCCGCGGCCCGCTGCCACATCTCTGGCGCGGCAACGTACTTCCCGCCCGCACCGGCCAGGGAAAGCCGGTAGCGGACCGGCCGGATGCCCATCGCGGCGTACGCCTGGCGGATCATCTCCAGCGCCGCCTGGGCCTCGTCGGCGACCTGCTCCAGGGTGCAGAAGATGTGCGCGTCGTTGAGGTGGATGGCGCGGACTCTGGTCAAACCGCCCAGCACACCGGAGAGTTCCGATCGGTACATGTCGCCCAGCTCGGCCATCCGCAGCGGCAGTTCGCGGTAGCTGTGCGACCTGGACCGGTAGATCAGCGCGTGGTGCGGGCACAGGCTCGGTCGCAGCACGAACTGCTCACCGCCGAGATCCATCGGCGGGAACATGTCGTCGCTGTAGTGCGACCAGTGCCCGGAGATCTCGTACAGTTCCCGCTTGCCCAGCACCGGTGAGCACACGTGCCGGTAACCGGCCCGGCGCTCGGCGCCCCGGATGTACTCCTCCAGGGTGTGCCGCACGACGGCACCGTCGGGCAACCAGTACGGCAGGCCAGCGCCGATCAACGGGTCGGTGTCGAACAGGCCCAGCTCGCGGCCGAGCTTGCGGTGATCATGCATCGGGTCTCCTCGCGGATGTTGAGGCGAGTGACCACACGACGAAACCCCGGGCACTCGCCCGGGGCTTCCAAGACAACGATCAGCGCGCCGGGACATCCTCCGGCGTCGTAGTCAGACCAGCACGCTGCACACCAGGAACGCTACCAGCTCCGCCAAAACCACCGCCGCACCATTTCGCCCCGATCCGGCGAGGGGTGAAGGGCACCTTTCGCCAAGTTACTTGGTAGAAGGTGCCCTTCACCCCGTTTCCGGTGCTGTTAGCGGCTTCGTGGGATGCGGTAGACGGAGATGTGGGAGCTTGATTCGGCGGTGAATTCGGCTCCGGTCCAGTCCGCGTGCCTGGTCTCCATTTCGAACCCGGCCAGCTGGGCCATGAGGTCGAGTTCTGCTGGCCAGATGTAGCGGTGCGGACTGCGGTCCAGCCGGGCCTGCCTGCTCTCGTCGAACGTGAAGTGGTGTGACACGAGGTGCTGGCGCAGGACGTCGTAAGTGTCCAAACCGATGTAACCGGGCTCGGCACGGAAGACCAAGGCGTCCTGCCCCGGTGGGAGCCTGCGCAGCTCGGGCACCCCAAGTTCGATCACGAACCGGCCACCGGGGATCAGATGGCGGGCGGCGTTGCGGAAGCAGGCGACCTGCTCAGCTTGGGTGAGCAGGTTCGAGATCGTGTTGTAGACCAGGTAGACGAGCGAGTAGCTGCCCGGCGCGGTTGCGGTCGCCATATCCCCGATGACCACGGGGATCGTCGTTTCATCTGCCTTCGTCCGCAGCTGATCGATCATCGGACGGGACAGCTCGATGCCGGTGACGGGCACTCCTCGCTCGGCGAGCGGGATGGCCACGCGGCCGGTGCCGATGGCGAACTCAAGCGCCTGTCCGTCACCGGCCAGTTCCGCGAGGCGGTCCACTGTCTGCCCCAAGATCTCGGGCGCGAACATGCCGCTACCTGGTGTGTCATAGCGCTGGGCCGCATCGGCGTCCCAGATCTCATCCTGCCGCATGCCGCGACAATCGTCGTGGGTGTCGATTTTGTCCACCGATTTTGGCGGCTCAACGGGCGAACGGACTGAGGTCCGATCCCGTCGCGCGGACATGACAGCGGATATCCGCGCCATCGAGGAGTGTGCGCGGATTCCGGCGCATCGTGTCGCGCACGCCGATGTCCGAACTGTTCAAGACAGGGCTGTGGCGCCCGCTCATGATGGGCACATGCACGTCGACCTTTCCATGGCTTCAGCTTTCATGGCCACACACGCCCGGCTCCTCGATCGCCGCCGCTACCAGCACCTGCTCGGCGAGGCCGATCCCAGAGCGACCCTCGCCGCCCTTGAGGCGTACTGCAACCCCGACGGCGGTTTCGGCTGGGGCCTCGAACCCGACCTGCGGTCCGCGGAGAGCCAAACCGGACCGGCGCTGCACGCGTTCGAGGTGTTCGCGGACATCGCCCCGGTCAGGAGCCCACAAGCCGTCGAGCTCTGTGACTGGCTGGCATCGGTGACCTTGCCCGACGGCGGGCTGCCATTCGCGCTGCCTGTCACCAACCCCGCAGGCTGCGCACCCTTCTGGGCGGACGCCGACCCGAACGTATCGTCGCTGCAGATCTCCGCGATCGTCACGGCGAACGCCCACCACGTCGCCGCCCACGATCCGGACGTGGCCTCCCACCCGTGGCTCGCCCGCGCCACCGAGTACTGCCTGTCCGCGATCCGCGAGCTCGAAGGCCAACCGCACGCTCTCGTGCTCGCCTTCGCCGTGGGGTTCCTCGACGCCGCATACGACACCCATCCTGAGGCGCCCAAGCTGCTGGACCGGCTCCGCGACCACCTCCCCGAGAACGGGCTCTTGCACGTCGAAGGCGGCGCCGAGGACGAAATGATGCGTCCGCTGAATTTCGCGCCCTTGCCCGACCGCCCGGCGCGAAACCTGTTCGCGCCAGACGTGATCGCTGCCGATCTACGCCGTCTCGCAGACCAGCAGCAGCGCGACGGGGGCTGGCCGGTCGACTTCACCAGCCACTCCGCCGCGGCCACGTTGGAATGGCGCGGATACGCCACCGTCGGCGCCATATCGATCCTCAAGCGCAACGGCATGCTCGGATGAAGGGACGGTCGTCGACCCGACGTCGATGACCGCGTTGAAGGTGCGCTCGGTCGTTTCGAAGAGCGCGGGGCGTGAATGCGCCGGATGTGGCCGGAATTCGAAGACCGCATTGCCGAACACCTCGCCCGCGAAAGCGGCGGTTCCGCAGGCGGCGATGAAGAAGTACCGGCGCAGAGATCCGTGCGCTGCGGGGGCGCAAGAACCTGACCCCCGGGGGAATTCTTACCGAGCACGGATCACAGGATGCGCGACAGAGGCGATCTGCCAGGCCTTTTCTCCCGCGAATCGCGGTGCTGAGCGCGTGATCAATCGGCCGAAAGGTCGGGATGACGTTTCGGGAATCGGCCCTTCGGGCAATGGGACTCGGACTTTTAGATGATGTTGGGAACGATGCTGGTGCATAGCGTCGTCGCCGTCATGCAGTCGACGACGCAAGGAGCACAGCATGTCCCGCAGTTGGGACGGAAACCGGGGCCGCCGAGCTGGCAGGCACGGCCGCCCCGGAAAGCCGTCGTTCGTCATCGGCTCCCTGATCGGTGCCGCCCTGCTGGTCCTCGGAATGCCTCCGGCCGCCGCCTTCGCGGACCCTCCCAAAGCACTGCCTTCCAGCGCTTCCGAGCCCGACGCCAAATGGCAACCGGCTTTCGACTACGACGGGGACGGTTGCTATCCCACTCCCGCCATCGGATCAGACGGGACGGTGGCCCCGGGTTTGGACCTCGCTGGCGATGTGAACGGGAACTGCCGCGATGCGTCCGATCTCGACAACACCAACTCGTACGCACGTGGTAAGTGCAACAACGGCTGGTGCGCGTACATGTACGACCTGTACTTCGAAAAGGACCAGGTCGTCCACGGCAGCGGCGCGTTCGGCGGGCACCGGCACGACATCGAGCACGTCATCGTGTGGGTGCACAACGATGAAGCCAAGTACGTGTCGGCGTCAGCGCACGGCGATTACGACACCAAACCCGCCTCGGAGGTCGCCTGGGAGGGAAGCCACGCCAAGATCGTCTACCACAAGGACGAGCCCGGCACGCACGCCTTCCGCTTCGCGAGCGGGGACGAGCAGCCGGAGAACCACAAGGGGGCCTGGCAGTACCCGACGCTGGTCAGCTGGGACAGCTTCCCCTCCGGCATCCGCGACAAGCTGACGTCGGCCGACTTCGGCAAGGCCAGCCTGGGAATCAAGGACGGAAGTTTCGAGGGCAACCTCGAAAACGCCAAGCCGCAGGACATCCCGTTCGACCCCAGGGGTTGATTCCGACGTCTGACCGATCGACGCCACACCGGGTGTGCCACTCCCAGCCGGGAGGGACACCCGGTGCGGCGTTTCCGGAGGTCCGAGCCAGCAGCGAGGGCCCGGCGCGTACTTCGACCGATGAGGTAGGTCGGCGAACGCCGAGCATCACTCGCCGGGAACGTCGCGAAATGCGTAGATTGATCGCATGGGCGATCTCGTGGCACCGCTCGTGGTCTTGGCCATCTTCGGGGTGGTCTTGATCGGTTTGCCATTGCTCGCGTTCCGCGCTCGGCGGCGACGCGGCGGTGGCGTCTTGGGACCGTTCGAGGAGATCTGGCATCCGGCTGCGCACCGAGCGCGCATCGAAACCGAAGTGCAAGAGCAGCGTCTCGCGCCCCCGATGCCATCACCTGATGATCTGTGATCCCGAACGGCGACCACGCTCAAGATTTCCCGATCCATTGACGATCTCCAGGTGCGCGGGTTGTTGACGCGGTTGACGGACCGATGAGGTGCGCCTGTGAACGGTGAAGGGAATTCGGCGTCTGCGGCGATGGTGCCGGTGGGAACCGAGGGCACGCGGCTGGTCGTGCTCCGCGGCCCCTCGGGATCGGGCAAGTCGTCGACGGCTCGGCGGCTGCGCGATCATCTCGGCCGCAGCGTCGCCCTCATCGAGCAGGACTAAGAGCTCGCGCGGATTGGGTGTAGCCGGGGGTGGCCGTCAGGCAAGCGGCGTGAGCCGCTTCCTCCCACGTTCGCAACTCGCACCGCCGCGGGTTCTCAGAGGTCTTCTCGCGAGGACAGCCCCGACGTGGTGTATCGGACATACATGAGTCGGGGATCCCGGAGACGAGAAGGCCTCTGAGGTTCCGCTACCCGCACCGCCACGCAAACCAATCCGCGCACTCTCTAATTTCGTCGAATCGTGCTCAAGGAACACGACAGGCCTCGCGGGGCCAACATCGATCTGATCTCCCAGGTGACGAGATTCGCGCTCGACCGCGGGTGGAACGTGATCCTGGAAGGCATCATGCACGCCGAGCGGTACGCCGACATGCTCGACCGATTGCGCCACGATCACCTCGGCAACACCGAGTTCTACTTCTTCGACGTGGGCTTGGACGAGACCATCCTTCTCTGGGGCAACGAGGCAGTTGCGTGACCGGGTGCCGGTTACTTTGTGCAGCTCGCCGCTGAGCGTAGCAAAGTCTTTCCAGCACAACAGGTGTGGCACTGGGCGTTCGATTCGAGCGGTTGCCGGTGGGGAAACGGCCACGACTTCGAGAATGACGGCGAACTCGACTTCGAGTCGTTCCAGCGCTACGTGGAGCTGCGGACCTCGTGGGGCGCGGCCAGCAAGCGCAACATCCAGTTGCCGCTGCTGCTGGCCATCGCGAACGTGCTGCAAGATCGGCTCGACCATGCCGGCATCGCCGTCTACGACGTGCAGATACTGCTCGCCCGGTATGTGGAACGCGACGGGATGTTCGTCGACGTCCTGTCCGGAACTTCGCTGCTCGACTACGAAAGCCACCTGCGTGCGGTGTGGAGTCGTTGCCCTCGGTTCGGCAAGCCGGCTGAGTCTCGATGATCGACGAGCCTGGTCACAACCGGCCGGTGCGCTCGATCAGCCGGCCGGCGAAGTCGAGCGTCTGGTCGAGGCTGGGGAACACCGCGAAGGCGTCGACGAACGCTTCGTCCACACCGGACTCCGCGTAGCGCTTGAGGTTGTCGGCAAGCGTGTCGATGGACAGGTCCGGTTCCAGGTTGATTCGGGTGGCCGTCTTCAGCGCGTCGGGATCGCGGCCCGCATCCTGTGCGGCACTGCGGGCGATCGACCACAAGTGGTCGGCGACCTCGTCGGGCAGCCCTTCGAACCCGAGCCAACCGGTGGCGCTGCGGCCGACGCGGCGCATCGCGGCCTCGCTGGCACCGCCGATCCAGATGGGCGGTCCGCCCGGCTGGACCGGGCGCAGGTCGGCGTGGACCGGCGGCAGGGAGAAGAACTCGCTGTCCCAGGAGACCGGGGTGGTCGTCCACCATGCTTGCAGGAACGCCAGCAGGTCATCGAGCATCCTGCCGCGCCGGTGCCAGTCCCCACTGCGGGAGATGTCGTGCTCTTCCTTCATCCACCCCAGTCCCACGCCGACGTCGAGGCGGCCGTCGCTGAGCACGTCGAGCGTGGTCAGCAGGCGGGCCAGGTGCGGCGGCTCGTAGTAGAAGGTGCTGAGAGTGCTGGCGTTCAGCCGCACACGGCTGGTCGCGGTCGCGGCGACGGTCCACAGCAGAATCGGATCGAGGTAACGGGTCATCTGCGGCGGGTACGGCTGCTCCTTGCCCGGATAGATGCTTTCCATCTGGACCGGCGTGACCAGGCGATCGCCGACCCAGAGCGTGTCGTAACCGAGGTCTTCGAGTCCTCGGCAGAACTCGCTCAGGCCGGCGGCGCTGCTGATCGCGGGACCGACGATGGGAAGTGCGAAGCCAAGCTTCATCGCGAGAATCCTCTCCTTTCGGTGGTGCTGCGGCTCAGCCGGAAAGTTCCGTGACGCCGAGGGCAAAGTCCCAGTTCCCCACGCCGTGGCGAGCGAGGCCCATCGTGACCACGCCCGCTCCTTCCAGCCAGTGCGCCATTTTCAGGTCGCCGACGTCCAGCGGGCGCAGCCCGAGGCTCTCGATGAACGCCTCCACGCCCGCCTTGGCTCGCGCATCGTCGCCGGCGATGAAGACGACGGGCCTGCCCTTCTCCAGGACGTGACGGAAGACGGTGTTGAAGGCCTTCACCACGCTGGCGCCGGCCGGGGCCACCTTGGCGACTTCCCGCGCGATCGAGGTCTCCTCGCGGTGAGCCAACCCGTCGGCCGTGGAATTGAATGGGTTGCTGATGTCGACGATGACCTTGCCCGCGAGGGCGTCTTCGTACTCGGCGACGACCGGAACGACGCTGGCGTACAACAGGGCCACGATGACGATGTCCCCGGCGGGGACGGCGCCCCACTCTCCCGCCGTGGCGCTGCCGCCGAGCGCCTTGGCCAGGTCGGCGGCTTTGGACTGATCGCGGCCCATGACCTCGACGGTGTTGCCGCCCGCTACCGCCAGCGCGCCGATGGTGCGGGCCATGTTTCCGGTGCCGATGATGCTGATGCTGCTCATGAGGTATCCCGTCGTTGACTGACGATCGAAAAGGTTGACTGCGCTGGCTTTCCCGCTCAGATCGCCGCGGTGCCGCCGTCGACAGCCAGCTCCATCCCGTTCACATAGCTGGAGTCGTCCGAGGCGAGGAACAACGCGACCGTCGCGATCTCCTCGGGGCGGCCCATCTCTCCCCGCGGGATCAGGGATTCGAACTGCTGCTTCGTCGCCTCGTCGAACAGCTCCTCCTGTTTGGGCGTGGCGACCTGGCCGGGGGTCAGCACGTTCACCCGGATCCGCCTGTCCTTCAACTCGGACAGCCACACGCGGGCGTAGGCCTGCTGCACGGCCTTGCTCGCCGCATACACGCTCCACTCCGGATAGCCCTTGAGCGAGGCGTTCGACCCGGTCATGAAGATCGAGCCGCCGTCGTTGAACAGTGGCAGTGCTTTCTGCACCGTGAACAGCGTGCCGCGCGCGTTGAGCCCGAAGGCGGCATCGAAGTGCTCCTCGGTGATCTCGCCGAGCCTGCGCTGCTCGCCCATCCCGGCACTGGCCCACAGCACGTCGATCGCGCCCTTTTCCTGCTTGACCGTGTCGAACAAGCGGTCCAGATCGTCCAGGTCGGCCGCATCGCCCAGCACGCCGGTCACGTTCCGGCCGATCTGCTCGACGGCGTCATCCAGCGTTTCCTTCCGCCGGCCCGTGATGAAGACGTGCGCTCCTTCTTCGACGAACAGCTTGGCGCCGGCCAGCGCCATACCGCTTGATCCGCCCGTGATCACCGCGACCTTGCCACCGAGCTTTCCCACGATCACTCCAATTGAATTGACGAGGTGTTATGTACACCGATCTGTGTGCCTAACGTATCGGACGGTCGGCCGGAGCGCAAGCTATGTACACCGGGCGTTACCCAACGAGCTATACTGGGGGTATGACGGAGTTGGAGAAGGGTCCCCAAGGCCGGCGCCGCGGCAGGGGCGCGCGCGAGCGCATCCTCAGCGCGTCACTACAGCTGTTCCGCGAGCAGGGCATCAACCACACCGGCATGGACCAGCTCTGCGCGGTGGCCCAGGTGTCCAAGCGCACGGCCTACCAACACTTCGCCGGCAAGGACGAACTCGTCGCGGAATACCTGCGCCGATTCGATCCCGACGTCATGCCCGGCGTGTTCGACCGCACCGACCTCACACCCCGCGAACGACTCCTCGCGGCCTTCGAGGCGCCCACGACCGCGACACAGGGGACCGAGGACGTCACGCCCCTGTGTCCCTACATCGCGGCGTCCGTCGAAATCCGCGACCCGCAACACCCGGCACGCCAACGGGCACACGACTACAAGAAAGCTGTTGCTGCCCGGCTCGCCGACACCGCCCGCGAAGCAGGCGCCACCGACCCCGAACAACTCGGCGAACAACTGGCGCTGCTGCTCGATGGCGCCTCGGCCCGCAACCGGGCCCTCAACGCCGAAACCTTCCCCACCGCCGCCGCCATCGCCGCCGTCCTCATCGACAGCGCCATTCCCGCGACGGCCCAGCGATGACTGGATGATCGACGTACCCGACGCGTCGGTCGCGACACACCAGGACGCGATCGTGCGGGCCTGGATCGCGGACCTGCCGAGTCTGGTCGCGGAGTTCCTTGATCGCTGGGAGTTGCGGCCGGACGGCCCCACCCGCCACGGCGTTGCCTCGCTCGTGCTGCTGGTGGTCCGGGCCGACGGTGTGCCGGCGGCGCTGAAGTTCCAGCCGGTCAACGACGAGAACGTCGGCGAACCGGTCGGGCTGCGGGTATGGCGCGGTGACGGTGCGGTGCGGCTGCTCGATCACGACCCGGACACCGGCACCATGCTGTTGGAACGGCTGGACGCCGACCGTCCACTGTCGTCGATGGCCGACGCATCGCCCACGAGGTCGACCACCTCCACAGCACGCTCTACACTGACCAGATGCGGATCGGCGTCGAGCCTATCCCGGTCGAGCAGTACCGCGGCACCGGCAGCACCTGGAAGTACTGACCGGTCCGGAAATGTCGGGCCATGCCGCTAGGTTGCAGCCCATGGCCGTGACTGCGCTGTCTACCCGGGTCCGCCTGGGCCGCGTGGGATTGTCGAGGTCGTTGCCCAGTACACGACGCTGCGGCAGCTCGGCGAGACCCAGTTGCAGGGTGCCTGCCCCTTCTGTGGCTCAACCGCATTTCGCGTTCGGCCGATCCACGACACCTTCCACTGCTACCGGTGTGGAGAAGGCGGCGATGTCACCATGTTCACCGCCAAGATCGAGCATTACCGATAGCCGCCGACCGAACAGCCAACTTGGCTGGAGCAACGCCAGAACAGCGGTGTCGCCCAAGAAGCAGCTCGCCAACGTCGGGCAGGTTCTGACGGCTGTCGCGGTCGTCAGCCTGGCTCTATCCGTGTCAGCGTGGTGACGCACGCGCGTGGTTCAGTGATCGAGTGAGCTCGCGGTTGGCCGCGCGTGCTGCCTCCAGTTCGGCGGTCCGCTCGTCGAGCGCGGCGGTCAGCTCGATGTTGGCTTGCTCGAGGCGGGTGAGCTTGCGTTGAAGTTCGTCGGTGTCGGTTGCTGACCCGACACCGGTTTCTCGCCATACCTCGTTACCGAGGGTCTCCGCGAGCCGGGCTTCCAATTGCCGCACTCTGCTGGTGAGGCGGTTGTTGCGTTCCTGGGCGTTCGCCAGGTCGGCCTGCAGGGACGCCCGCGTCACTGGTGATGTTCCGCCTTGTCCATCGGATGGCACGAGCTCCGCTGCGTGGACCTGGGCGAGGAGGTCTTTGTGGCGGTAGAGGAAGCTGCGGTCGACGCCGGCTCTGCGCGCGATGGCCGATACGCTGATCGGTTCACCGCTGCGGGTGGCGTCTGAGATGGCCTGGACAACACGTTGGCGACGGCGGGCCGAGTCGGCCCGCCGCCCGTCGATTATGGAAGAGTTCACTCGCTCCGCCTGCTGTCGGTGTCCGGTTGGGGCTGTCGGATCGTCGGCATGCCGAGCAGGGTGTTCCGTCCTTTGCGGACGATCGCTACGGCGTGCTGGATCTGGGCCTGCTCCTCGGTGGTTAGGTCGTCGAGGTCTGCTTTGACGCGGTCGATGAGCCGTTTCACCCGCGAGATTTCCTGATCGGAGGGCGTGGCTTCGGTCTTGGCCCACTCGTCGGCATCGAAGGTGCTGAGCAGCCGCTCGCGGCTCCGGCGAAGATCGGCCAGGTATGCCTCTAGGTCTGGCAGGTAGGAGACGTCGGTGCGGAAGAATCCGCAGCCCACGCATCGGAAGCGGACCGGACACGATGTCCCGCCGGCTGCGACGTTGCTCGGCTCGGTGCAGAGCCCGTAGGGCACGGAGATTTCGCCGACCCCGCGGCGGATGTGTTCCGAGTCCAGCAGGTCCTGTACTTTTCGCCAGATTCGGTTGCCGTGCCGGTCAAACTGCATCGCGGTGACCCGGTCGACCGCGTCTCGGCGACGCTCGTCGCGCACTCGGTAGTAGGCCTGAGTCGTGGTCAATTGGCGATGGTCCATCAGCTGGCGCAGGACATCCGGATCAACGCCCGCATCGGCGTGCCGCTGGGCGTAGGTGTGCCGGTAGGCGTAGGGGAAGATCTTGGCCTTGTCGAACGGCAGTTGTTTTGTAACCGTGGCGCCGTCGATCTCCAGTGTGGCGGGAACGAGGAAGTCAGGAAGCGCGTCGATCCAGGCGCGGTGTTGCTGGACGCTCGCGATCGACTTTCGTCCGCCGGGGTTGCCTGCCGGTGCCGGAAGCAGCTTCAGCTCACTGGTTGGGGTGTCGGGGAAACGGGCACGGATACGCTCCTGCTGCCTGGTGATCACTCCGGCAGTGGCCTGTCCGATGGGCAGTCGTCGACCGAGCCGGTAGTTCTTGTGGTTGTCGTAGAGCAGTACGTGCGAACCGTCCGGGTCCTGGGTCAGGCAGTCGAAGGGCAACCTGCAGATCTCGTCAGGCCGCCGCCCTGTGTCGATCATGAGTTCGACGGCGACGCGGATCTCGCGCGAGCTCATGGACTCCAGCAGGTCCAGGTTGTCGCACAACGTCGTCATCACGTCGTCCGGCAGGTCCCGCCCGGCTTCGGTGTCCTCGGGCTCGTCGGGAAGGTCTTCCTTGTCCAGGGCGAAGTCCGGCGGCAGTCCTTCCAGGGGCTGCCCGCTCTTGGTGAGGCCCAGCGTCCGGCACCGCTGCAGGACCTTTCTCACGCTGCGGCAGATCCTGACATGGCGGTACGAGCTGATCTTGCCGTCAGCGACCAGGAACGCGAGTCGATTGCAGAAGGCGAGGATGTCGTTCCGGCCGAGGGCGCTGAGCACGTTCCCGCGGTCCGCTCGCTGCAGCCGCAGGCTTTCCAGCAGCAGCACCATGGCGTTGATCTGGCCCTGCGTCGTGGTCCGGGAGCCCTTGCCGCGGCGACGTGGGAGATCGTCGTAGGCCCAGATCTTCAGGGCTTCTTTGAAGGCCGGCTGCTGGATCTTCTCGAAGTGCAGTTGCCCGGGGCGGCCGAACACGGTCAAGTCCCACGTGTCCTTGCGCCGCTCGGTTTCCGGTGTGGCCGCCCGCCGGCGCAAGCACGTCCTGAACACCTGGGCGAGGGTGTAGGTATGGGACCCCACCGCGTCCGGGTCGACCTCGTCCACCGAGCGCAACCCACGCGCGCGGAGATGGTCGACCAGGGGACGCAGCAGCTCAGCCGACGTCTTGACGCCCTGAGCCGTACGCTCCTGGAGCGCGTAGAGCACCTCAGCGACCGCGTACTCGCTCAGGCCCCGCAGGCTCACCTCCCCGCTCACGGCAATCGCCGGTTCGGTCTGGCGCCAGACCGTCTCGTCCGGCGCGTCGGTTGTTCCGCGGGTCCGTGTGCGCCACCGCATCCCGTGGGCATGGCAGTAGAGCACGATCGGCCCGGTGCGTGCGCGGTAACAGGCGGCCACCGCGCAGAATCCGTATCCCCGGAGCGGGCAGACACGCGGGTCGGCCAGGAAAGCGTCCAGGGACAGCTTCATCGTGGCCCGCTGATTGCGGTGGGTCATACACAGACCCGACTTCTTCGAGGTCCAGGGCCGCGGGCAGTCGGCCACCAGGCAGGCGCTGATGCCGATGTTGCGCTGCCATCGTGGGGTCTGCTGCAGGAACGAGTCGAAGTCCCCGTCGGCGCCGTGCTCTCGCCAGTAACGGCGGCACACGGTGCACAGGCCACTGCTGTGGGTGGCCCGCTTGCCACATTGGACAACCTTGCAGAGCGGCGAACCCAGCACCACGTGGTCAGCGGGGAAGAACGCGACCTTCAGGTTCCAGTCCCACCGCAGCAACGCCAGGAAATCGGGGTCCAGCGCCTCGGCGAGCTCCGTGACCCTCGAATCCCTGGTCTCGTCCCCGGATGTCAGTACTGCGACGCCCATCAACGGGTGCCGTCCTCGAGCAGTTCCCGCGGCGAGGGCACCCGAGTGACCGCGTCCCGTAGCCGGTCTCGTGACGGGTGCAGGTACGGCAGGACCGAGTTCGGGTTGCGCTGGCCAAGCAGTGCCTGCAGTTCGTCCAGCGAAGCGCCGGCGTCGACGGCATTGCCGGCCATGGCGTGTCGCAGCATGTGCGGCGCGACCGCGCGATCCAGACCGGCTCGGCGGGCGAGGTCGGAGAACAGCTCGTTGATCGCACCGGGTGACATCGGCATGCCCAGCGGCTCTCGGTAGAGATTGACCAGCAGGAAGTCGCTGCCGCCCGCTCCCAACCGCGCGTAGCGCTCGTCGAAATACTGGTCGAATGCCTGCACAACCAGGAAATCCACCGGTTGGACCCAGGACAGGCGGGACTTCGACCAGGCCCCGTTCGAGTTCTGCCGACGCACGACGTGCAGGTGAGCGCCGCCCTCCCGGCAGCCCAGCGCCCGCGAGTCCATCAACAGATGGCAGTCCCGCCGAAGAAGCCCCGCGGCCTGACCTCGCCGCAGCCCCACGCGGGACAGCAACAGCACGACGAGGCGGTCGCGCGCGTTACGGCAGGCCTTGAAGAGCGCGACGATCTCCTCGTCGGTGGCCCGATCCACCTGCGTCTCCGGCTCGTGCAGCCGGTGCTGGACTCCGAGGCGAACAGCGAGCTTGGTGTCCTCGCCCCGTGCTGCGATCGGCAAGTCACGCGCGTCGGCGATCTCGTACAACTGCCCCAGCACAGCAGCTGGTGCCTCGGCAATCGAGACCGCGAAGGTCAACAAGCCCCGAACCGCCGTCAGGACCTTGTTGACCTGGCGTTCCTGACGGACCGGCTTCGCGCCCGGACCGAGCACGACGTTCCCCGAGCTCGGCGTGTGTTGCAGCCAGACGATGAACAAGCCGAGATCTCGAGGCGCCTTCGGCCAGTCCCGTCCGGTCCGGTCGCACCACGCGAAGTACAGGGCCACGCCCTCGGCGTAGGCCTTGGTCGTCAGCTCGGCCCTCGACCGGCCGAACCGCAGATGACGCAACCACTGGTCCGCGACCGGCACGACCTGAAGATCACTATCGATCACCGTCCAGTACCGCGCACCGGACGGCACCTTTACCGGAAACGCCCTCAACTTCTCTCCTCACGCTCTGTCGCCACCTGCAACGATCAGCCACAGAACCACACCCCTTGAGAAGCCAGGTCAACGAGTCGACGAGACGTCGACCCGCAACGTCACACAACAGATCTTCTTCCCCCAGAGAACGCTGCGCCGCCACCGAACCCGGCCTCAAGCCAGCGAGTTCGGCGCCGACGAGATGCGCGCGTGGTACCGCCCGGCGGACCGGCTCGGTTTCGCCGACGAGCGCGTCATCGCACAGGCCGCGACGCTGGACGACACCGTGCAGCGCATCCTGCACGAGGCTTTCGGCGAAACGGTCGGCAACTCGTAGGCAGTGGGCAGCGGCGCTCATCGGGTATCGATGTTGGAATGCGCGACTGATCTTTCGCCGGATGGCGGACCGGACGCGGTCGTCGCCTACGTGCGCGGCTGGCGACGCGCGGTGGCTGAGCGGCAGCGCACGGTCGTGACCGAGTGGACGATTGCTGGGTGATTGGTGCTCTTGCCCGGTTGTTCCAGGTGAAAGCGACTCCCATCCGGACACCGATGGGTTGGGACGCTTGCGCGCTCTCGACCACCCGGCACCGAGGTCAGCGTTGGCCGGGGCGTGCTGGGATCATGCCGGTTGGCGCCTGGGTGCTACCTGTCGGTGGTAGTGGTGTGCCCGGATCTTGGTAGCGCCCGATGGGTTTGAAGGCGGTGAACTGCTCGATCGGCTTGTCGGCCAGGTATGCGGTCATGAACTGCCGCCCGATCGCGCTCGGAAACGCATCGCTGAGCATCGAGCCATCCGATCCCAGCACCGGCACCGGTTGGTTCTTGTCGTCACTGGCGCTGATCGACACCGCCATGGCGATCTGCGGCGTGTAGCCCGCCGTCCACACCGTCATGGCCTTGTCCGGGGAGCCGTTGAACTGGGCGATGCCGCGCACCCCCGCGACCGTGTGCTCCCTGCTGCCCCAGGCGGGAGCAGCGGTCCGCTGGCCCGAGAGCATGGCCTCCGTGACGTTCCCGGCGATGTTCTTGCTCACCGCGGGATTTTCGGAGAACGCGCTGTGCGGCTCCGAGTCGAAGCTGAACAGCTCGTTCCCGCTGCTGCTCAACACCTTTTGGACGAAGTGCGCCTCGTGCCGGACACCGTCGGCGGCGAGCGTCGCGTATCCGCTGGCGATATCCGCCGTGCTCACCGGGTAGTCGCCCATCGCGATGCGCGGCTCGACCACGCCGTCCGCGCGCTGCATCGAAGGCTCGCCGTTGACTTCAGGGGCAACACCGGCTCGCAGCGCGGCGTCGCGCACCTTGTCGGGGCCGAACTGCAACGCCATGTTCACGAAAGCCGTCGAGGCGGACCCGGCCATCGCGGTCCGGACGCTGCACTTCGCCATGTCCGGACAGCCCGGGGCGGCGTTGCGGTAGGTGGCTCCCTCGATCACCTGCGGTGAACTGCCGTCGTAGACCTCGCCGATGCCGTGTCCCTGCATCAGTCCGGCGGCGACGACGAACGGAGCGATCGCCGGGCCGGGTGGCTGCGCTGCCTCGGCCCAGTCGAAGCCGCCGATCTGCCGGTCGCCGCTGTGGTAGGCGCGGACGGCACCGGTGTCCGGTTCGACCGCCACCAGCGCGGTCCGGAGATTCTGCGGCTGGTCCCCGGTCACTTCGGCGACCGCGTCCTCCGCGGCGCGTTGCGCGCCGCGATCGATGGTCGTGATGATCGTGCCGCCCAGTTGGTGCAACTGCTGGGTGGTGATACCGGCGTCTTCGAGTTCCTGCAGCACCCGTTCGCGGATGTGGAACAGCGGGCCGGACATCTCCTCACCGCGCCAGGCGAACCGCTCCCGCGTCACCGGCACCTTCATGAGTGCGCGCTGCTGGGCGTCGACCATCTGGTTGTTCAGCATCTGGTCGGCCACGTACGTCCAGCGCCGACTGGCGCCGATCTCGTTCACCCGCGGATCGTTCTCGTTGGGTTTCTGCACCACGCCCGCCAGCAAGGCCGCTTCGGACGCGTCCAGGTCGCGGGGCAACTTGCCGAAATAGGCGTTGGCCGCGGCATGGATCCCCCAGGCCCCGCGACCGTAGTAAGCGGTGTTGAGGTACGCCTTGAGAATCTCGTCCTTGGGATGCTCGTTGGTCATCTTGACCGCAAGCACGATCTCCTTGAACTTCCGGAAGTACGTGTGCTCGTCATTGCCGGTGGCCAGCTTGATGTACTGCTGGGTCAGCGTGGAGCCACCCCCTGGACTGCCGGTGAGCTGGGCGTAGACGGCGCGCAGGATCCCGAAGAAGTCGAATCCGCTGTTGCGGTAGAAGGAGGCGTCCTCGGCGGCGAGGGTGGCCTGCCGCATCGGCTCGGAAACCTCGTTCAGATCGCGGATCATGATCCGGTTCCCGGTCTCCGGAACGATCCTGGTCATCTCGGAGCCGTCGGAGTACTTCAGCACGATCGACTGCTGGGTGCTGTTGGCGACCACCTGCGGATCCGGAACCTGCCAGATCAGGTACCCGGTGGAGAAAGCGCACAGCGCGGCCAAGAGCAGTCCGGACATTGTGGACACTCCGGCCCACAGAACGCGCCGTCGAATCTTGCGTTTACGGACTGCCGGTAGGACGACGGTGGGGGCATCGCGCACAGTATTCACCTTCCGCAGCACAGGTGCCGATTCTCTAGGCGAATGGTTGACCAGTCAGCGGACGTAGCGATTCATGACTGGATCCGAACAAGTTCATTACATTCACCGGCGCACGCGTTGCGTGGCGACAGGCTGTTGGTGCCGATGCCGACTGCGTCGGCTCACATGCGCTTTGTCATGACAGCGACATTAGCCAGGCGTGTTCTGGCGAACATCGACCGATAGGCCAGCGAACATTGGCCGATAGGTCGGCGAAACATCGAACGAAAGGACCATTCGGTCGCGGTGCCGCACATCTCGTCGGGAAATCCGCCAATGCGCTGCGCTGTCGGTGGTTGGCATGCCCTCGGTACGGGGTAGTCGTGCACTACACCGGTTCTCCGGCACGATTGGAGGGACCACCATGGAATACAGGCAGCTAGGACGGTCCGGCCTGTATGTTTCAGCGCTCGCCTTGGGCACCATGACCTTCGGCGGCAAGGACATCTTCGGCACCTTCGGCAGCACCGATGTGGCGGGCGCCAAGCGGCAGATCGGCATGTGCCTCGACGCGGGCGTGAACCTGATCGACACCGCCAACATGTACTCGGCCGGTGCCGCGGAGGAGATCCTCGGCAAGGCCATCGCGGGCGCGCGCGACCAGGTGCTGATCTCCTCCAAGGTCCGCCTGCCGATGGGCGGCGGACCCAACGACGAGGGCCTGTCCCGCCACCACATCCTGGCGCAGGTCGAGGGCAGCCTGCGCCGCCTGGGCACCGACTACCTGGACATCTACCACGTGCACCAGTGGGACGGGCTGACCCCGCTCGACGAGACCCTGGAAACGCTCGACACCCTCGTGCACGCAGGCAAGGTCCGCTACCTGGGCGTCTCGAACTACACCGGCTGGCAGCTGATGAAGGCGCTCGCCGTCGCCGACCTGCACGGTTACCAGCGCTTCGTGAGCAACCAGATCTACTACTCGCTGGAGTCGCGCGACGCCGAGTACGAGCTCGTGCCGCTCTCCCTGGACCAAGGCCTCGGCATCCTGGTGTGGAGCCCGCTGGCTGGCGGGCTGCTCTCCGGCAAGTACCGGCGCGGGCAGCAGGCGGGCGAAGGTCGACGTCTCACCGAATGGAACGAGCCGCCGGTGCGGGACGAGGAAAAGCTCTACGACACCATCGAGGCCGTCGTCGACATCGCCGCCACGCACGACGTCTCGCCCGCGCAGATCTCGCTGGCATACCTGCTGGCCAAGCCCGGCGTGACCGCCGTGATCATCGGCGCGCGCAAGGACGAGCAGTTGGCCGACAACCTCGGCGCGGCCGACGTCCGCCTGACGGCGTCGGACATCGACCGACTCGACGAGCTGAGCGCCCCCGACCTGATCTACCCGCACTGGCACCAGGCCAGCCTGGTGTCCGCGCGCTTCAGCGAACCGGACCTGGCCCTGCACCGACCGGCCAGGTGACCGGGCCGCGAGCACCTCGTCCGGGCCGATCTCGCACCCGGCTTCCGGTGGCGCGGGTACCCGGCGGCGATCTCCACCGCGAGATCGCCGTCCTGTTCGGACTCGACGGCACGCGCTGGCAGTGCCTAGCGAGGAACGAGGCGCAGCGTCGCGGCCTCCGCGTTCTCGTCCAGCAACGCTCGCACGTACGGGCTGCCCTCGTACTTCGCCCCGTAAGCACGGGTTACTTCCGCCAGCGTGGTGGTGTCCCGAACCGGTTCGGCGTGCACCGGGTGGCGGTGTCCCTTGTCGCGGACCTCCGCGTCCGGGCGGGCGACCAGCCGCCGGTACCACCCGCCGTGCGGCCCGTTCATCGAGCGCACGAACAGGTCATCCCCGACGTGCACGACCCAGATCGGGGTTGACCCCGTGGAGCCGTCCGGTCGCTGGAAGCCGATGGTGATCTCCGGGACATCCGCGAGGTGTTCCAACGGATTGCTGATCATCACGATCACCTCTGCATTCGGCATTTCAGGTGGTGAACCTCTTGTGCAGGGCTTCGAGGCCGTCGCGGTTGATCTTCTCCAGACTTCTCGCGGCGATGGTGGCGATGCTCAGGCCCCGCCCGGCAGCGGAGCCGACGGACCGACGAGCACCTCGGGCGAGGCGGGCTGGTACTCGAAGTGGGTGCCGCCCGCGAGCACGCCCGAGCTGCAGGGCCCCGCCGACGACCATGCCCACGCCCTGCTCAACTGCGGTCGGTAGCAGCCGCTGGAGAGCGCGTTCGTGGTCCAGCAGCGTGTAACGACCCGCCAGCAGGAACCCGCCGGGACGCGGCTCGTCCAGGGCCAGGGTCAGTTCGATCGGTTCGACGCGGTTGGTGCCGATGCCCCACGCCTTGATGACGCCTTCATCGGTGAGCTTCCGCAACGCTCGGAAGGCACCGGTGCGCGCGGTGTCGAAGGTCTGCAACCAGGCGTCGCCGTGGAAGTCCTGGGCGACGTCGTGCACCCAGACGAGGTCCAGTCGGTCGACGCCGAGCCGCTTCAGGCTGTCCTCGATCGACCGGTGCGTGCCGTCCGCCGAGTAGTCGTAGACCACCTTGTTGGGGCGACCGTGCTCGAACAGCCCACCTTTCTCGCCGAACTCACGCGCACCGCTTTCCACTTCGTCGAGGACGAGCCGTCCGACCTTCGTGGACAGCACGAACGAGTCCCTGGGCTGCCGGGAAAGCAGCCCGCCGAGCCGGAACTCGGCCAGCCCCGCGCCGTAGAACGGGGCCGTGTCGTAATAGCGAATTCCCTGGTCCCAGGCGGCGTCCAGAGTCGCGCTGGCCTCGTCGTCCGGGACGGCGCGGAACATGTTGCCCAGCGGCGCGGTGCCGAAGCCGAGCCGGGCGGGGAGGAACGAGGCGAGACGCATGGTGGTCTCCTTCCGAGTTCCCCCACGGCAGCCGGACGCCGGGCCGACTCGCACCGGCGACGGTTCTCCGACAACCGGTGTTGCTGGTCGGTCTGTGCGGGACTTCGGCCGCCTGCCGGTAGGGGCGCGTCGTGGCGTGCAGCGATGCCCTATGCGGCGGCTAGGACCGTACTGCGGTTCGCCGGTGATCGCAGATCCGATTCGAGCAGGTCGAAACGACCGGGAAGCGGGGTGGCGTATCCGATGAATCCGTTGGAAATCAACGGATTCATCTATCGGTGCAGCACGATCATCGCGTGGTGCCACTGATGAGCGGCGGCCCCAAGGCGCTGCGTGAGGATGCACGCCCCGGTTCGGTTTTGGCGATTTCGCGCGAAATCGCCCGTTCTCGGCAGGACGCCGTGCTCGAACGGAACCCGATCCCGGCCGATGTCGCGCCGGTTCGCGGCGTCAGTGGAAAAGCGGGCAGGTCTGCGGAGCCCGGGTCCGCCCGCGCCCCACGAGGGTGACTTCGAGGCGTCTGGTGGGCTGGTCCTGGGCCGTGGCATTGACCGCGGTGCACACGATCTGGTCGACGGCCATCGTGGACAGTTGGGTCACGTCGGTGCCCAACCTGACCGTCATGTCCGAGGCACGAGAGGTCAGCACGATAGGCTCGGCATCCGGCGGAACCTCGCTGGTGAAGCCCTGTGCGCGCTCCTCGGCGGTGGGACCGGCCGCGAGCAGCGCGAGCGCGCCCGACGGCGATCGCTCGCCCGCGGCGCGCACCACCGGAGTCAGCTCACCGTTGAACACCAGGTAGAACGCGTCTCCCTCGATCGGCCCGCTCGGTGCGGGAGCGCCGGGGATGACCCCGCTGGGCCGGACCCCGCATCCGGCGGCGAAGGCGGCGAAGGCGGCGAGCAGCACGGCACCGGCGAGCAGTCCTCGGGAGATGCTGCGTCCAGTCACGGTTGACCTCCGCGATCACGTGGCAGGCGAAGGGTGAACACCGCCCCGCCGTGCGGGCCGTTGCCCGCCACCAGGCTTCCGCGGTGCAGCCGCGCGTTCTCCCACGCGATGGCCAGTCCAAGGCCGCTGCCTTCGGAGCGGGTCCGGGCGGTGTCGGCTTTGTAGAACCGGTCGAACACGTGCGGCAGCACCCGCGGATCCAGTCCTGGGCCGTGGTCGCTGACCTCGACGGACATCCAGTCCGGCCCGACCCGAAGGCGCACCGATACCGGTGCGGCGCCGTGCTTGAGCGCGTTGCCGACCAGGTTGGCGACGACCACGTCCAACCGGCGCGGGTCCAGGCGGGCCACGATCTCCGGCGGCAGGTCGGTTTCGACGGCGTCCGACCACCCGCGGCGGCGCAGGGACGCGCGCACCACCGCCGCCACGTCGACTTCGTCGATCGCGAGGGTCGCCGCGCCGGAGTCGAACCGGCTGATCTCGATGAGATCGTTCACCAGCCGGGTGAGGTTGTGCGTTTCCTGGCTGACCAGCCGGGCCGCCTTGCCCGCGTCCCCCGGCAGCCGGGGTGCTTCGTCGTCCAATACGTCGGTGAGCGCGGTCATCGCCGCCAGCGGGGTGCGCAGTTCGTGGGACACGTCGGCGACGAAGCGGCGGGCGTCGGCCTCCATCCGGCGGAGCTCCCCGACCTGCCGTTCCAGCGCCTCGGCGGTGGTGTTGAAGGTTTGCGCCACATCGGCCAGTTCATCGTGGCCGCGGACCCGCAGCCGGGTCGTCAGATCCCCCTCGCCCAGCCGGTGTGCCGCCTGGCGCAGTTCGCGCACCGGGCGGAGCACGCTCCGGGCCGCCAACAGCGCCAGCAACAGCGCGAAAACCAGCGACAACCCGCCGGTGAGCCAGGCCATCACGGCGAGCTGATCGATGCTCTGCTGCTCGGGGAACAGGCTGCGCACCGAATAGATCTCCAGGCCCGACGCCTGCGACAAGCCGTTCGGCCAGGTGATCATCACCTGGGTTCCGATGATCAGGGTCGGTTCGCCCCGCCGGGAAACCCGTTGCCAGGCGACGTGGTCGGCGCGCACCTCCTGCCGCAGTTCCGGCGGGAACGCGCTCGGATCCAGGGAGCCGGAGGATCTCCGCGCACCGTAGACCGCGACCGCGGTGTCCTCCCGGTTCGACAGGGCGTCGGCGATCTCGTCGAGCTGGGCCTGGCTCGGTGGGAGGTTGCGCACCGGAAACAGCCTCGTGACCTGGTCGACCAGGGCCAAGGCGGCTGTGTCCTGGGCCTTCTGCAGGATCACGTTGCGGGCGTGGACGTAACCGACGCCCGCGACCGCTGTCGCGGTGGCCAACACCAGCAGCGCGAAGGCCAGCAGCAGCCTGACGCGCAGGCCTCGCACCCGATCGGCGATTCGCCGCCAGTTCACAGCGGTCCGAAGCGGTAACCGAAGCCGCGCACCGTCTGCACGTAGACCGGTGTGCCCGGATCGTCCTCGATCTTCGCGCGCAGCCGCTGCACGCAGGCGTCCACCAGTCGCGAATCGCCGAGGTAGTCGTGCTCCCAGACGGCTTCCAACAGCTGCTGGCGGCTCAACACCCGGCCCGGCGAACCGGACAGTTCGAGCAGCAGCCGCAGCTCTGTCGGGGCGAGGCCGATCGGCACCCCGGTCTTGCTGACCACCATCGCGGCCCGGTCGATGGCCAGGTCACCGTGCTTCGCGAGTTCCGGCTGCGGCGCGCTCTGCCGCGCCTGGCCGTCGGTGCGCCGCAGCACGGCGCGGATGCGCGCCTCCAACACCCTGGCCCGCACCGGCTTGACCACGTAGTCGTCGGCACCGGCCTCCAAACCGGCCACCACGTCCATGTCGTCGTTGCGGGCGGTGAGCATGATGATCGGCAGGTCCGTGGCGGCCCGGATGCGGCGGCAGACCTCGAAGCCGTCCATGCCGGGCAGCATGAGGTCGAGCACCACGGCATCGACTCCGGACAACGCGGCGAGGCCGTGCTCACCGGTTCCCACGGCGTCGACCGTGTGCCCCTGCCGGGTCAGCGCCAACTGCAGGCCATCGCGCACCGCTTGGTCGTCTTCGATCAACAGCACCCGGGACATAGCACCAACTATCGCAACGCGGACTGGGACCACCTGCTGGTGAGCGGGGATCCCGGTCTTACCGGAACAACCACTCACGACCCTCAGTACAGCAGGAGCAGCATCGGTGCCACGGCCAGCACCGTGCACCCGCCCGCCGCCGCGATCGCGCTGAACACCCCACCGATGGGCAAGACCACGGCCACCACCAGCGCGATCAGCCCAGTTCCCACCCAGACCACCGCGCCGCGCCCGGCATCCGGCGAATCGTGCCGGTGCGTCAACGCGGCGGCCAGGCAGCACAGCACCGCGGCCAGCAGCACGCTCCCGACGACGTCGCTGAACCGGTGCCATCCGGTGATCATGGTGGCCGAGGCGATGATCGAAACGCCAACCGCGCCCGGAATCGCGACCCACCGACCGGTTCGGGCGGGCAGCACCAGCAGGAACGCGAACAGCAGGCCCATCGCGGCTGCGGTATGGCCGCTGGGGAAGCTGTTGTGCGTGGTGGATCCCTCGACATCGAGATCAGGACGCGAGATCAGCAGCTTGCCCACCCTCGCGACGGCGACCGAGCACAGCACCGCCCCGGCACCCGCCACCCCCGCCAACGGCCGTCCGCGCAGCGCGCCCACCAGCAGCACCAAGCCGAGCAGCACGGCCAGCACCGCCGGGTCGCCGAAGTAGGACAGCACCGTCTTGGCGGGCTCGACCAGCGCGGTCGGCTGCTCGTAGCTGCCGCCCCGCTCGGCACGCGGTACGAGCCAGCCGTCCAACTGCTGGCCACCGCGCGTCCAGACGAACACCAGGCAGGTCAGTGCCAGTGCGAGCGCGTAAACGAGGGCGGCGGCGAGCAGGCGGCGGCGGTGGCCCCGCGGCGGCCTCGACAGTTCCGGCACCGTTCGAGCGGCAGGCAGCGCGTTCACCTGCTCGATGCTCGGCCGAGGAGGTCCTGACGACGTCCGCGCCATGTCATCGTTGCGTCACAGTTCGCCCGGCCGCCCGCGTGCGGACCTGTTACCCGACCATTGCTCTCCCGTCATCGAGCCGGGAACGGGTCCGCACAGTCTCCGTCGACCATGGCGGACATGACCGATCTCCAGGCTTTCCCGACACGGGAACGCGTCTTCGAGGCGATCACCAAAGTCCTCGCCGTGGTGTTGCTACCGGCGGCCTTCCTGCGCACACCTGGTCGTGCCCGCCACATCGCCTGCCAGTGGGCGTTGGCCATCCGGTTCCCGGCCGAGAACCTCGACGGGCTCACCCGCGAAGCGCGGACGATGTTCACCACGGCCCGCAGCGAGGCGTTCTGGCGGGACGGCCAGCTGATCGGCCTCACCTCCGGGCACCGGGACGCGGCGGAACAGCACCGGCTCTTCGAGGCGGAAGTCCGGCGAACCGGCTCGCCGCACGCGGCCCGGAAACGGGTTCTGCCGCCCGCGGAATCGGCCCACGTCAAGGGCATCGCGATGGACGTGCGGCCGAGGGAAGGCGCGCGCTGGCTGGAGACCAACGGCGGTCGCTACCAGCTGTACCGCACCTACGACAACGAGTGGTGGCACTTCGAGCACCGCCACCGGGCGCCGCGGCGGCAGCCGAACCCGGGGTGTCGGGAACCCGGCGTCAGTACCGCTGCGCGTACCGGGTGGGGGATTCGCTGAACATCTCCTTGAAGTCCCGGACGAAGTGCGCTTGGTCGGCGTACCCGAGTTCCGCCGCCAGCGACGCCCAGTCGGGATCCGCGCCCGCCGCCAACCGCTCGGTCACCTCGTGCAGGCGGTAGCGGCGGATCACCCACTTCGGACCGATGCCCACGTACTCCGCGAACAGCCGTTGCAGCTGGCGGACGCTGGCGCCGACGTCCGCCGCGAGCGCATCGACCCTGGTGATCCTCGGATTCGCCGCGATCTCCGCGACGATGTCCGCCGCCTCCCACGCCCTGGGGTCCGGCTCGGGCAAGTGCGCTCTGAGCAACCGCTCGACCGCAGCCACATCCGGCGCATCCGGCAGATCCGGGCCGAACACCTCGCGTGCGTCGATCGACCGGTCGGTGATCGCCGAGACCGGCCCGCCGAGGAACGGCTGGAAGCAGCCGGGCCGGAACGCCACCCCGAACACCCCACTGCGGCCTGCCAAGACCTTGACCTGGTAGCCGCTGGAGACGCCGCTGACGGTCGCGCGGCGGTCCTGGAACGTCAGGTGCACGTTCGGATAGGGCACGATCAGCTGCCGGTAGGGCTCGGGGTAGTCCCAGGAGACCACCCAGTAGCGCGCGACGTAGCGGGCCAGGTCCGGCGAAGGGGTCGGGAAGGAGTGGCGTTGGAACTTCCGCCACGCACTCCCGAGTTCGCGGGTGTCCCTGGTCACGCCCGGGAGTCTATGTCGCGTTTGTTCAAGACACCTGACGCGCACCGTGTTTGCGTTGGGACATGTCAGACGCACAGTTCATGGCCCGCGCGGCCGCCGCACTCGTGGAGATCATCCGCCGTATCAAGCCGGACCAGCTCGATGCGCGCACCCCGTGCACCGACTACGACGTCCGCGGATTGGTGAACCACCTGCTGTTCTGGGGACCGTCGCTGGAGGGGGCCGGGCGCAAGGAGATCGTGCCGCCGGACGGGGCCGAGGCGGACGTGGACCTGACCGGCGGCGACTGGGCCGCTGCCCTCGAAGCGCACCTCGATCGCACCGTCGCGACCTGGAGCGAACCGGGCGCCTGGGCGGGCACCACGCACATGGGCGGCCCGACGGAGCTGCCCGCCTCGTTGGTCGGCGGCATGGTCGTGGGCGAGCTGGTGGTGCACGGCTGGGATCTGGCGAAGGCCACCGGCCAGCAACTGGTGGTGGACGACGACCTCGTCGAGTACGTGCACGGGGAGATCGCGAAGACCGCCGAGCAGGGCCGCCAGATGGGCGTCTACGGCCCCGCGGTGGCCGTACCGGACACCTCGTCCACATTGGACAGAACGCTCGGCCGCACCGGCCGCAACCCGGCCTGGACCCCTTGACCCCGGTCCGGCGCGAGGTGGAGACCGAAGGCGCCGCTAGTACTCGAAGGCGAGCGCCGGTTGGGTGTGGGCGCTGTTGCTCCGCTCGAAGTCCAGCAGGTGTTGCTTGCGGTCCAGGCCGCCGCCATAGCCGGTGAGGTTGCCGGTGGAACCCACCACCCGGTGGCAGGGCACGATGATGCTGATCGGGTTCTTGCCGTTGGCCAGGCCCACCGCCCGCGAGGCGCTGGGCCGCCCGATCCGCTCCGCCAGCTCGCCGTAGGAAACCGTTTCGCCGTAAGGGATCTCGCACAACGCGGCCCACACCGTGCGCTGGAACGGGGTGCCGGTCAACGCCGTCGGCACGTCGAACTCGCTGCGCTGCCCGGCGAAGTACTCGGCCAACTGCTCGATCACCGGGCCGAAGGGGGCGTCGTCCGGCTCGCCGAACCTCTCCTCCGGCGGGCGGTGCCGCTGGCGGTCCATGTAGAGACCGGTCAGGGCACCGTCGACCGCGACGAGGGTGAGCGGGCCGACGGGGCTGTCCACGACGGTGTGCACGGTAGGCATTGCTAGTCCTTTCTTCAGGCCGGTAGCCGGTTGATCGCGTGGTCGCCGGTCGCCCACAGGTACTGCACCGCGTACGCGCGCCAGGGGCGCCACGCAGCGGCGTGACCGGTCAGCGCCGCTGGTGTGGCGGGCAGGGTCAGGTTACGGGCGGCGTACCGGACTCCCAGGTCGGTCGGTACGAAGGCGTCGGGATCGCCCAGCGCGCGCATCGCGATCGTCTCGACGGTCCAGGGGCCGAAGCCGGGCAGGGCGGCGAGCCCGGCGCGCGCCCGGCGCCAGTCGGTGCCGACGCTGAGGTCCATGTCGCCGTTCGCCAAGGCCTCGACCAGGGTGGCGAGCGTGGCGCGCCGCGCCTTCGGCAGCGCGAGCCTGGCCGGATCGAGCGAGGCGAGTGCCGTGACGTCCGGGAACAAATGGGTCAGCTCGCCTGCCTGGTCCGACACCGGCTCGCCGTGGTCGACGACCAGCCGGGCAGCGTGCGTGCGGGCCGCCGCGGTGGACACCTGCTGCCCGAGCACCGCGCGCACCGCGAACTCGGCGGCGTCAACGGTGCGGGGCACTCGGCGCCCCGGCTCCTTGTCGACCAGCGGTGCGAGGACCGGGTCGGCGCGCAGCAGGCCGTCGATGGCGACCGGGTCGGCGTCCAGGTCGAGCAGCCAGCGGCACCGGGTGATCGCGGCGGACAGATCCCGCAGGTCGGTCAGGGTCAGTCGGCAGTCGATGTGGTCGGGTAGCGGTCGAAGCGCGACGATGCCGTGACCGTGCGGCAGGCGCAGGGTGCGGCGGTAGGCACCATCGCGCCACTCCTCCACCCCGGGGATCGCGGTGGCCGCGAGGTGGCCGAAGAGGTTGTCCGGGCACAGCGGCGCGCGGAACGGCAACCGCACCGCCAGCGATCCAGCGGCGGTCGGGCGCTGCCGGGAAGCGCGCGCCCGCAGTTCGGTCGGGGCGAGCCCGAAGATTTCCCGCACCGTGTCATTGAACGCCCGCACGCTGGAGAAACCGGCCGCGAAGACGACGTCGCTGATGGGCACGGTGGTGGTCTCGATCAGCAACCGGGCGGTTTGGGTGCGTTGCGCGCGGGCCAGCGCGAGCGGCCCGGCCCCGAGCTCGGCTTGGAGCTGGCGCTGGATCTGCCGGACGCTGTAGCCCAGCCGCGCGGCGAGTCCGGGAACGCCGTCCCGATCGACCACCCCGTCGGCGATCAACCGCATCGCCCGCGCCACCAGATCGGCCCGCTCGTTCCACTGCGGCGAGCCGGGGCTGGCGTCCGGTCGGCACCGCTTGCACGCCCGGAATCCGGCCTGCTGCGCGGCGGCCGCGCTCGGGTAGAAGCGCATGTTCGCCGCCTTCGGCGGCACCACCGGGCAACTCGGTCGGCAGTAGATGCCGGTGGTGATCACCGCGGTGAAGAACCAGCCGTCGAACCGCGCGTCCTTGGACTGCACGGCCCGCACGCAGCGCGCCACGTCCTCATGCATGCCCCCAAGCATCATCGCGCGGACGGGCCGGAGCTAGCGGAAAAACGACATCATCCTGCGCACTGCCACGTCCGCCCGAGTTCGGCGCGGCGAACACCCATGCGGATTTCCCGCACAGCTTCGTCGAACTCGCGACGTACGTGGACGGTGCGGGCCGGATCCCGAGCGACGCGAAATTCGTTGCGCTGCGAGCACCCGCCGAGTTGCTACCCGAGCTGGTGGAGCGCATCAGCAACACCAGCGAGAATCTCGCGGCGTGCCTTCGGCGCTTCGAGGGCCTGCACATCGGCCACCCAAGACCTGTTGCGGCGAAAAGGAATCCCGCTGAACCGAACACCAACTGGCGACACCTTCGTACCGTCCACAACAGCACTCGGCACCGCAATAATCTTCCGCCAAGCGAACAACACGACAATCCCGAAATCCACCGGGTCACAAACCGTGATCGGCGCACCACGTCGCCGTAGTTGATCCGATCGTCGACCTACGGCTGGTCCACCTGAACGCCCGGGACCACCGAGTCGGCCCGCGCCGACTCGGTGGCCGCATCAGCAGGAATCGCTGGTACGTCCAGATAATCCAACCGCCGCGCGCAGGACCGATCCCCGCCGAAGATCAGCCCCGCCAACCAAGCCATGCCGTACAACTACCGCCCCCAACCCCAAACCCTCCGAGGCGCGGTGGTTTGGGAGGGAGTGTTAGGAGGGTTTTGATTTGGTTGTAGAAGGCTTGGGGGTTGATTTGTTCGATGACTGTTGCGTTGGGTTCGAGGCCGTGGACTCCCCAGGACATCGCCGCGTAGCCGCGGGTCAGTTCGCCTGCCGTCTCGACGTCGACGTGGTAGCGGGCGCTGCGGCGGATCAGTTCGGGGTGCAGCAGGAGTGCGGTCGTCAGCGAGTCGGGGTGGGTGGTGCCCTCGATGCCGACGCTGCGGTCGAAGTCCAGCGTCGCCGCGCAGACCCTGGTGAAGAACCGGGACAGCGGGGTGTCCAGGGCGGCGATCTCGTCCAGCTGGGGCTGGGCGAACACCGCTTGGTCCAGGGTCAGCGGCGCCCACGGGACCACGACGATCTCGAAGCCCGCCGCGAACACCGCCTTGGCCGCCTCCGGGTCGACGTAGAAGTTGAACTCGGCGGCGGCCGTGATGTTGCCGCGAGCGTTGTTGGAACCGCCCATCACGTAGAGGGTTGCGACGTTCCGGGCGAAGTCCGGGTCCTTGATGGCCGCGGTCGCGATGTTGGTCAGCGGGCCGATCGCGGCGATCGACAGTTCGCCGGGGCGCTCGGCGGCCAGCCGGATCAACGCGTCCACCGCGTGTTCGCGTTCCGGCGCGCAGCCGGTCAGGTCCATGGTCATGCCGCCAACGCCGTCGCCGTGCACGTTCTCGGCGCTCTCCCACGGCCGCACCAGCGGGCGGCGGCAGCCCAGGTGCACCGGCACCTCGCCGAGACGTCCGGCGACGTTGCAGGTCAGGAAGGCGTTGCGGACCTGCTGGTCGAAGCCGACGTTGCCGGCGACCATCGTCACGGCGCGCAGCTCGGCCCGTGGGTCGAGCAGGCCGACGAGCAGGGCGATGCAGTCGTCCTGCGCCGTGTCGGTGTCGATCACCAGCGGGATGGGCTCAGGCGTTGGCATTACGACTCCTGTTCAGCGAACCTGACGACCGACGTACTTTACGTCCGGTGACGGCCGAGACCTGGGGATCAGCTGCCCTCGATCGCTGACGCCCCAACGATTCCTCGTATCGCGGACAGATGCTGTCCTAAACGACTCCTAGTGTTGGTGGCACGGACCGATTGCAGAGGAGTCGATCATGGCGACCTACGTCCTGGTTCCCGGAGCCTGCCACGGCGGTTGGTGGTACGAGCCGCTCGCGGCGGAGCTGCGCCAGGAAGGGCACGTGGCGTACCCGGTGACGTTGACCGGACTGGGCGACCCGCAAGAACTGCTCGCCAAACCGATCAACCTGGACACCCACATCGAAGACGTGGTGCGGCTGCTGGTGGAAGCGGACCTGCACGATGTCGTCCTCTGTGGACACAGCTACGCCGGGATGGTGATCACCGGGGTCGCCGACCGGGTCCCGGAACGGATCGCGTCCCTGGTGTACGTCGATGCCTTCGTTCCCGAGGACGGAGCTTCGGTCATGTCGCTGACCAGCGGTTTCTGGCACGACTGGTACATCGGCGGGGCGAAGGCGGACGGAATCGGGGTGGCGCCGCTGCCGGTGCTGGATCCACGGGCGACGCCGCATCCGCTGGCCTGCCTGGTGCAGGCGATCCGGCTCACCGGCGCACTGCGGCGGGTCCCGCGCCGCGAGTACGTCTACCTGGCCAACTTCGAGAACACCCCGTTCACCCCGTTCTACGAGCGCCTGCGGGAAGATCCGGGGTGGCACGTCCGCTCGCTGCCCGTCGGGCACAACATCCTGCGCGACGCCCCCGACGACTTCCGGAAGATCCTGCTGGGCGCCGCGCCGTGATGCCCGCTCACTTGGCCGGCGGCAGCTTGAAGGACGCTTTGCGAGCGGCTTTGGCGACCTTCTTGTCCGGGTGCTGGCCGCCGATGAGGGCGAGCACGGCCTGCACGTCCGGATGATCCAGGCGCCACATCTGCTCGATGATCTCCTGCTCCTGCCCCACCGGCACCGTTTCCGCCAGCACATCGGACAGTTCGTCGGGTTCGACGGTGTCCAGCGCGGCGCCGAGCATGTCGGTGAGCAACCACGCCGCATCGGACACCGTCGATTCGAGCTCCGGTTCGCCAGGGTCGAGCTGGTAAAGCGTCAACTTCGCGTACGGCCGCAGCGCTGGCTCGTCCAGCGCCTGCCGCCACCGCTGCGGCGCGCTCGCGGCGACCGGTCCGGCGATCGCGATGGCGATCATCCGATCCTCCGCGTCACCTGCCGCGGCGGACGTGAGGAGTTCATCGGTGCCCGCCACCGCACCGCGAGCCGCGAACCAGGCCTCCGTTTCGGTCGCCAACTCGTCGTCGGTCGCACCCTTGGCGAAGTCCACCAAGTCGAAAGCGGTCATCTCGTCGACCGGTGGCAGCAGCCGGACCTCGACACCGCCTTCGGTCAACGCGCCCGCGAACGCGAACTGACCGAGCGGGGTCAGCCGGGCGATCCCGTCGCTGGCGTACGCCGCGCCGAGGTCCGCCAGGATGCCGACCAACCGATCGGCCGGATCGCCGTAGGTCTCGACCCAGGATTCCCAGGCGCCCTCGGGGGCGAATTCGTCCGCCACGATGTCCTCGATCATCTCGCGCAGTTCCACGAGCGGGATGCCTTCGTTGCGGGACAGGAACAACGACACCATGGCGACGCTGGCGACGTCGGAAAGATCGAGTTCGGTGACGTCGTCCTGGAAGATGTCATCGGTGAGCACGCCAAGCGCGTCCGCCCAGACGTCCAGTACCGCTTCATCGCCGCCGTCCGGCCAGTCACCGGCGGTTGGGCCGAGTGCGGCGGTGCTCGGGCCGACTTCGACGAATCCCAGGTCGACCGCAAGATCCCAGAGGCCGCGCAGCTCCGGGATGTCGGTCAGCTCGGTAACCGATTCCGGTACCCGCACGCCGAACACCTCGGCAGCGGCGATCGCATCCGCGGCGTCCGGCTCGCCGTCCACCAGCGGGCGCCCGTCGGCCCACCGAGCCAACCGCTTGGCGCGGTCCAGCAGCGAGCTCTGCCTGGCCTGGGCGGCGAGCTCTTCGTCCGGGGGCAGCCGCAGCGGCGGCAGCTGGTCCGGCAGGCCGAGCGCCTCCCGCAGGCCGACGGGTTCGGCGAACGGCCCGGCGCCGTGCTCGTCGATCCAGCGCGCCACCTCGGCCTCGTCCGTCGGGTCGATGCCGTCGGCGGCCATGGCCTGCCCGACGCGCCGCCCGAATCCCCAGTTCGCCGGATCCATCACGATTTCGGCGAACCGGGGCTCGATCTCGTCGACCTTCCGATGCAGGCCGCTGACCTGCTGCGCCGACAGTCGTCCGGTGTCGGCGGCGAAGGTCAGCAGCTCGCGAACGGTGGCGATCACCTCGTCCAGGTCGGCAGCGTCTTCCACCGTCACATTGCGCGGGTACCGCTGCAGCAGCAGCTCTTCCAGGTCCGCTGGTCGCAGCGCGGTCAGGTCCACACCGACGTGCTCGTGCAGCAGTCGGAGCAGGATGTCGGCATCATCGCTGTTGCCTCGGGTGGGTTGTTCCTGCTTGTCAGCCCACTCGGCCAATTCGGGCAGCAGACTCTCGACGGGGTCGCGCTCCATACCTGAAGCGTATCGACCCCGCAGCTGGCTCGGACGTCAGGCCCGTAGCGGAGCCACCGCCGGTCACGCCCGGGAGCCACTTGACCCGCAGTGCCGCACTGGACACTCGGAGTAGCGACGCCGGGGTGCGTTTTCCGAGACGCACATGCGCTCGGGAATGACAGGTTGGGCAGCCGGTAGAGGTTCGACGCTTCCCGGTGCGCCAGCACGGACTTTCACGTGCCGCCAGCAGCGTGATGCCCGTCAGGTGAGGTTGGCGACGCCGTCGAGGATCCGGTCCAGGCCGAAGGTGAAGTCCGGGTCCGCGGCTGGATCTTCGCCCGGTCCGGGTGAGTTGTTGAAGACGCCCGAGGCCAGCAGTCCGGCCACCTCGGGGAAGTCCTCCGGGTTGACCAGCTTCGCGAGGCTCTCGCCGTAGCGCCGGGTCGCTTCGGGTTCGTCCACACCCGCCGCGCGACCGGTTTCCAGTTCTTCCGAGAGCACCGTCGTGTAGCGGACGTATCCGCTGATCAGCATGACCACCCCGATCTTCTGCGCCCAGTCGAGCTCGGTGGTCCGCAGGACTCGCAGCGCGGCCTCCAGCCAGCTGATCTGGTTCGGCCCGATCGGCGGCCCCGAGACGGGCACCTGCGCCAGCCACCGGTGCCGGTGGTTCACCCGGCGCTCGGCCGCGGCCCACTGCCGCAGTCCTTCGCGCCAGTCCGCCGGCTCGACGTCGATCTCCGGTGCGGTACCCATCGCGAAATCCTGCATGAGGACGAACAATTCGTCCTTGGAACCCACGTAGCGGTACAGGGACATGGTGGTGAAGCCGAGTTCCTTGGCGATCTTGGGCAGCGTGACCCCGCCCAGCCCGTGCTGATCCGCCAGTTCGACGGCCGCGCGCACCACCCGATCCACGTCGAGTTCCGCCGGTCTGCCCAACCGCGAGCTGGTCGGAACGCGCCACAGCCGACGCAGTTCCGCGGGCACCGCCGCATCGTCCATGCTCATGCCTCTCCGAGGTCAGCAGCACCGGGACCGATCAGCACGAGTGCCCCTCACCTGCGAGTTCACCTCCGCCACTTGCCGGGCAATCATGGCACATGCTTTAGTTTAAATCATATAGTTTCACTGGAACACTTACTCGACGATGGGGACGTACCGTGCAGATCCGAAGTGATCCGCGCCCGGTTCGCGGGCCGGTGCAGCGCGGCGAGCGGGCGTTGGCGCCCGACCTGGCCCGCGGATTCATGCTGCTGTTCATCGCGCTCGCCAACAGCGCGGTCGCCGCGTTCGGCACCCAACCCGGCGTCGAGCAGGCGCCCGAAGGACTGGAGCGCGGGTTCAACCTGTTCATGGCCACCCTGGTCAACAGCCGCGCCTTTCCGGTGTTCGCGATCATGTTCGGCTACGGGCTGGTGCAACTGGCGCGGCGCCAGCAAGCGGCCGGTGCCGCGCCCGCCGCGGTGCGTTCGGTGCTGCTGCGGCGAAACGCGTGGCTCGTCGCCTTCGGCGCGGCCCACGGCGTGCTGCTGAACTTCGGCGATTTCCTGGGTGCCTACGGCCTGGTCGGCATCGTCGCCACGCTCGTCCTCCTGCCGCGCGGCGATCGCGTGCACCGCGTCGTGCTGTGGCTTTGGGGCTGCTCGGCGCTGAGCTCGGTCGTCGCGGCCGCGCTCCTCGTGTCGGACGCCGTTCGAACGCCAGGCGGCAACGCCGGAGTTCCGACGACGCAACGCGAATCGCTGGTCGCCGACGACTACTTCAGCGCCACCCTCGCCCGCATCGGCGAATGGCCCGGCCACACCTTGACGGTGCTGGGCTTCATAACCGTTGTGTGGCTTGGCATTTGGGCCGCCCGCCGACGGCTGCTGGAGGACCCGGCGAGTCACCGGACGCTGCTGCGCGCCACGGCGGCGATCGGGCTCGGGGTTGCCGTGCTGGGCGGTCTGCCGTTGGGCCTGATCAGTGCCGGACTGTGGCACACCAGTGCGTCCACCGCGGAACTCGCCGCTGTGCTGCACGCCACCGGCGGGCTTTTCGCCGGACCCGGCTACGTCGCGCTGTTCGGTTTGCTCACCCTCGTGGTACCGCGCCGCTCGGTGGCCGCGGTGGCGGCGCTGGGGCAACGATCGCTGTCCGGCTACCTGTTCCAGTCGCTCGCCTGGCTCGTCCTGCTGTCGCCGTACGCGCTCGCGCTCGGCGGGATCGGTAGCACGGCGCTCACCACCGGTTTGATCGCGGTGCTGGTCTGGTCCGCTACGGTGCTCGGCGCCTGGCACTTGGAGCGGCGTTCCCGGCGCGGTCCCGCCGAAGACGTCCTCCGCCGCCTCACCTATCGGTTGTGAGCGGCAGCGGTGGTCCGTGCGACCATTCCCGCTCACAACGGAAAACCACGAGGATGCCTCATGACGACTGTCAGCAGTGAACGCGTTGTCCGCACCGAGGCGCCGTTGGACGCGCTTCGCCCGGACGTGCGCGAGTTCACCGCGAGCGTCGATGCCGCTGTGCTGCGCCCGGTCGACCAGTCCGTGCTCGACTGGGCGGACCGGGCGCGCATCGCGCTTCGCGTCGCGCTGGTCAACGAACACCAGGAATACGCCGACGAAATCGCCCGAGAACTGGACTCGTTGGCCGGTGCCGGTGCCGCCGAAGTCATCCGGGACACCGATCGCTGGCGAGAGCTGCCCGAATCGCGGCAGGCGCTGCTCGCGCACTGCGAGCAGGTCGCGCTCGATCCGGCCGATGCGGGTGCGGGCGAGATCGCGGTGCTGCAGGCGCACGGATTCACCGCCGCCCAGGTGGTGGCCGCTTCGCAGGTCGTCGCGTACGTCAGCTACCGGGTTCGGCTGCTGCTGGGGGTTCGGCTCGTCGCGGAAGCTGGCGATGGACCGGTTTCCGGGCCGGTGAACACCATCGAGGCCGGTGCCACCGCGGATGGTTGCGAACTACCGGCCCCGGCCGAGGCGTTTCCGGTGCTGCGCTGGGTTCCGTGGGTCGAGCCGGACGAATCCGCCGGAGCCGACTCGTCGCCGTTGCACCAGACCCTGTCGCACGATCCGCTGGTGCTGGCGCAGCGATCCGCGCTGCACGACGCGATCATGGCAGGTTCGCTGGACCGCGCGGACCGCGAGCTCGCCGCGCTCGCCGCCTCGCTGATCACCGGGTGCGAGTACTGCGCCAGCGTGCACGGCCGTCGCCAGGTCGAGCTGTCGCGGGACCAGGTCACCTCCGTCGCGCTGGCGAAAGCGGGTCCGGCGGCGGTGGCGGATCCTCGGCAACGCGCGATCGTCGACGCCGTCGGTGCCCTCTCCCCAACTCCGGCCGCACTGGATGCCGCCGACATCCGGCGGCTGCACGCGGCCGGTCTCAGCGCCGACGACGCCCGCGACCTCATCGCGGTCGCGGCGATGTTCGCCTGGACCAACAGGTTGCTGATGACCCTGGGCAACGCCGCCGCCTGAAACCCGTTGCACCACACGCGAATGCGCGACGCCCGCCAACGCGTTTTGCCCTAACTCGCAAGGGATTCAGGCAAGACCGCCGCTCGGTGCTCCTTCGGCGGAGCCCGCGATCGGAGGTGTGCGGACCCGCAGCGGGGGTAGCGTTTCGATGAAGCGGCACACCTCGACCCGGGCCAGCTGGCCGGTGCAGCCCTGCGCCAGGCGGGATGTTCCGATGTCCCGGGTCACGGCGTTCGGGTTGCCGTGGATGCAGGTGGCGACCTCCGGCGCGCTGGGGTCGTACCAGGCACCGGTTGAAAGCTGGACCACGCCGGGTCGCACCGCGCAGCTGATCACCACCGCCGCGAGCACGCTGCCCGACGCGCTGGTCAACCGCACCAGATCCCCGGTGGCCAGGCCGCGCGCGGTCGCGTCCGTGGGGTGCATGCGCACCGGCTCGCGGCCGTGGATCTTGGCATCGGTGCTGGTGGCGCCGTGGTCGAGCTGGCTGTGCAGGCGCGTCGCGGGATTGTTCGCGACCAGGAACAGCGGGAAATCACCGGTCCCCGGCGGCACCTGCAGCTCCTCCGGGACCAGCCAGGTCGGGTGTCCGGGGCAGTCGTCGTACCCGAAGGAGTCGATCCGCTCGGAGAACAGCTCGATGCGACCGCTCGGCGTCGGCAGCGGGTGCGCGGCCGGGTCGGCGCGGAACTGGTCGTAGAGCACCTGATCGTCCGGTTCGGCGGGCAGTTCGAGACGGCCGAGCTCCCAGAACTGCTCGAAATCCAGGCCAGGATCGAGTGCCTCCCGCCGCCACTGCTCGTACAGGTGCGCCAGCCAGCCCCGCTCGTCGCGCCCCTCGGTGAACTCCTCCGCCACGCCCAGCTTCCCGGCCAGTTCGGCGAAGATCTCGAAGTCCGACCGCGCCTGCCCCAGCGGCGGCGACACCTGCCGCATGGCGATCAACGCGCGGTCCTCCCTGGCACCGCCCAGGTCGTTGCGCTCCAGCGTGGTCGTGGTCGGGAACACGAGATCGGCGTGCCGGGCCGTCGCCGTCCAGAACGGCTCGTGGACGATCACGGTCTCCGGTCGGCGGAACGCCTCGGTCAGCCGCGCCAGGTCCTGGTGGTGGTGGAACGGATTCCCACCGGCCCAGTACACCAGCCGGATGTCCGGGTACCGGCGACGTTCGCCGTCGTAGTCGTACTCCGCCCCCGGATGCAGCAGCATGTCCGCGATGCGCGCCACCGGGATGAACTCGCGCACCGGGTTCACGCCCTGCGGCAAGGTCGGCAACCGGTACGGCAGGCGTCGCGCCCCCACACCGGCCATCGCGCCGTAGCCGTGGCCGAATCCGCCGCCGGGCAAACCGATCTGGCCGAGCACGCAGGCCAGCGCGACGCCCGCCCACAGCGGCTGCTCGCCGTAGCGGGCGCGTTGCAGCGACCAGCTCAACGTCACCATGGTGCGCTTGGTGGCCATCGATTCGGCTAGCCCGGCGATGACCACCGCGTCGATGCCGCAGATCTGCTCCGCCCACCGCGGGCTCTTCGCGATGCCGTCCGCCGCGCCGAAGAGGTACCGCCGGAACTGGTCGAAGCCGACGCAGTGGGTGCGCAGGAATTCCTCGTCGTGCAGGCCGCGATCGATCAGCACGTAGCTCAGCGCCAGCATCAGCGCGGTGTCGGTGCCCGGCACCGGGGCGAGCCACTTGGCGTCGAGTTCCGGGGCGAGGTCGTCGCGCAGTGGGCTGATCAGCGTGAACCAGGCGCCGCGAGCCCGCGCCCGGCGCAGCTGTCCGGCCACCTCGTGTCGGCTGACGCCGCCGGAGTTGACCTGCGAGTTCTTCTCCGGGATGCCGCCGAAGCACACGAAGTGCTCGGTGTGCTCGGCGAGCACCGGCCACGCCGTGGGTTTCGCGATCGGATCGTCGTTGCCGACCACGTGCCGCAACAGCGGTCGGGCGGCCCCCACGCTGTAGGTCTGCACCGAGCGGGTGTAGCCGCCGATGACGTTCAGGAAGCGGTGGATCTGGCTCTGCGCGTGGTGGAACCGGCCAGCGCTGCCCCAGCCGTAGGACCCGCCGTAGATCGACTCGTTGCCGTGTTCGGTGCGCACCCGGTCCAGTTCTCCGGCCGCCAGCCCGATCGCTTCCGACCAGCTGATCGGCAAGTATTCGTCGCTGCCGCGTGCCGTGGAACTGCCGTCCAGCCAGCCGCGCCGCACGTGCGGCGCCAGCACGCGGACCCGCTCGTCCAACGCAGCGGGCACGTTGCGCAGCAGCGGAGCCGGGTTCGGGTCGTCCGGGTCGGGGATCACGTCGAGGCCGCTCGGGGTGCGCGCCGCGCTGAACAGACCCCAGTGCGAGCTGTGCTGGTGGTACGTGGTCATCCCGCACGCTCCGAATCTGGTGCTTCGGTCGTGAGCGCCGCGTCGGGCCGGAGCCCGCTTCCGCACTCATCGCCTGCGCCGGGTCCGGTATCCGCTCTCACGCGGGCGGCCGGGCGGGCGGGAACGCGGGCATTCATCGGGAGAACTCCTGGTCGGCGATCAGGGCGACGCGGGCGAACCGACTAAGTTGCCGCTGGGTTTCGGGCGTGTCAACCGCGAGCGGAACACGTCGCACGGCCCGCTACCACCTGACGAACGCAATAGCCAAGATATCTGCTGCAACAGCTTTATCGGGAGTAGTTCCACGATGTGGTCAGTGCTGGTCGGCGGTGGTCAACCTGATGCATCAGGTTGCCAATTGTGAATTGAGTCACTTTTTCGGAACGGCGATCGACAAATCGGGCAGCGGCGGGGAAAGGCCACTCACGGCCTCCGGAGCAGGCGGACCGGGGTCACGTCCCGGACGTGGACCACGAGGTCGAGCCAGTCGCGCAGGGAGCCGCCCGAGATGTTGTAGTCGGCATCGTGCGCCGGGTCGTAGTGCGGACCGATCAACCTCGTTCGGGTTGGGGTTTCGAGCCAGGCCCGCACGTCGGCCGGGGCATCGGCATGCAGGTCGAGCACATACGCATCCGGACCCGTCGCGAGCACCGCTTCGACGAAATCCGCTGGCGGAGCGGGCACTTCGCGCAGCGGCGATCCGCTGTGGAAGGTCAGGCCGATCGGCAGGTAACCCGCGCCGAAGTGCTCGCGCAGGTAGCTTCCGCCGTTTCGCGACGTCAGCGCTCCGGGCGAGATCGAGCGCGCGGCACCGTTGACCGTGTGCGCGAGACCGCCCCAATAAACGATCTTGTGCCCGGTGCGTTCCTGCCAGCGGATCGTGTTCTCCGCCAGCCCGCGTTCGATGTCCGCGAGATCCTGCCCGGGCACGACGGCCTCATCCGCGAGGACGAGTCGAACCGGATCGTCCGGATGCTGCTCGTCGTAGCCGCGGATCCACTCGACCGCACCGAGGACCTCCTCGGTGCGCAGGAACGACCGGGCGCCGGTCAGCACCTCCCGCGGATCACCGCGACCCGTCCGCACGTATTCGTCGAGGAGGACGCTCGCCGCGTCGTCGCCTTCCAGCGCGAGCGAGCGGAACCCCAACTCCACCACCAGGAACCGCAGCATTCGCTGCGCGACGACCGACAGCTCACGAGCGCCCCGCGACGAATCACCGAGGGCTACGACCGTGGCGTCGCGCAGCCTGTCGCGCAACGGCAGCAGGTCGCCGTACCCGTCCGTCGCGGTGAGCGCAAGCGCCCGGTCCTTGATCCACTGCGTTGCGAGGTGCACCATGCGGGCAACGTAGAACCTCGATCAAAGTAGAAGTCAAGAAAGCGCCGCTGCGGTCGCCACCGACCGGGTACCGGCCGAAACACCGCCTGGCCAGCGGTGGTTCATCGGCCCGAAACACCGGGTTGTGCAAAGTGCACCGACCTGGCCGCAAAACTGTGCACATGACCCACTGACCGAGACCTGACCAGGCCTTACGGTACGCGGTTAACGCCCCCCGAACCGACCGAAGGAGCTCCCCATGGCGTCATCCGTCGGGGTCGACGACTACGCGTTGACCCGGGTGCCCAGCGGCGCTCGCTACTCCTGGTGGTCCGTCGCGGTGCAGCGGTTCGGCCAGGTGTCCGCGCTCAGCCAGTTCCTGCTCGGTGCCACGCTCGGCTTCGGCATGACCTTCTGGGACGCCTTCCTCGCGCTCACCCTGGGCGCGGTCGTCCTGGAGGTCGTCGCGATCTTCGTCGGTGTGATCGGCGCCCGGGAGGGCCTGTCCACCTCGATGCTGGCCCGCTGGACCGGCTTCGGCCGCGCCGGATCCGCGCTGATCGGACTGGCCATCGCGATCAGCCTGATCGGCTGGTTCGGCATCCAGTCCGCGGTGTCCGCCAAGGGCCTGGTCTCGCTGGTCGGCGGGCTGCCCGAATGGGGTTGGGCGCTGGTGTTCGGGCTGATCGTCACCGCGATCGTGCTGCGCGGCTTCGGCTCGATGGCGTGGGTCGCCTACGTGACCGTACCCGCCTTCCTGGTGCTGGTCGGCTGGTCGATCGGCGTCGAGCTCACCCAGCACGACATCGGCGCGCTGCTGGCTTCCGCCCCGCCCGGTCCGCAGCTGTCGCTGTTGGAGGGCACCACGCTGGTGGCCGGTGGTTTCATCACCGGCGCGGTGGTCACCCCCGACATGACCCGGTTCAACCGCACCGTCGGCGACGTCGTGAAGCAGACGCTGGTCGGCATCACCCTCGGCGAGTACGTGATCGGGTTGGCCGGTGTGCTGCTCGCGCACGCGGTGCGGTCCGCCGAGATCACCACCATCGTCACCTCCTCGGTCGGCTGGGTCGGCATCCTGGTGGTCGTCGCGGGCACCGTGAAGATCAACGACTGGAACCTGTACTCGTCCGGGTTGGGGCTGGTGAACTTCGTCGGCACGGTCTTCGGGAAGAAGCTCAACCGCGGTGTCGCGACCGCGGCGTTCGGCCTGATCGGCAGCGTGCTGGCCGCCGGCGGCATCCTCGACGAGTTCACCGGCTTCCTGACCGTGCTCGGGGTGGTGTTCCCGCCGATCGGCGGGATCATGGTCGCCGAGTACTTCATCGTGCGGCGTTGGCGGGGCGAGCTGGAAGCCGCGCGCGCCGTCGGCGAGGTCCCGGACGAGTCGCCGAACTGGGTGCCCGCGACGCTGCTCATCTGGGCGGTTTCCGCGCTGGTCGGTGGATTCGTCGAGATCGGTCTGCCCAGCATCAACTCGCTGGCGCTGGCGTTCGTGCTCTACGCCGTCGCGGGCAAGCTCGGCCTCGTCCGCGGCGTCGGCGCCACCGCGACCGCAACCCCGGTTTCCGTCGGGGGGGGGGGGGGGTCTG
>NZ_JBQQBO010000039.1:0-57413 GCF_052246905.1 Saccharopolyspora antiqui
GTTTTCGCACTCACGACCACGTGCCGGTGCGGGTGCCGCGCGGATTACAAGGTGAAGCCGGTCGGGAACGGGTCGGTCGGGTCCAGCAGGTACTGGGCCATGCCGGTGATCCAGGCCCGGCCGGTGATGGTCGGCACCACCGCGGGCCGGTCGCCGACCTGCGCGGTGTCCACCAGCCGCCCGATGAACCGGGTGCCGATCAAGGATTCGTTGACGAAGTCCACATCCAGGTCGAGCAGCCCGCGGGCGTGCAGCTGCGCCATCCGGGCGGAAGTGCCGGTGCCGCAAGGAGATCGGTCGAACCAACCCGGGTGGATCGCCATCGCGTGCCTGGAGTGCTTGGCGTCGCTGCCCGGCGCTTCCAGGTAGACGTGCTTGCACCCGGCTATCCCGGCGTCCACCGGGTGTTGCGGCCGCCGCTGCTCGTTGATGGCCGCCATGATCGCCAGACCGGCGTCCAGCATCCGGCCCTTCTCGGCCTTGTCGAAGGGAATTCCGAGGTCGGCCAGCGATGTGATGGCGTAGAAGTTGCCGCCGAAGGCCATGTCGTAGCGGACCGCGCCGATCCCCGGCACCTCGACCGCGGCGTCCAGCTCCACCGCGAACGACGGCACGTTGCGGATGGTCACCGATTCGGCCTGCCCGTCGCGGACCGCCACATCGGCCACCACCAGACCCGCCGGGGTGTCCAGCCGGACGGTGGTGACCGGCTCGGCCACCTCCACCATCCCGTTCTCCACCAGCACGGTGGCCACCCCGATGGTGCCGTGCCCGCACATCGGCAGGCAGCCGGAGACCTCGATGTAGATGACGCCCCAGTCCGCGTCCTCGCGGGTCGGCGGCTGCAAGATCGCGCCGCTCATCGCCGAGTGCCCGCGCGGTTCGTTGACCAGCAACTGCCGGATGTGGTCGAGGTTGTCGACGAAGTACCGCCGCTTGTCGGCCATCGTCGCACCCGGCACCACGCCGACACCACCGGTGATCACCCGCGTCGGCATGCCCTCGGTGTGCGAGTCGACGGCGCTGAAGTAACGACGCGAACGCATCACTTCTCCCTGGTACGCAAGTATTCGACGGCGCGCCGCATGTCCTCGTCGACCTGCGCGAGCATCTCCTCGGGCAGCGGTCCGCGCGGCGGACGGCAGGGCCCGCCGAAGCGGCCGACGATCTCCATGCCGCGCTTGATGGCTTGCACGAACTCGGTGCGCGAATCCCACCGGAACGCCGCCACCAGCGGCTCGTACAGCGCGCGCGCCTCCTCGACCTTGCCCTGCCGCGCCAGCTCGTAGAGCCGCACCGATTCGGCCGGGAAGACGTTCGGGAACCCGGCGAACCAGCCGCCCGCGCCCATCAGCAGCGACTCCAGCGCCACGTCGTCGGCACCGGCCACCACGTTCAGCCCCGGCGCCTGCTCGCGGATCTCCAGCACCCGCCGCACGTCGCCGGAGAATTCCTTGATCGCCACGATGTTGTCGATCTCGGCGATCTTGCGCACCAGGTCGGGGGTGAGGTCGACCTTGGTGTCGATGGGGTTGTTGTAGACCATCACGGGCAGGCCGACGGCCGCGACCTGCTCGAAGTGGTGCAGCACCTCGCCGTGGTTGGCGCGGTAGAGCGTCGGCGGCAGGCACAGCAGCCCGTCCGCGCCGTCCTCGGCCGCCAGCTCGGCCCACTGCCGCGCCTCGTGCGCGCTGGGCGCGTGCACGCCGACGACGACCGTGGCCCGGTCCCCGACCGCCGCGATCGCGGTCTGCGCCGCCTTGCGGCGTTCCTCGCGGGTCAGCGAGGAGTACTCGCCGAGCGAACCGTTGGGGCCGACACCGTGGCAACCGCTGTCCACCACCCAGCGGCAGTGCTCCGCGAAGCGGTCGTAGTCGACCCGCAGTCCGGCCGGTGCCGAAGCGTCTTCGGCGTAGGGCAGCGCGGTTGCGACGATGACACCGCCAAGGTCCTTGCTGGAGCTCACTTTTCCTCCTCGTTGCGGGTTGGGATGCTGGCCAGGTCGGCGAGCCGGATGGGGGCCGCGATCGGCCGACGGGCGGGTGTTTCGGGGTCCGGAAGCGGCTCGCCCAACAGCTTCTCGGTGAGATCGGTCGCGTTGCGCCCGCAGATCCGGCCCTGGCAGGGCCCGAGTCCAACGCGGCACAGCAGCTTCAAGGACCGCGCGCTGTGCGCGCCGCGCTGCACGACCGCCTCTTCCAGCGCGCGGTACGGCACTTCTTCGCACCGGCAAACCAGCGTGTCCGGTTTCAGCCACTCCGACCAGCCCGATCCGATCGGGTGCGACCGGGCGAGCGCCCGCGCGAAATTCCGTCCACTTCGGACCTCCATGAGCGAGTGCCGCGCCTGCTCCGCCACCTCGTCCCAGGTGGTGGCCCCGGCGTGCACGGCGGCGGCGAACCCGGCGACGGCGCCTTCGGCGGCGGCGAGGTCGGCGCCGCCGATCCCGGTCGCCTCACCGGCCGCGAAGACTCCCCGCGCGGAAGTCCGCTGCGCCGCATCCACCTCGACGAACCCGTCGACGATGCGGCAGCGGGCGGCCAACGCCAGCTCCAGCTGCGGTACGAATCCGTGTCCGACGCACACCGCGTCGACTTCGATCCGGCGTTGGGTGCCCGGAATGGGCCGCCACGCCGAGTCCACTTTGGCCGTCACCACGGTCCGCACCCGGTCGTCGCCGAGTGCCGCGACGACGGCGCTGCGGATCCGGTACGGCACCCGGCCGGCGAACCTGGCCGCATACCCCACCAGTTCGCGGAGCTTGCCGAACTGCCCGGCGACCGCCGCCGACTGCCGCAGCCAGGCGGCCGGGTTCCCGGCCTCCAACACGCCGACGACCTCGGCGCCCACGTCGAGCAGGGATTCGGCCACCGGCAACAGGAACGGCCCGGTCCCGGCCACCAGCACCCGGCGCCCGACCGCGACCCGCTGGCCCTTCGCCATCGCCTGGGCGGCTCCAGCGCTGAACACCCCGGGCAGGTCCCAGCCGGGGAACGGCAGCACCCGGTCGTGCGCCCCGGTGGCCAGCACCAGCGCGTCCGCGCGCAACACCGTCGGTTGGCGATCCGGTGCGTCTGAAGGTCCACTTTGGAGGTAGAGCGCGAGCGGGTCGGGTTCGAGCGCCCACACCGCGCTGCGCGGCAGGTACCGAATCCGCGGATGCGCCAGGAGTTCGTCGCGAAGGTCCAGGAACTCCTGCCAACCGTGCTGGATGCGCTCGGGCCGCTGCGCCGAGAACTGCTCGGGGAGCTGCCGGTGGAACTGCCCGCCGAGCTGTTCGGCGGAGTCGACCAGCACCACGTCGGCACCGGCCCGCGCAGCTCGCACCGCGGCATTCATGCCCGCGGGCCCGCCGCCGACGACCACGACGCTCATGACGCACCTCCCGGCAGTTCCGCGCCGCGCTGCGTGCGGATGACATCGCCGGGCGCCACAACGCGTTGGCAGGCCCGCACATCCGGCACGTCGTTGACGACCAGCAGGCAGTCGAAGCACGCCCCGATACCGCAGAACAGTCCGCGTGGCCGCGCGTGCTGCCTGGTGCTGCGCCACGAGGTGCGGCCGATCGACATCAACACCGCCGCCACCGTCTGACCGGCCCGCGCACCGACCGGCTCGCCGTCCACCTCGACGGCGAACTCGGGCGCGTACTGGGGGCGCACCGGATCTTGCCGGTCCGGTACCAGGAACGGGCCTGTCACCCGCTCACCTCCTCGATCAGTTCGGGACGGTCCACCCGGAACGGCGCCGGGTCGACGTGCGGCGGGCGGCCGGTGTACAGCTCGGCGAGCAGCTGCCCGGTCGCGGCGGCGAGCCCCACCCCGGCGCCCTCGTGCCCGGTCGCGTGCCACAGCCCGGGGATTCGGGGATCCGCGCCGATGACCGGCAGGTGGTCCGGCGCGTACGGCCGGAAGCCGCCGTAGGCGCGCAGCACCGGAACCCGCCCCAGCACGGGGAACAACGTGGTGGCCTTGCGCGCGATTTCGCGCAGCACGCGGGTGCGGACGGTGTCGTCGAAACCGATGCGTTCGCGGCTCGACCCGATCAGCACGGTGCCCGCCTGGGTGCTCTCCACCACGGTGGAGGTCTGCAGTTCGGCGTCCCCGCTTTCCACCGCGCCGACGTAGTCGGCGTCGTAGACCTTGTGCCGCACCGTGCCCGGCGGCACCGGCGCGGTCACCAGCACCATGCCCCGGCGCGGCAGGACCGTGATCGGTGCTCCGGCGGCACGAGCGAATTCCCCGGCCCACGGCCCGCACGCGTTGACAACCGCCGCGCAGGACAGAAACCCGTCGCCGGTGCGCACGCCGGTCACGCGGCCGTCGCGACCGAGCAGCACGCCGGTGGCCGGGGTTGCCGAACGCACCGTGCCGCCACGCCGCCGCACCGCCGCGAGCAGTGCCGAGGCCGCGAGAACCGGCTGCACCTGGGCGTCCTCGGGATAGTGCACGGCCAGCGACACGTCCCGCGTGAGGTGCGGTTCGAGGTCGAACACCGCACCGGGGGGCAGCACCCGCGCATCAACGCCCGCGTCGCGCTGTCCCGCGGCGAACTCGGTCAGCGCCGCTGCTCCGTCCACTGTGGTCGCCGCGACGACGCCGCCTTTGGCCTCCCACTCGAAATCCGCGATGTCGCCGAGTTCTTCGCGCAGGCTCCGGGCCAGTTCCGGCCAGCGTCGACGGCTCGCCTGCGCCAGTTGGAGTTCCGCGCCCGGCGGTTTGTCCGACACGAGCACGTTGCCCTCGCCAGAAGCCGTCGTGCCCGCCGCGGGCGCACCGCGATCCAGCACGGTGACGACGAATCCGGCCGCGCTGAGCGCCTCGGCGCACGCCGCACCGACGATTCCGGCACCGACGATCACGACGTCGGGGAACTGCCCCATGACCACCACCATCGTTCACTAAAATGAACGCTACAGACGTTAGGTCCCGAGCCGACCCGGGTCAACCCCAGGATGCGGGCGGATCGGCCGGGCAGCCGCCTAACCGCCGAGCCCTAACCGCCGACCATCGGGTGGTGGCGCAGCATCGGGCTGTCGGTCTCACTGGGATATTCCAGCAACAACACCGAGGTCACCGGGCCGCCAACCGTCTCGTAGGTGTGCGACACCTGCGCCGGGAAGCAGACGTAGTCGCCCGGCCCCAGTTCGTACGGCGCGTCGGCCGGGCCGACCCGCAGCGTTCCCTCGGTGACCACGACGTGCTCGCGGCCCGGGTGCCCGTCGGAATGCTGCACCTCGCCGGGCCGAACCCGCTGGTCGTAGACCTCCAGCACCGACGAGGTCAGGTCGAGTCGGCGCAGCATCCGCAGGTCGACGGCGTTGCTGCTGAGCACCTCCAGCCCGGCCGACCGCACCAGCACCACGTCCGGCTCGGGGCGCTCGGTCAGCAGGGTCGAGACCGGCACCTGCAAAGCGTTCGACAAACTGAACACGGTTTGGATGGTCGGGTTACCGACGCCGGACTCCAGCTGGGACAGCGTGCCCTTGGCGATCCCGGAGCGGCGCGCCACCTCCGACAGGGACAGGGCCTGCTCGGCGCGCAGCGCGCGCAGATTGGCCGCCAACATCCGAACGGCCTCCACCTGCGACATCCAGACCTCCCGAAACCAACACCTCCCCGCAGCCTAACCGGGCCGCCCCTCCGCGCCGCCCACTCCATGGCAGGCACCGCCGCACAGCCATTCGGAAGAATCGTGCGCTTTCCGCTGTGAAGTGATCACTTTTGCGGTTTCTTCCCGCGACTTCCGTGGTAGTCGATCGTGGCCGGTAGCAGTTGCAGCGGACGTGCCAGACTGATTCGCTGTAACCGCTGGCCCTCAGGCACCGAGACTGGGCGCACGAACACTTCCGGACGACGCGGCATCGACCACCTCCACGATCACATCACCGTGCGAGGACAGGATGTCTTAACGCCTTCGGATCACGATCAATGAGGAGATGCAGATACCGGTCTACTTCGTCATGGTCATCCTTGAAGACGGTGACCCTGACAAGTGGCTGAAGCACGTGGACGACGGCACGTTCCATCACACGGCTGCCTACTGTTGTGATGCTGGGACTCTCCGCGGTCAGCCAGGAGTCAGGTCTTGCCTCAGGCATGCGTCGTGGTGAGCCGTGACGGCCGCCGGATCATCGCGTTACTGCCCGTACGCCAACGCCTTCCTCGACAATCCGGACCTGGCGCAAATCAAGGTCAACGCCGTCACGCCGGGGTACACCGCCACCGATCTCAACGGCTTCAACGGCGTGCGCACCACCGACGAGGGCGCCCGAGCCTCGGTGTACTGGGCCACCGTCGGCGACGACGGCGCGACCGGAGGATTCTTCAACGACGAGGGCCGTCTACCGTCGTGACCCGCTGCCGTGGGAAGTGTTGGCTCAGATGGCGCCAGCACGGAGTAGTTCTCTGCGGGCAGGGTCGACGGGCTGAGCGGCCCGAGGGTTGAAATACGGATCCCTGAAAAGGCTTGTGTCAGTCGGCGGCCCGGCAGATCAGGCGCACGAGCCGTCCGACCCGGTCGCGGAAGTCGGTGCGCGTCGCGGCCTGGTGTTTCCAGGACAGGCTGGCGGCGAAGAGGATGTCCGTTACCTGGTCTGCCGTGAGGTCTTCGGTGAGCACTCCGGGTGGAGCCAGCGAGGTGATCGCCGCACCGAGGGCGGCCTGCCCCTTCTCCTGGTAGTCGTGGAGCATCGAGCCCAACTGCGCTTCGCTGCTCTCCAATAGCTGGTCGATGTCCCGGGCCACCTGGGTCTCGACGTACTGCCCGATCAGCTCGTCCAGCGCCTCGACGATCCGCCGCTCGAAGCTCAGCGTCTCGTCGGCAAGATGCGTCTCCGCCGCGTCTTGGGCCCTCTGCAGAACACCTTGCATCGTGGCCCGATACAGCTCGTCCTTGCTGGAGAAGAGCAGATACAAGCCAGGGCGGGAGATATTCGCCGCCTTCGCGACCGCGTCCATCGACGTCTTCTTGAACCCATACCGTCCGAACACGCCGAGAGCCGCCGTCATCACGGCACCCAGCTTGGGGTCGTCATGTCGCACTGCCGGACTGCTCACACCACACATGATAGACATAGTGACGAAATTTGTCTACAATGTTCGATTTCGCTGCTCGGGCAGGCATAACCGAGCCGCCCAGACGGCCGAGCGGAATTGGCCGATGGCAAGGTCCACGCCCTGGCGCGCATGGGCCTCTTCGCCGGGCGCCGCGCGGACGGGCCCGGGATGTCGATGCCGGTATCGACGACCACACCGGCGGCGTCGGTGCCGGTAATCAGTGGCAGGGTGGCGGGCAAGATCTCGGCGAGCATTCCGCTGCGGATTTTCCAGTCGACCGGGTTGACGCCGACGGCGCGCACTTTGATCCGAACCTGCCCCGGCCGTGGCTCGGCGATGTCCGCGATCTCCAGGACGTCCGGAGTTCCGTACTCCGCGAACTGTGCCGCCTTCATTGTCGTCCCGCTTTCCTGTTTGCTGGCACTTCCACCTGCAACCGCCCCCGCCCCGTGCCTCGCCGTCGGACGGCGACGCGGTCGAGGGGATCCGTGGTGCGTCGCAGGCCCAGCTCGTCGAGCTGGCCGAGGCGGAGCCGCTCCACGTGCGGCGAGGCGAGGCCGCATGATCCGTATCCGTGTACGAGTGCGCCGCCACGGCGACCGCGTGCTGCTCGTCGACGAGCTCCGCGGATTCGGGCTATGCGCCGTATCCGCCGTCGACCCTCAGCACCGCGCCGGTCACGTACGAGGCCTGCGGACTGGCGAGGAAGACGACACCCGCGGCGATCTCCTCGGGCCTGCCGTAGCGCCCCATCGCGGTGGTCGGGAGGAACACCGACGCCAAGGGGCCATCGGCGGGATTCATATCGGTGTCCACGAACCCGGACTGGATGATGTTGACCGTGATGCCCCGATGCGCGAGATCGCGTGCGGCGCCCCGACTGTAGCCCTCCAGCGCCGACTTGGTTCCGGCGTAGTCAGTCATTCCGGGGAAGCCCACGCGGGTCCCCACGCCGGAGCTGATGCTGACGATGCGACCGCCTTCGGGAAGCAGCGGGTACGCCGCCCTGATCGCGGCCACGACGCTGGTGTAGTTGATGGCGAGCTGGCGGTCGAAGGCGGCAGTGTCGGCTTGGTCGCTGTCGATCGGTGCGGCGACGGTGACTGCCGCGTTGTTGACCAGGATGTCCAGCTTGCCGAAGTGCTCCACCACGGCGTGGATGAGGCCCACGGCCTGTGCGGCGTCCGCCTGGTCGGCCTGGAACGCCGCCGCGCGCACGCCTTTGCCCTCCAGTTCGGCGACCACGGTCTTGGCTTGGTCGGCCGAGGACGAGTAGCCGATCGCGATATCGGCTCCCTCGTCGGCCAGGGCAAGCGCCGTCGCCGCTCCGATCCCACGCGATCCGCCGGTCACGATGGCCACTTTGTTGTCCAGCTTTCCCATTTGCTTCCCCATTTCTTGACGTAACCAGCTCTGTTACATCGGTGTGAGTGTTACGGAGGGCCGCTGACGGCTCCCGCCCTGAAGGGGCCGAAACGGGTAGGGCGACTCCGAGAGGCGAGTTCTTGACCGTACGGTCCACCATAGAAGTTGTGGACCATACCGTCAAGAATCGATATTCTGACCGCATGGCCCGTCCACGATCGTTCGATGAGCAGCGTGTGGTGCACGCGGTCCGTGACCAGTTCTGGAATGCCGGCTATGCCGCGACGTCCCTGGAAGACCTGATGCGGGTCAGCGGGCTGGGCAAGGGCAGCCTCTACGCCGCGTTCGGCGACAAGCATCAACTCTTCCTCCGGGCGCTGCGCAGCTACACCGACGACAGCCATGGGTATCTGCGGGAGGCGCTCGCCGCCGCTCCCCGGGCCTTGGATGCGCTACGCGAATTCGTCATCGCACCGGCCTGCGACCCCAGCGGCTCGGCCGCGCGACGCGGTTGCCTGATGGCCAACACCACCTACGAGCTCGCCAGCGCCGATCCGGAGGTGCTCGCACAGGCCCACCACACCTACGAAACGACCACCGCACTGGTTGCCGACTGCGTGGCACGCGCCCAGCGCGAAGGCGACGTGCCGGCCGACGCAGACCCGACCGCGATGGCGCGGGCCCTGTTGGCCGCGCAACAAGGATTGGTGTTCATGGGCCGAACAGGCATGGACATCGACACGCTGGCGGCCACCGCACGAACGCTCGCCGACCAACTCCTGCCCGACCCGACTGACCGCTGAATCCCGGTCACCAGGCAAAATTGGCGGACCTCGCCCATCCCCACCGACATCCCGGAACCTGCCGCAGGACGTGCCCGAACGCAGGTGGCCGCCGACCGCGGGCCACGCCCGTGCGATCAGGCAACGACCGGACGGGACGTCCCCGGTGTCCAGCCCCGAAAGCGACGGGTTCAGGTGGCGATCTGCTGGCCGCCGTCGACGACGAGTTGACTCCCCGTGATCCAGGAGGCTCGTGGTGAGACGAGGAAGAGCACGGCTTCGGCGATGTCGGAGGGAACTCCGTTGCGTCCCAGCGGGATGGACTGGGCGATGGTTTCGACCGGGAAGCCGTAGGCGTCGGCCATGGTCTGGCGGATGAGGTCTGCGCCGGGGGTGGTGACGTTGCCGGGGATGACCACGTTGACCCGCACGTCCTTCGGGGCGAGCTCGGCCGCCAAGGCCTTGCTGTATGCCTCCAGCGCGGCCTTGGCGGCCGCGTAGTGCGCCAGCGGCGGAGAAACGCCGAGGGTGACGCCGGAGGAGATGTTGACGATCGCGGCGTCGGGGGCCTTGATCAGTGACGGCAGCAACACCGACTCCGGCGAGCGCGCCGCCGCTGAGATCAAGGCGAGCACCGGGCGCGACGACGTCCAAGTCGCTCACGTCGATCTGGCGGACCGGTCGACCATCGACGCATTCGTGACCGGGTGGAGCGGTCCGCTGGACGTCCTCGTGAACAACGCCGGAATCATGGCCCTGCCCGAACTCACCAGGACCCCGGAAGGCTGGGAGGCGCAGTTCGCGACCAACCACCTTGGCCACGCCGCCCTGACCCTAGGCCTGCACGACGCGCTCGCCGCCGCGCAGGGCGCCCGGGTCGTCGTCGTCAGCTCCTCCGCCCATCTGATGGCCCCGGTGGACTTCGACGACATCCACTTCGACTCCCGCGCCTATGAAGCCTGGTCCGCCTACGGCCAGTCGAAGACGGCGACCATCCTGTTCACCGTCGCCATGGCCAAGAAATGGGCCGCCGACGACATCACCGCCAACGCGCTGCACCCCGGCGGCATCATGACCAACCTCCAGCGCCACCTCGACGAAACGCAACTGCGCTTCGTGGGCGCGATGGACGACCAAGGCCACCCCCTGGACGTGCCCCCAGGGTGGAAGACCCCGCAGCAGGGCGCGGCCACCTCCGTCCTGCTGGCCGCCTCCCCCCACATCCAAGGGGTGACCGGACGCTACTTCGAGGACTCCAACGAGGCCATCGTCGTCACCGAGCCTGGCAACGGCATGAGCGGAGTCGCCCCCTACGCCCTGGACGCGAAAACCGCGGACCGCCTCTGGGACAAGACGATTCGGCTTCTTCAGCGCTGACCACGACAGCCGCCGCGCCCGTGGCGGCGCCGCGCCCTTGACGCCTACGCCGATACGCCTGTCGGGCAGACACCCGACCGCGACTAGCTAGATCGCCAGCCGTAGCTGGCCAACTCCGCAAGGCGTAGCGGTTCCAGCTGGACCACTGCGGCGACGGTCGGCACGTCCCGCTGCTCGACCGCATCTCGGTATTCGCGCTCGCAGCCTCATCGCGAGGTCGGAACATTGCTTTGGTGGGCACCTGATCTTGTTTGACGGCACTCCGTCCAGATGCGGTTGGTGAATCGACCAAACCTGGCGAAGCGATCCACCTGAAGAGGTCAAAACCGAGATCAGGTGCCCGCCGATTACGGCTGGGGGAATTGCGCCGCGTAGGTTTGGACCGCCGCGGTGATGGCTTGGAGGTTGCGGTCGAGGGCTTGGACGTCGACGTTCTCGACCGTGTCGCAGGACTGGTGGTAGCAGGAGTCGAAGGCCTCGCCCGCCTGACCGCCCCACTTCTCCGCCTGCTCGGCGGTCTTGGACCCCTCGGCGCCGGTGAAGGTGCCGCCAGCCGGGATGCCGACCTCGATGAACGGGCCGTAGTCGGAGCGGCCGTCGAAGTCGGTGCCCTCGGTGGCCACCCCGGCGGTGCCGAGCGCGTCGCCCAGCAACTGCTCGATCTGCGCCGAGCCCTCCGGGCCCGGGCCCGCGCCTTCCCCGTCGGAATCGTCGCCGTCGTAGGTGAAGTAGCCCGCGTTGGGCGAGCCGACCATGTCGAAGTTCAGGTAGGCGACGATCTTGTCGAGCTCGGCCTCGGGAAGCGTCTGCACGTAGTGCGTCGAGCCGACGAGACCTTGCTCTTCCGCACCCCAGAACGCGAAGCGCAGCTTGTTCGTCGGGGTCGCGCCGCTGGCGGCGTAGTCCAGCGCCGCTTGCAGGATCGCCGCGGATCCGGTGCCGTTGTCGTTGATGCCGGGGCCCGCGCCGACGCTGTCCAGGTGCGCACCGAACATCACCACGCTGTTGGCGTCACCGCCGGGTGTTTCGGCGAGCAGGTTGTAGGTCGTGCCGCCGATGGCGTCGAATTCCTGGATCGTGGTGGTGAATCCGGCACCGTCGAGCTGCGCTTTGACGTAGTCCAGCGAAGCCTGGTAGCCGGGCTGACCGGCCGCCCGGTTGCCGCCGTTGGCCTCGGCGATGGCCTGCAACTCCTGCAGGTGCTCCTGCACGGCAGCAACACCGGTCATCGGCGCGCTGGCCATCGGGGCGCTGGCCGCGGTCGCCGGTAACACCAGGGCGGATGCCGCAGCCAGTGCCGCTGCGGTCGCCAGTAGTGATCGTTTCGGCATGCTGCGTCCTTCCGTCGGTAGATCCACTCCTGCGAGCGGAACGTAACGACGGAGTCGCAGGCCGAAGGTGGTTTGACGGGAACTCGCCTCGACTGTCCGAAACGCGTTTTTCCCGGATTCACGGCTTGAAACCGACCCGCTCGGGCGGCTGAGCGTCAGCCCGCGCCGGACCGGCAACCGATCCACCACACCGAATACCGAAAACCCGCGCCCTTGACCTCCACTTTGATCGAGGTCCTAGCGTTCGCGGTGGTGAGTGCGGATGCGGCCCGCGCTCACGACACCGGAACCAACGCAGGGAGCACGGCATGCACGCGATTCGGCAGCACGAGTTCGGTCCAGCGGAGGTCCTCCGCCACGAGGAGGTCCCCGACCCGCATCCCGGTCCCGGACAGGTCCGCATCGAGGTGGCATACGCCGGAATCCACGTGCTGGACACGATGATCCGGCAGGGACTGCAGGGACCGTTCCCGCAGCCGGAGTTGCCGATGATCCCCGGCCGCGAAGTCGCGGGAGTCGTCGACGAGCTCGGCGAGGGCGTCGACGAGCAGTGGTTGGGGCGACGCGTCGTCGCCCACCTCGGCCAGGCCAGCGGCGGTTACGCCGAGCTCGCCGTGCGCGACGTCGAGGCGGTGCAGGTGCTGCCCGACAACGCCGATTTCGCCGCAGCGGTGGCGATGATCGGCACCGGGCGAACCACGATGGCCATCTTGCGCATCGCGCAGCCGACGGCCGATGACGTCGTGCTGATCACCTCGGCGGCCGGTGGTATCGGCGCCCTGCTGGTGCAGCACGCCCGCAACATCGGCGCGACCGTGGTGGGTGCGACGGGCAGCCCCGCCAAGGTCGACAAGGTGCGGGAACTCGGCGCGGACCTGGCCGTCGACTACACCGCGCCGAACTGGGCGCAGCAGGTGCGCGATGCCCTCGACGGGCGCGCCGTGAGCCTGGTGCTCGACGGCGCGGGCGGCGCCTACGGGCGGGCGGCGTTCGACCTGCTCGGCGTCAGCGGCCGAATCGCCATGTACGGCAGGGAATTCGGCGAGCACCGGTTCACCTCCGACGACCTGCTCGGCCGCGCGCTGACCGCAACGGTCGCCCTCGGCCCGAACCTGCTGAAGGCGCCCGGCGGGATGCGGGCCCTGGAGAACGAGGCGCTGGCCGCGCTCGCCGACGGCAGCCTGGTGCCGCTGGTCAACCCGCCGTTCACGTTGGCCGACGCCGCGCGGGCACATGCCGCGCTGGAGAACCGCGAAACCCACGGCAAGGTGGTGCTGCGGCCGCAACTGTGAGGCGATGTTCGCCCGATAGGGGGTTGCGCGGCGCCCGAAGGCCGACGTGTTCGGGCCGCATCTCAACGTCCGCTTGCCTTCTCACGCACTCGTTACCCGCGCCGCAGCGGAAACTCGCTACTATTCGGTGATCAAGATCGTATGGCGGACACCGTCCGGCTTGTCGTAAGGTCCGGGCCCGGTTTGGATCAACCCTCGCAGGGAGGTACCGCCCGTGGAACAGGTGGTTCTGCTCGACGAATCCGGTCGCTCGATCGGTGTCGAGGACAAGGCGGCCGTGCACCACCAGGACACGCCACTGCACCTCGCCTTCTCCTGCTACGTGTTCAACGACCAAGGCGAATTCCTGCTCACCCAGCGCGCGCACCACAAGCGCACCTGGCCGGGCGTGTGGACCAACACCTGTTGCGGGCATCCCGCACCCGAGGAGGACATGCGAGCGGCGATCACCCGGCGGCTGGGCGAAGAACTCGGTCTCTCGGTGCGGAGCCTGGAACTGGCGCTGCCCGGCTTCCGCTACCGCGCGGTGATGCCCAACGGCGTGGTGGAGAACGAGATGTGCCCGGTGTTCGTGGCGTTCACCGAGGACAGTCCGGAACCGAATGCCGAAGAAGTCGCCGAGACCCGCTGGGTGGACTGGAAGCAGTTCAGCACCGAGGTGGTCTCGGGCGAGGCGAACGTTTCCCCGTGGTGCGAGTCGCAGGTCCGCCAACTGAGCGAGCTCGGTGCCGAGCCAGCGCACTGGCGCAAGGGCGACCCGGCGATGCTGCCGCCCGCAGCACTCGTCGGCTAGCGCCGATCGGCTCTAAGAGGGTGCGCGGGTTGGTTTGGGTGGCGGTGCGGGTAGCGGAACCTCGGTGCCTGTTTTTGAAGTGGTCGTGTCGGGCCGTCCACCTCGGGTGAGGTGGGCGATTTCGCGCGAAATCGCCGTCTCCCACGCGGGGCGGGCGGCGATTTCGCGCGAAATCGCCAGGTCTGCCACCCGCACCGCCACGCAAAACGAGTTCGAAGACAGGCCCTCAGAGGCCTTCTCGACTGCGGGATCCCCGACATCACGTATGTCCAATACGCCACGTCGGGGCTGTCCTCGCGAGATAACTCGGGGTGCGGGGTGTCCCCGCATGGCACTGCCTGAGAACCCGCGGCGGTGCCAGCTGCGAGGGTGGTGGAAAGCGGCTCACGCCGCTTACCTGACGACCACCCTCGCCACGCCCAATCCACGCGAGCTCTAAGGCTCGTGAGTGACCATCGCGGTGCGAACCGGGATTTTCGCTCACGAGCACGCGCTGCCGAACCCCCGCTGGTGCGTCACCGCGCGGCCGCTGCGGGCTTCGGCCGCAGATCTCGCGACCAGCTCCACTCACCCGGCTCCGGCGCGCCGACCAGTTTCATCCCCGCGCCGCGCAGCGTCCGCGCGATCGGCGTGTTGTCCACGTGGGTGTGCGCGGTGAGCGTGCCGATCCCCAGTTCCTCGGCCTGCTCGATCAGCTTGCGCGCCAAGATCGTGCCGACGCCGTGGCGCTGCCAATCGTCGCGGACCAGCAGCGCCAGCTCCCCGCAATCGCCGTCGTACATCAGGTTCCCCATGCCGATCACGTCGCCGTCCGGGGCCAGCGCCAACAGCGATCGGCCCAGTGCCGGGGTGAGCAGCCGCTGCAGGCCGCGCTCGCCCCGCGCTGGGCCGGGGCCGAAGTAGCGCCGGAAGCGGGCTGCGCTGGAACAGCGCGCGTGGAAGGCCGAAACCAAATCCACATCCGCCCGGTCCGCTGGCCGGATCGTCAAGTCCACCCCGCCGGGCGTGCGCGCGGTGTCCGCGACCGGCCGCACCCGCGCCCGGCAACTCGCGGCCAACTCCACCATCGCCCGCGCCCTCGCGAACTCCGCCGGGGTGAACGAGCCACCGGGTCGCGCCAGCACCAGCACCCCGCCGCCGGGCTCCGCCAGGCACATCGCGCCACCGGTGAACGAACCGATCTCCAGCGGCGGTTCCGGCTCCTCCTGCCAGTGGATCTCAACGTGCCCGACCAAGGCGCGCAGCGCCCGCACCAGATCGGTGCGGCCGTTGACCAGATCGATGGCCAGGTTCGCGGTCCGGGTGGGCACGTCGTCGAGCTCGCGCACCTCCGCGCGCGTCGCGGTGACGTCGTGCCCACCGGCCGCCACGACGGCCTCGACCAGCTCCTTGCGGCTCACCCGCGTCGGCACGTGCAGCAGCACCTCGTCAACCACGCCACCGGCGACCGGGTGCACCTGCATGGTCCGGATGTCCGCGCCGAGCGCGGCCAGCCCACCGGCCAACCTCGCCAACCGGCCGGGTGTGTCGGTGACCGAGGCGCGCAGCCGCCACAGCGTCTGCGGCACGTTCACGGCTTCCGGGAGCGGCTCCACCACAGCAGCGGCTGGCGGATGCTGGCGCCGCCACCACCACCGGCCAGCGGCCACCACCAGCAGGGCGGCGCCCGCGCAGAGCAGCACCAGCGAGCCGCGAACCTGGCTGTGCACGCCGGTGACGAACAGGTTCGCCGCCCCGGCGGCCAGCAGCAGCGCGGCCAATTCGACGAGTTCACGGGTCCAGTCCCCGCGCCCGTGGCGATGCTGTCCGGAAGTCATGCCACCATGCTTCCCGAGCCGTGTTTCCCGCACTTGACCAGCGATGACCGCAGCGTTAACGGGCAGAGCTCACATCGGGATCACCGGGTATTGCCCAGCCCTCGGGCCTTCCACGGCGCCGCCGTCAGCGGGACTTCTGACCGTAGCCCGCGAACAGTTCCGCGCAGCGAGCCAGCTCCGCATCGCTGAGCAGGCTCGGATCACCGGCTCTGCTGGCGGTCAGCCACAGCTCGCACAGCCACTCCAGCTGCCTAGCCCGGTTGTAGGCCTGCGACAGGTCGTCGCCGATGGTGATCGTCCCGTGGTTGCGGAGGATGCAGCCGGTGCGGCCGCGCAATGCCGCCGACATCGACTCGGCCAGCTGATCGCTGCCGAAGGTCGCGTACTCCGCCACCGCGACGGCACCGCCGAACTCGGCGAGCTGGTAGTGCACCGCCGGAACATCGTTGCGCAGCAAGGACAACGCGGTGGCGTGCAGCGAATGCGTGTGCACCACTGCCCCCGCGTCGTGGCGCCGGTAGGCCATCAGGTGCATCGGGAGTTCGGAGGTGGGCTTGAGCTCGCCCGCCACCATCTCGCCGCTGAGGTCCACCACCGGAATGTCGGCCACCCGCAATGCGTCGTAGTCGACGCCCGACGGTGTCACCGCCACCAGATCACCCCAGCGGACCGACACGTTGCCGGAGGTGCCGACCACCAGCCGGTCCGCCGTCATCCGGCGGGCGATGGCGATGACCTCGGCCCGCTGGTCGGCCAGCTGCGAACTGCCGTTGCTCACTTCATCCCTCGTTCAGCACGCGACGCCGGAGGCGTCCGAGGCGGAATCGTAGCCGTTGATCGCGGCGACCTTCTGCGCCGACGGTGAAGACTCGTCGAACCGGTACGCCAGCCACTCCGAAGCCAGCTTGCGCGCCAGCTCCAAACCCACCACGCGCTGGCCGAAGCACAGCACCTGGGCGTTGTTGCTGAGCACCGATCGCTCCACCGAATAGCTGTCGTGCGCGGTGACCGCGCGGATGCCGGGCACCTTGTTCGCGCTGATCGCCACACCCAGTCCGGTGCCGCACACCAGCAGCGCCCGGTCCGCTTCGCCGTCGGCGACCAGCCGCGCCGCGTGCACCGCCACGTGCGGGTAGGCGGTGTGCTCGTCGGTGCCCACCCCCACGTCCACCACGCTGGCCACGCGCGGATCGTTCTCCAGGTCCTTCTTCAGCGCTTCCTTGTACTGCAGTCCCGCGTCGTCGGAGCCGACCACGATGCGAAACGGCGCTTGTTGCTCGGTCACGATTCTCCGTCCTTCCCGCTGTCGGCGAGCACCGTCCCGATCCGGTTGAGCACCAGCGCCAGCGATGTCGCGCCCGGATCCGGTGACCCGAGGCTGCGCTCGGCCAACGGCCGGGCGCGTCCGGTGCGGGGCCGCAGCTCCGCGGTGTCCTCGGCGGCCTTCGTCGCCGCTCGTGCGGCCTGCTGCCAGGCCTGGGTGCCGCTGGCGCCCGCCCCGATCGCGTCGCGCAGCTCCGCCACGAACGGCACCAGCGCGTCGACCAGCGTCTTGTCGCCGAGCTCCGCCCGGCCCAGCCGCTGCACCGCCGCCAGCGCTGCCGAGGCACCTGCGACCAGGTCGCCCGCCACAGCCGCGCGGTGATCGGGTAGCAGGTCGCCGAACGAACGCAGCGCCGCGCCCCACAGCACGCCCGAGGTGCCGCCAGCCTTCGCCGCCCATGCGTCACCGGCGGCGACCAGCACCGCGGCCGGACCCACGCCCTGGGCCGCCGCTTCGTCGGCGGCCGCTACCGCCGCCGCGCTGCCGCGCGTCATGCCCCGGCCGTGGTCGCCGTCGCCCGCGATCGCGTCGAGGCGGCCGAGTTCCGCTTCGTTGTCGTGCAACAGCTCCGCCACCTCGTGCAGGGCCCGCACCACGACGGCCGCGGTCGCTCGGCCGTCCGGCGGGGCCAGCACCACGACCCGCTCCGCCGCCAGCTGCGGTTCATCGTCCACATCGGACTCATCTGCCTCGGCGGACGCGGTGTTTCCCTTGCGGTAGGCGGGAGTGTCGGCGGGCGCCTGCCACAGCCGCTCCAGTTCCGGGTCCAGCCAGGTCAGCGTCAGCGAGCAACCGGCCATGTCCAGACTGGTCACCAGCTCGCCCACCTCGGGCGCGACGACCACGGCCCCGGCGTCGGCCAGCAGTCGGGACACCCGACCCCAGAGCACGAAGAGTTCCTCGTACTTGGTGGCGCCCAGTCCATTGAGGATCGCCGTCACCCGACGGGATTCGGTGTCCGGTGCTTCCGCGAGCAGACCGTCCACCAGGAGCTTCGCCAGCTCGGATGCCGAGGGCAGATCCTGCTCCGAGACGCCGGGCTCGCCGTGGATGCCCAGTCCGAGCCCCATCCGGCCCTCCGGCACCTCGAACAGCGGCCTGTCCTGCCCCGGCAGCGTGCAGCCGTCGAAAGCCACGCCCAGGCTGCGGGTTCGCGCGTTGGCGTGCTCGGCGACCCGCACCACCTCGTCGAAGGAGTAGCCCTCTTCAGCCGCCGCCGAGGCGATCTTGAACACCACGAAGTCGCCGACCACGCCGCGGCGCTTCTGCTGCTCGGTGGCCGGGGCGCTGGCCACGTCGTCGGTCACCACCACGTTGTGCGCGCGGATCCCGTCGCGTTCCAGGCGCTCCACCGCCAGCCCGAAGTTCATGTTGTCGCCCGCGTAGTTGCCGAAGGAGAACACCACCCCGGCACCGCGATCGACCGCCCGGCCCACCGAGTAGGCGTCGTCGGCCGACGGCGAGGTGAAGATGTTGCCGATGACCGCGCCGTCGGCGAACCCCGGTCCGACCACTCCGCAGAACGCCGGGTAGTGCCCGGATCCGCCGCCGGTGACCACGGCGACCTTGCCCTGCCGGGTGCGCTTGGCGCGCACCACGCCACCGGGCACCTGCCGGACGTAACCGGGATGCGCCGCCACGAAACCGGTCACCATGTCCTCGGTGAACGATGCCGGGTCGTCGTACAAGCGCGTCATCTCACATCTCCTCAGCGCCAGTTCGCGAAGGTCGGGAGGCCGCGCCCCACAGCGGGCGGGCGCGGTCGATCGAAAGCAGGTAGTCGCGGTAGCCGCGTTCGTAGAACTCCACGGCGCTGGGATGCGGCACCACGGTGCGCCGCGCCGCCGCCCACCGCTGGCGGTCCACCGGCTCGCCCAGCGAATCCCAGGCGGCCATCGCCGCGCCACGCGCGCCCACGCCTTCCTCGTGGGGCACGTGCAGCGGGCGGCCCAGCACATCGGCGAAGATCTGGCTCCACGCCGCCGAACGCGCGCCGCCGCCGCACGCCGAGACCGCACCGGTCAGGCCCGCCGATTCAAGGTTGTGCCGCGCCGCGTAGGCGACCGCCTCGCACATCGCGCGCACCAGGTCGGCTGGCGTGGTTTCCAGCGACAGGCCGGTGAATTGGCCGCGCGCATAGGGCTCGACGAACGGCGCGCGTTCGCCGGAACTGGACAGGAACGACAGCGCCGACACGCCACTGGCACCGGGTTCGCTGTTGTCCAGCAACGTTTCCAGCTGGTCCACTCGGGCACCGATCATGCCCAGCACCCAGTCCAGGTTGGCGGTGCCGACCATCGCGGGCATCACCCGCAGGTAGCGCTGCGGCAGCGGTGTTGCCAGCCACATGCCCGCGATCTCGCCGTCCGGGTCGATGCTGACCTCGTCGCGGAGCACCTGGCAGCCCAGCGTCGTGCCGATCACCAGGCTGCCGTCGCCGACATCGCTGACCCCGGCGCCGAACGCGCAAGCGGGCAGGTCGAATGGTCCGGCCGAGACCGGCAGTCCGGCGGGCAGTCCCAGCTCCTTCGCGCTCTTGCCGTCCAGCGCGAACAGCTTGTTCGGCGGGGCGGGCTCGGCCAGCAGCCTGCGGTACTGCGCCAGGCCGCAGGCCTGCAACGCGTCCTGCGAATAGCTGCGGTCGGCGACGTCCAGGAACGGCAGCGACGCGTCCGATGCGTCCACGGTGATCTCGCCGGTGAAGCGCTGCACGATCGCGTCGACGCAGTACCCGGCGACCGCCGCCCGCTCCAGCCGATCCGGGGCGTGCTCGGCGAGGTGCGCCAGCAGCGGACCGGCCGAACCGGGGAACATCCCGGACCCGGTGAGCGCGTAAACCTGCCGCTGCACACCGGATCGCGACCACCGGTCCAGCACGCCCGAGGCGCGGGCGTCCAGCCACGAGATGGCCGCGCCGACCTGCTGGCCCTGGTGGTCGCGCAGCCACAGCCCGTCGCCCTGCCCGGTGATGGCCAGCGCCTCGACCGGTTCGCCGACCTGCTCGGCCGCGGCGGCGACTTCGCGCACCACCTGGATCACCGAGTCGATGACCTCTTCGAGGTCCTGCTCGACCCGGCCACCGGGCAGCCGCCGCAGGGTGCTGCGCACGCTGTGCGTGACCAGCGCGGCGCCGTCGCGGTTCAGCAGCGACGCCTTGGTGACCGACGTGCCGACGTCGACGCCGATGATCATGGCCGCAGACCTTCGAACTTGGCGAGCACATCCGGGTTGGCCACGAAGCGCGGCCGCTGCCCGCCGCGGAACCGGGCGAGTTCACCGGCCACGATCTCGGCCGCGCGGTGCGCGGTCTGCCGGGTCGCCCCGGCCAGGTGCGGGGTGGTGATGACGTTGGGGGCGTCGAACAGCGGCCAGTCGCGCGGCGGCGGTTCGATGTCGTAGACGTCGACGGCCAGGGCGCCGAGGTGGCCCGACTTCAGCAGTTCCGGCAGCGGCGCGTAGTCGAGCAGCCCGCCGCGCGCGGAATTGATCAGTACCGCGCCGTCCGGCAGCAGCTTCAGGTTGTCGGCGTTGAGCAGGTTCTTGGTCTCCGGGGTCAGCCGCGCGTGCAGGCTGACCACCGAGCTGCGCCGCAGCAGCGCTTCCAGCTCGACGAGCTCGACGCCGTCGTGCGCGGCGTCCTCGGCCCGCACGTACGGGTCGGACACCAGCACGTGCGCGTCGAAGGCGCGCAGCACCCGGGCCACGATCTTGCCGATCGCGCCGTAGCCGACCAGGCCGACGGTCGAGCCCGCCAGCTCGATACCGGCGTTGTCGTAGGCGTAGTAGTCGCCGCGCCAGTGGCCCGCCTTCAGTTCGGCGTCCGAGCCGGGAATCCGGCGCAGCGCGGCCAGGATCAGCCCGACGGCGAACTCGGCGGCCGCGGCGGCGTTGCGCCCCGGCGCGTAGCTGACGATCACACCGTTGTCGGTGGCCGCGCCCAGGTCCACGTTCACCGGGCCGCCGCGGCACACCCCGACGAACTTCAGCTGCGGGCTGGCGGCCAGCACGTCCGCGGTGAACGGTGCCATCTGGGTGACGACCAACTCCGCGTCGCCCAGCGCGTCGAGCAGCTGCCGCTGCGTGCCGCTGGCCTCCTGCACGTTGCCGACCGGCCCGAACGGCTCCACCGGCCACGGCAGTTCCAGGGTGCTGAACTGCAGGTCGTGCGCATCGGTGCTGCGCCGCACGGCGTCGATGAACACTTCGGGAGCGACGAAGTGGTCACCTGCGGCCAGAACACGGGTCATGAGGACTCCTTTGTCTTCTCGCATCAGCGGTCTCAGCGCTTGTCTTTGGTTTTTTGAATCGGCGCCAGCCGCTTAGCCCACTCGTGCAACTCGCACCGCCGCGAGTTCTCAGACTCGCCTCGCGAAGACAGCCCCGGGACGTACATGAGTCGGGGATCCCGCGGTCGAGACGGCGTCTGAGGTTCCGCCACCTGCACCGCAAAGCAGAGCGAGTACAACGACAATCCCTCCCTCAGCTGCCGACCGGCTCGGGTAGGGAGCCCACCAGGCGCAGTCGCACGTCGTCCAGGTCGACGGCGATGTAGCCGGCCTTGGCCAGAGCGTCCTCGGCGGGCGGGTAGTCCGTGTTGGGGATGGCCACCACAGTCATCCCCGCGGCGGCCGCGGCGCGCAACCCGTTGCTGGAGTCCTCCACCGCCAGGCAGTCACGGGGATCCTGACCGAGCTTGTCGGCGGCCGACAGGTACACGTCCGGGCTGGGCTTGCCCTTGGGTACCTCGGCACTGGAGACGGTCGCGGCGAAGTACCCGGTCAGCCCGTGGCGGTCCAGGACGGCGTCGATCAGCCGACGCGGCGCCGAGGAGGCGAGCGCGATCGGCGCCCGACCGGCGACTTCGGTGACCATCAGCGCCGCGCCGGGCAGCAGCTCGATCTCACCGCCGTCGAGCGCGGCGATCATGTCGTCGACGACGATGCGCTCGGTAACCGCGGTCGACTCGGGGGCCGACTCGGGGGCCGCCGCGAAGTCGGCGAGGAACGCCGCCCACTCGGGTGCGCTCATGCCCTGCACCTGCCGGGTCTGCGCGGCGGTCCAGGTCTTGCCGCGGGCGGCGGCGAACTTGGCCCACATCCGCTCCCACAGGTGCTCGCTTTCGACCAGGACGCCGTCCATGTCGAAAACGACCGCGCGGTGGGTGCCGTTCGGCCCCTCGGACTGGGTCATCACTACCTCCCGCCACTCACTGACACCCTCAAATTAACATGTGAGACGTTAATTGTCACCTGAATAATGATAGTTCACTGCTCTTAAGTGTCTCCGCACCGCCTTCGGCGAACCACCGGGCAAGATGGCGGCATGGCGTCCGCACCGAAGAAGCAGTCCCCCCGGCTCCTGCGGCAGCAGAAGATCATCGACCACGTGGTCGCGCAGGGCTTCGCCAGCGCTGCGGAACTGTCCGAGCTGACCGGCGTCAGCCTGATGACGGTGCACCGCGACCTCGACGACCTGGTCACCCGGGGCCTGCTGCGCAAGTTCCACGGCGGGGTCTCCGCCCAGCCGTCGACGGTGTTCGAAAGCAGCTCGGACTTCCGGCTGCACACCCACACCGCCGAGAAGGAAGCACTGGCCAAAGACGCGCTGCAGTTCATCACGCCGGGGATGTCGGTGATGCTCGACGACTCCACCACCGCGCTCGCGCTGGCCAGGCTGCTGCCCGAGGTGGGCCCGCTGACCGTGGTCAGCAACTACCGCCAGGTGCAGGAGACACTGCGCGACGTGCCGGACATCCGGTTGATCGGGCTGGGCGGCGAGTACTCCCGCACCCACGACTCCTACCTCGGGCTGCCCTGCCAGGAGATGATCAACGCCTTCTCGGTGGACATCGTGTTCCTGTCCACCTCGGCGATGAACGCGCAGCTGACCTACCACCAGGAACAGGAGATCGTGCTGGTCAAACGGGCGATGCTGGCCAGTGCGACGACCAAGGTGCTGATGATGGACGCCAGCAAGGTGGCCCGGTCCGCGCTGCACCAGTTCGCGCCGGTGAGCGCCTTCGACCACGTGCTGCTGGCGGGCGAGCTGGACGCCGAGCTCGTCGAGGCGATGCGCGAGCAGACCGACGTCCGCCTGTCCCCGGTGGACTAGGCGGCCTGACCCCAGTCAGCCCAGACCGTTGGTCTTCACATCGGATTGCGGCGAATTAACGTCTTGCGCGTTAATCTGAACAAGGTGCATGATAGTCGGCACCTCGCCGGTGCGGCTGGTGCGTCGTCGACGTACCAGCTCGCAGCTGATGCGCACCGGAACTTCCGATCCTTGGAGACAGTGATGTCCCAACAGCCCACAGCGGATGCCGAGCCGACGCGGCCGGTGAGCAGACTCGACCGCATAGGTATTCCCAGGCAGCTGTTCTGGGGCTTCGTCGCCGTGCTGATCTTCATGATCGGTGACGGCGTCGAGACCACCTATCTGTCGGACTACTTGCAGCAACCCGAAGGCGGCGGGCTGCCCGGCGCGGTGGCGTCCTTCGCCACCGTCACCGTCTACGGCGTCGCGGTGATGATCGCGGCCTGGTTCTCCGGGACGCTCTCGGCGGTTTGGGGACCGCGGCGGGTCATGTGGCTCGGCGGCGCGTGGTGGGTCGTGTTCGAATGCCTGTTCCTGTTCGCCGCGATCCCCTCGCACAACCCCACGTTCATCGTGGCCGCCTACGGCATCCGGGGCTTCGCCTACCCGCTGTTCGCCTTCGCGTTCCTGGTGTGGGCGCAGGTCGCCAGCCCCACCCACATGCGCGGTTCGGTCGCTGGCTGGTTCTGGTTCGCCTTCACCGGCGGGCTGCCCACGCTCGGCGCCGCGGTGGCCGCGCTGGCGATCGGCCCGTTCGGCATGAGCCTGTACGGCACCCTCGTGCTGTCGTTGGTGCTGGTCACCATCGGGGTGCTCATCGGTTCGTTCGGGGTGCGCGAGGAACACGGCCTGAAGCCGATCGCCGACGAGACGGTGGCGAACCCGCGCAGCATGAAGCGGCTGATCGAGGGCGTGGACATCCTGTGGCGGGATCGCCGGACGCTGGCCGGTGGCCTGATCCGGATCGTCAACACCACGCCGCAGTACGGGTTCTTCGCGATGTTCCCGTTCACCTTCGGTCCGGCCGCCCCCGGTGGTGGCTTCCTCAGCGTCGCGGAGGTGGCCGCGCTGGCGTCCATCGCCTACGGCGCGAACATCGCCGCGAACCTGTTCTTCGGCGTGTTCGGCGACCGCTTCGGCTGGCGCCGCACGATCACCTGGTTCGGCTGCGTCGGCTGCGCCGTGGCCACTCCGCTGTGGTTCTTCGCCGCCGTGGCCTCGCAGAGCTTCGCGGTCACCGCGACGTGCGGTGTCGTCTACGGCGTCCTGCTGGCCGGTTTCGTGCCGCTGTCGGCGCTGATGCCCTCGATGGTCGCGCCCAAGGACAAGGGCTCGGCGCTGGCGGTGCTCAACTTCGGGGCCGGTGGTGCGGCGTTCGTGGGCCCGGTCGTGGTCACCATCCTCTACCCGTTGGTCGGCGGCGGTGGCGTGACCGTCGCGTTCAGCCTGATGTACATCGCGGTGGCGTTCCTGAGCCTGAAGATCAAGGACGACTGCGACCCGGGCGAACAGCGGTTGAAGCAGCGCGCCGCGAACCCCGCCACGACAGTGCAATCCCCGGCGTAAGCACCCGTTCCCGGAAGCGGCGCGAGTGGCACTCCGTTCGGGCGAGAGGTGAAGGGCACCTTCTACCAACTTACTTGGTGAAAGGTGCCCTTCACCTCGTTCTCACCACATGCGTTCGGCCGTCGTCGCCGAGAGCGACCAGATGGCGGCCGTCCGGGGTGAAGGCGGGTTGGCCGACGGTCCGTCCAGATAGGACGGTCTTGGTCGCGCCGAACACCTCGATGCGGCCCGCTTCGTCGCGGGTGGCGACGATCGGGGTGTCCCGGCCCGCCTGCTGCACCACTGCCAGCGTTGGATCAGAAGTGGCGGTGGTGTCGATCGCGGCGACTACCGACCATCCCGCGTGCTCACCGAGCACGATCAGGCGTGCGGTGGCCGCCTCGCGGAACGCCACGAATCCCTGGCGGCCCCGGGCCACCGCGATGGCGCCCGCCGGGCGGTGGGTCTGCGGCGCTGCGACGAGTTCGCCGCGGCCGGTGTCGCGCAGCCGCCAGTGCAACAGCCCGTCCCGGCCAGCGGCGAACACGTGCGCACCGGTGCCGGTGGCGAGCACCGAGACGGCATCGTCGACCCCGGGTCCGCCGAGGTCGGTCCAGCCGGGCCGATCGGCGTAGCGGACGCTCACACCGCCGTCGGCGTTGCGGACCGCGACCAGGATCCGCCCGTCCGGTGTCACGTCCGCCGCTGGCGGACCGACCTGCCCTGGTCGCCCTGCGGCCGGTGGGGCTCCGAGCGATTTCCACTGTTCGTCCTGGCGTTTCAGATAGATCGTGCCGGTGCGCCGGTCCTGGACGAGCAGGGTGTCCGCGTCCGCGAGCACCACCGAGCCGACCTGCGGCACGAATCCCGGAGTATCCACAATGGACTCATCGGAGCCCGCTGCCCTGATCAACCTGCCGCCACGCACGTAGGCATGGATCGGCTGGCCGTCGCGAGCGGTTGCGACCCAGTTGGATCTCCAGGACCAGCGCTGCCGCATGCTTCGCAGCCAGGTCGCATAGGGCTCGCCCAACCCCACCACGGCGTCGTGCGCCGCGTAACGCGCGAAGATCGCCCGTTTGTCGGCGACGATCTCCGGCGGCAGGTTCGGCGGCGCGTCCGCGATGTTGTAGTCGCGGTAGTGGATCAGGTGCGCCGAACCAGCCCTCGCCGAGGGCATCGCGAGTTCGGCGAACCGCGCGGCCATCACGTGGTCCGGGTGGTTGTGGTGCTGCCCCCACTGCGGCTGGTACCGAACGTCCGGCTCGGGGTCGTGCGTCCGCACGATCGTGGGCGCGAACTGCCGGTAGAGCTGGGCCAACGCGGCGACGACCGAGGCGCGGTCATGGCTGCTGGTGCCCGGCAGCACAGACCCTTCCGGCCGCAGCGTCGCGACCCGCACCGCCGCGTCGTGCCAGAGCCGGGTCAGCGCGTGCCTGCCGCCAACCGCGTGCGGGTCGTTGTCGTCCGGCAGGTTCAGGAACACCAGCCGCACCCGAGGTCGTTCGCGCAAGGTCTGCACTTCCGCCCAGCGCCCGCCGGGAAGCGACAACCGCGCGCGGTCCCAGGCATCAGGCATCCCGGCCATCGCCGCGAACGCCGACCGGGTACCGGCCTGCCGCTGGGCGGCATACCTCGCGGCGGGCTGCACATCGCTTTCGCCCGCCGTCAGGAACATCGTGGTCACCGCCGCACCGGAGCGGATCGAGATGCTCAGATCCGGGTTCATGAACAGGATGTCGTCATCGGGATGTGCCACGACCTGCACGTGTGAACGCGGCTGCGCGGCAGCCGCTGGGCTGGCGAACAGGGCGAGCAGCACGGCCGTGGCGACAGCCAGCAGTCCTCTCATCGCGATTGCCTCCCCGAACGCAGCGGCACCACGGTCAGCGCGACCGCGAGCAGCGCACCCGCGCAGGCCAGCACGAGTTGCGCGGTGAATCCGGGTGGACGCCAGGAAAGCGTCAGCGTGCCACCGTGCACACCGGGCGGGATGCGCACGACGAGCAGCCCCGCATCGGTACTGCCAACCGGCACCCGATGACCGTCCACTGTGGCCTGATAACCAGGCCAGGCGAGACGGGCGAAGACCAGTTCCGGCCGACTACCGGTACGCCCGAAGCGCACCGTCTCGTGCCGCTGCCCGTGCTGCACCGCGTCGAGCACCTGCACGCCGCGGCTGACGCTCAACCGCCCACGCGGCCACGGCGCCGCCGATTCCCGGCTGAGCACCACGACGTCGGCGTCCCGCCGCGAGATCCGCCAACCATCCGGGGCGGCGGATACGTCGCGCAGTCGGCGCTGCACCACCACATGCGCCGCCTTGAGCTGGTCGACCAGGCCGTCGGACTGCCACAACCGGTCGTAGGCCTGCGGGCAGGTGGCGCCGTAGTAGCTCAGGCAGAGCCTGGTGTGCAGGGCGTCGTAGCCGATTCCGGTGTAGGAGACCAGACTCGCCACCCCAGCCGCGGCTGGCATGTTGCCGAACAGCAGTTGGGACCAAGCACTGCCGGAGGCGATCTGCTCCGGTGGAACCAGGTTGCGGTCGGCCACCTGCACGACCGTGCCGTCGCGGAATTCCGCGTACCGGGACCGAAGTTGGGCGACATCGGACGGGAAGTTGTAGACCGCGACGTCCCGGTTGGCCGGGAACCAGAACATCTGCAGCACGAGGGCACCGGCAGTGCCCAGGTGCAGCACAACGGCCATCAGCTGCTTGCCGCGCAAGACCAGGACACCGGCCAGCAACACCGCGATCAGACCCATCGACACCAGGTGCTTCGGCGCCTGCGCGGGCCACGCCGCGAACGACAGGTATCCGCCGAGCAGCACGGAACCGACCGAACAGGCCAGCCGAACCCTGAAGTGGTCGGTGCGCAACCCCCGCGACAGCGCCACCGCGAGCAGCACCGCCACCGCCAGGTGCAGCACGGCCACGTGCCGCAGCGGCCAGCGGAACAGCCACACGTTGGACGGCCCCAGGCACAGCAGGAAATAGCACCCCGCCAGCACGACCGCGCATCCACAGCGCCGCCACACCGCCCCGGCGGATCGCCAGTCCAACCAGGCCAGCAGCGGGATGGCGAACCAGGCGAAGTAGGTCGCGGGCACGGACATCCGGAACGTGCCGAAGGACAGGATCTGCGGGACGAACGCGGGCATCGACGCGTTCAGCAGGTCGCCGATGCCAGGCACCAGCTGGCCGATGTTGAACAACTCGTGCCCGGACCGCCAGCCCACCGCGGCGGTCACCAGCACCGGACCGAAGATCAGCGGCAGGCTCCCCGCCACCGCCACGCCCAACAACACCAGGCACCGGACGCGCCGCCGATCTCGACCGGTTTCGACCAGTAGACCGGCGAAAACCCCGCACAGCGCCAACACCCCGTAGGGATCACCGGCGGACACGCACAGGAAGCAGCACAGCCACGGCACGACCGCCGGAATTCGACCGGCCAACGCACGGCGCAGCGCCCACCACGCCCACGGCAGCCAGGCGAACCCCATCAGACCGCCCGCCCAGGTGGCGGCCTGGAAGTACAGCACGAAACCGGACACCGGCAACGCCACCGCGAGCACCGACGCGACACCCCGCTCGGCCCCGTAATCGCGGCAGAGCAAGAACGTTCCGACCCCCAGCGTCACCAGGCACTGGGTCTTCACCACGGTGGCGGCGATCGCGAGATCACCGAGCCACACCACCAGCAGGCAGTCCAGCAGGTGCACCGGATTCCAGATGCCGAACAGCGACTCGGCGGCCAGGTTCCCACCCATCCACGAGTCGACGTCCAGGCCGAGCGGCCAGTCACCGGCCAACAGCCGCTCCCCCAGCCGGTGCCACATCGGCAGGAACTGCGCCGCGCTGTCGTCCCAGAAGTAGAACGACGGGTTCACCAGCACCGGGATCTGGCTCAACAGCGCGACGAGCAGCCCGACGCCGACCGCACCGCGCCAATCACCCCTGGGCAGCCGGTCGGTGAGCACCGCCTTGCTCAACAGGAACGTCGCGGGGACCACCACCAGACCAGCGGCGACCGGCGCGAGCAGCGGATCCACCCCGAACACCCCGACAGCAGCGGCGACGGCAGCGGTGCTCAATGCGATCAACGCCAGGTTCGACAGCGGAAACAGCAGCAGGGAGCGCAGATTCGGCAGCACGCCGAAGGTGAACCGGCAGTTCAGCAGGTATGAGCACAGCGTCGCCACCACGGTCGCGACCAGGTGCGCCAACAGGTACGGCAACAACAACCACAACGTCAGGTAGACGGTGCAGTGCACGGTCGTGTTCGCGCCGCCGACCAGCGCGAACCGCCCGACCTCCGACTTGCTTATCCTGCGCCACATCACGCCCCCTACGACGCCAGCTCGGCCGGGTGCAGCCGGTGCTCGCGAGCCTGCGGGTGGAGCTCCGGACTGGTCTCCTTCACCAGGTAGTGCGGCCTGCGCTTGGCCTCGAAGTAGCTCTTGCCGAGGTACTCGCCGAGCACCCCGAGGAACAGCAGCTGCAACCCGCCCAACCCGACGATCCCGGCCAGCAACGTCGCATACCCGGGCACGTGCACACCGTCCACAATGGTGTTCACCACGACGAACAGCACGTAGACCCCGGCCAGCACCGCCACCAGCACGCCCAGGTAGATCGACATCCGCAGCGGCCTGTTGTTGAAGGAGGTCAGCCCGTCGATGCCGTAGTTCACCAGCGCACCGAAACTCCACTTCGAACCACCACCGGGGCGCGGCACGTTCCGGAACGACACGTACGCCGTCTCGAACCCGATCCAGGCGAACAACCCCTTGGAAAACCTGTGGTACTCCGGCAACGACAGCACCGCGTCGACAGCTCGCCGGGACAGCACCCGGAAATCACCCACACCGTCCTGCAACCGCACGTCGGTGAGTCGACCGGCCACGCAGTAGAACACTTTGGACAGCGCCGACCGGCAACGGTGCTCGCCGTCGCGGTCGCGCCGCGCGACGACCTGGTCGTAGCCGGAATCCAGCAACGCGAGCATCCGCCGCAGCAGCTCCGGTGGGTGTTGCAGGTCGGCGTCCAGCAGCGCCACCCGACGGCCCCGCGCATGCCGCAAACCGCACAGCATCGCCGATTCCTTCCCGAAATTGCGGCTCAGCGACACGTAGCGGAACCGCGGGTTCAGCGCCGCCAACCGGCGCGCTTCGCGCAACGTCCGGTCGGTGCTGCCGTCGTCGACCAGGATCACTTCGTAATCGCGGACGCGTCCGGACAGCGCCGCGACCAGCGCGTCGTGCAACCGCTGCAGGCCGCGCTCCTCGTTGAAGCACGGCACCACCATCGAGAGGTACATGGCAGGTCACATCCAGTGTCGGTCGACCCCCGCGAGAACCGGGAAGCCGCTGCGGGCCAAGCGAATCGGCCTCGACCGTAGGATTCGGGGCGCGTCGCACCCCCTCCCGACACACCGACGAATAATCCGTTCGCGGGCCCCCGAAACGCACTGCCACCCGATAGCGCAGCCGCCGGACGGCACAACCGTCCATCACGCACCGCAAGCCAACTTTCACCAAACGTGGCACCAACGTTCGGCGGACACCTGCCAATGCTCCGCCGAACCAGCAATGGCAGGCTGGATCCATGCCGTCAGATTCGTTTCCCCGCCACAGCGCCCGAACGCAGGGCTTCACCCTGGGCGCGCCGCGGAACTTCACCGCCGGTGCCACCGTGCTCTTCCTGCGCTCCGCCAGCGGCACCGACCGCCGCAACGCCCTGTGGGCGCTGGACACCGCGACCGGCCAGGAGCGGCTGATCGCCGATCCGGCCGTGCTGCAGGCCGAAGACCAGGTGTCTCCGGAGGAACAGGCCCGCCGGGAACGCGCGCGGGAACGGGCCGGCGGCATCACCGGCTACGCCACCGACCGGGATGTGCGGATCGCCGCCTTCACCCTGTCCGGTCGGCTGTTCGTCACCGACATCGCAGCGGGCACCACCCGCGAGCTGCCGGTGCCGCAGCCGGTGGCCGACCCCAGGCCGGATCCGACCGGCCAGCGGGTGGCCTACCTCACAGGCGGCGCCCTGCGGGTGATCGAAGTGGACGGTTCCGGCGACCGAGCGCTGGCCGAACCCGACGCCCCGAACATCACCTGGGGTGCTGCCGAATTCATCGCCGCCGAGGAGATGAGCCGACACCGCGGCTACTGGTGGTCCCCGGACGGTTCGCTGCTGCTGGCGGCGCGGGTGGACGAATCCCCGGTGCAGCACTGGTACCTCGGCGACCCGTCCGCCCCGGCGACGGAACCGGCTCCGGTGCGCTACCCGGCGGCGGGCACCGCCAACGCCGACGTCACGCTGGCCGTCGTCGATCTCGACGGCCACCGGGTGGACCTCGACTGGGATCACCGGTCCTCGCCCTACTTCGTCACCGCGCACTGGTCCGAGCACGGCAGTCCGCTGATCACGGTGCAAAGCCGCGACCAGCGCACCCAGCTCGTCCTCGCCTTCGACCCGGCCACCGGGCGGACCAGCGAGGTGCACCGCGACACCGACCCGCACTGGGTGGAGATCAAACCCGGCTGGCCCGCTTGGACCCCGGACGGACAACTGGTGCGCATCAGCGCCGCGGACGGCGCCTACCGGCTCGTCGTCGGAGATCAGCCCTGGACCGCGGCGCCCCTGCAGGTGCGGGCCGTCCTCGACGTCGGCACCGACGTCCTGATCTCCGCCTCCGAGCAGGACCCGACCCAAGTGCACCTCTACCGCGTCACCGCGGCCGGTGCCGAACAGCTGACCACCCAGCCCGGTGTCCACACCGGAACGCGCTCCGGCGATGTGCTGGTGGTCGCCGCCTCCACACTGGAGGAACCGCACACCCGGGTGCGGGTGTGGCGCGATGGTCGGGAGGTCGCCGAGATCGGCAGCAACGCCGAGATCCCCGAACTCGACCTCAACGTCCGGCTGCTGCGCCTCGGGGCGCGCGAGCTGCGCAGCGCCCTGTTGCTGCCCAGCGGCTACCGACCGGCCGACGGCCCGCTACCGGTGCTCGTCGACCCCTACGGCGGTCCGCACGCGCAGCGCGTGCTGTCCCGGCAGCAGGGCTACCTGACCTCCCAGTGGTTCGCCGACCAGGGCTTCGCCGTGCTGGTCACCGACGGTCGCGGGATGGCCGGCCGCGGCCCCGACTGGGAGCGGACAATCGCCGGAGACCTCGCCGGTCCGCCGCTGCAGGACCAGGTCGACGCCCTGCACGCGGCCGCCGCCGAGCACCCCGAGCTCGACCTCGACCGGGTCGCCATCCGCGGCTGGTCCTTCGGCGGCTACCTCGCCGGTCTGGCCGTGCTGCGCCGCCCGGACGTCTTCCACGCCGCGGTCGTCGGCGCCGGAGTGGTCGACTGGCGGCTCTACGACACCCACTACACCGAGCGCTACCTCGGCGATCCCAACGTCGTCCCGGAGGTCTACCAGGCGAACTCGCTGCTGCAGGACGCCGACAAGCTGGAGCGGCCGATGCTGATCGTGCACGGCACCGTGGACGACAACGTCGTGCTGGCGCACGCGTTGCGGTTGTCCGGCGCGTTGACCGCGTGGGCCCGCCCGCACACCGTGCTGCCGCTGCCGGGCGTCAGCCACATGCCCACCGACGAGACCACCAGCGAGAACCTCCTGCTGCTGCAGGTCGACTTCCTGCGCAAAGCGTTGGCGCGCTGAGGAGCCCGGGCGAAATCACCGCGAGTCCCGCACAGCCGCGTCGGTGACAGCACTGTCAGAGGATCTCCAGCGGCACGGGGTTCGACGGCGCTGGGAAACCAGCGTCGAGCTCGGCGAGATCTTCGGCCGACAGTTCGATGTCCAGCGCCGCCCGGTTCTGCTCGACGTGCTCCTCGTCGGTGGCCTTCGGGATCGCGCACACCTCGTCCTGCGCCAGCACCCAGGCGATCGCGATCTGCGCCGGGGTCGCCGAATGCCGCTCGGCGACCCGCCGCAACACCGGCTCGCCCAACAGCCGTCCCTGCTCGATCGGCGAGTACGCCATCACCGGCACCGAGTGCTGGCGGCACCACGGCAGCAGGTCGAGTTCAATGCCGCGCCGGGTGAGGTTGTAGAGCACCTGGTTGGTGGCGGACTGCCGACCGAGCTCGCTGGCGAACAACTCCGCCATGTCCTCGGGGTCGAAGTTGCTCACCCCGAAATGCCGGATCTTCCCTGCGGTGCGCAGCTGCTCGAACGCGTCCAGCGTTTCCGCCAACGGCGTGCCGCCGCGCCAGTGCAGCAGGTAGAGGTCGAGGTGATCGGTGCCCAACCGCCGCAGGCTGCGCTCACAGGCCTCGACAGCCCCGCGTCGGCTCGCGTTGTGCGGGTACACCTTGCTGACCAGGAAAACCTCGTCGCGGCGCCCGGCCATCGCCGCGCCGACGACCTCCTCGGCGCCACCGCTGCCGTACATCTCGGCGGTGTCGATAAGCCCGAGCCCGAGGTCCAGTCCGTGCCGCAGCGCCGCGACCTCCGCCGCGCGCTGCGCCCGCCGCTCCCCCATTCCCCAGGTGCCCTGCCCCAGCACCGGCAATTCCTGCCCGCCGGGCAGTCGAAGACGTCGCATGCGCGCTCCGTTCCACAGTGTCGATTTCACGGTGTCGGTTTCACGGTGTCGGTTTCACAGTGTCGGTTTCACAGTGTCGGTTTCACGGTGTCGGTTTCACGGTGTCGGTTTCACGGTGTCGGTTTCAACGGGGTCGATTTCGCGGGGTTGATCAACGCCGGGCGTAGGCGTCCCAGGATACGGTTCAGCGCTGCTGCGGCAGGACGGCCACCAGCTCGAAGCCGCCGTCCTCGGACGGTCCGGCGTTCAGCCGCCCACCGGCCATCTGCACCCGCTCCGACAGACCGGCCAGCCCAGATCCGCCGCTGCCGACCTCGACGACCTGACCGCGCGGTGCGCTGTTGGTGACGGCGATGCGCAACGAACCCTCACGACACGCCAACCGCACCCGGATGCCCGCGCCGGGAGCGTGCTTGGACGCGTTGGTCAGCGCCTCCTGGACCACCCGGTACGCGGCTCGTTCCACCGCTGGCGGCACGTCGTGCCCATCGTCGAGCTCGGAGGCCAGCTGCACATCCACCCCAGCTGCCCGCGCCCGCACCACCAGGTCCGGGATCGCGTCCAGCCCGGTCTGCTGACCCACCGTGCCCAGGCCGAGCGTCGCCCGCATCTCATCCAGCGCCTGCTTCGCCAGCCCGCGCAACCGTCCGGCGGTGTCCTGCGCGTCGGGCTCGGCGGTGGTCGCCGCCAACGCCGCCGCCTCGACCGCGATCAACGTGACGTGATGGCCCACGGCATCGTGGATCTCCCGCGCGATCCTGGCCCGCTCCTCGGCGCGCGCCGTCTCGGCCTTCGCGTGCAGCTCCGCCTCGGTCGCCTCCTCCAGCAGCCGCAGGCTGTCGGCCAACTGCCGCCGCGACGCCACCAGCGCTCCCAACGCGACCGGCGCACCGGCGGCCAACAGCACGAACGCCACCGTCAGGGCGATCGCAGCGCCCCCGAGCGACTGCGTGATCAGCACCGGAGCCACCGCGACCGCCGACACCAGCAGCACCCAACCGACCAGCGGCCTGATCCGGGGCTGCGCCCGACCGAGCGCGAACAGCGCCACGATCATCGGGGCCCACCCCAGGCCACCGACCATCGCGGGCAGGCCCAGCAGCACCGCGATGCGCGGCCACCACCGGCGCAGCGGCAGCACCGCCGCCGCGACCAGCCCGGACACCAGGGCGTATCCGAAGTGGTCGTGCGCGAACAGCACGGCGACCGCCGGAATCCCGACGGCCAGCACCTCCACCCCGAGCCGCCGCCAGCGCGCCAGGCTCATGGGCGCTCACCCGCCACGCGTTGCGCGATCAGCGCCGCCTGCACCCGGTTCTGCGCGCCGAGCTTGCTCAACACCGTCGACACGTAACTCTTGACCGTCGCCTCGGTCAGCCCGAGCCGCGCCGCGATGTCGGCGTTGGACCGACCGTCGGCCAACAGCTGCAGGACCTGCTGCTCCCGCCCGGACAGCCCCCGCACCAGCTGCATCTCGTGGGCGTTGTCGCGCACGCTGCGAAACCGCGGCAGCAGCCGAGCGGTGATCCGCGGATCCAACACCGCACCACCGGCCGCCAGATCGTGCACGGCCCGGACCAGCACCGCGGGGTCGGCGTCCTTGAGGAGAAAACCGTGCGCCCCGAACCGCAGGGCGTCGGAGATGTAGTCGTCCAGGTCGAAGGTCGTCAGCACGGCAGCCACCGGCGGATCCGGCAACGCGTTCAGGTCCCGCAGCGCGGTCAACCCGTCCTTGCCGGGCATCTGCACGTCGATCAGGGCCACATCCGGACGGTGCGCGCGCACCTTGGCCAGCAACTCGTCCCCGTTGCTCGCCTCGCCGACCACCTGGATCGTGCTGCCGCTTTCCAGCAGCACGCGCAAGCCCCGCCGCAGCATCGGCTCGTCGTCGGCCAGCACAACCCGGATCGGCCCCCCGCCGTCCTCAGCCCGCACCTCTCGGCCACCTCCCTGTTCCGAGGGTCGCCAGCAGACTAGCGGTGCCGCGTCAACGCAGCGCACACACCACCCGAGCGGACAGTGATCAACGACGGCCGCTGCGGGCCTTGCGCTCCCGCACCCGAACCGAGATCCGCACCGGAGTGCCGACGAAACCGAACGTCTCGCGGAACTTGCGTTCCAGGAACCGCCGGTACCCGGCCTCCAGGAATCCGGTGGTGAACAGCACGATCGTCGGCGGCCGGGACTGCGCCTGGGTGGCGAACAGGATCTTCGGCTGCCTGCCGCCGCGCACCGGCGGCGGAGTGGCCGCGACCAGCTCGGAAAGCCACCCGTTCAACCGGCCGGTGGGGATCCGGGTGTCCCAGGACTCCAGCGCGGTGCGCAGCACCGGGGCCAGTTTCGCCACCGCCCGACCTGTCTTGGCCGACACGTTGACCCGCTCGGCCCACCGCACCCGGACCAGTTCCCGGTCGATCTCCTTGTCCAGCTGGCGGCGGCGGTCGTCGTCGACCAGGTCCCACTTGTTGTAGGCGATCACCAGCGCCCGACCGGCGTCCACGACCATGGACAGCACCCGCAGGTCCTGCTCGCTCAACGGCTCCGAGCCGTCGATGAGCACGATCGCCACCTCGGCCGCCTCGATGGCCGCTTTGGTGCGCAACGAGGCGTAGTACTCGGTGCCGCTGGCCGTCTTGACGCGCTTGCGCAGGCCCGCGGTGTCGACGAACCGCCACACCTCGCCGTCCAACTCCACCAGCGAGTCGACCGGGTCCACCGTGGTGCCAGCCACGTCGTGCACCACCGACCGCTCCTCCCCGGTCAGCTTGTTGAGCAGGCTCGACTTGCCCACGTTCGGCTTGCCGATCAGCGCGATCCGCCGCGGCCCGCCGGTCGCGCCGAACACCTCGCGCGGGGTTTCCGGGAACACCTTCAGCACGGCGTCCAGCAGGTCGCCGGAACCACGCCCGTGCAGACCGCTGACCGGGAACGGCTCACCCAGTCCCAACGACCACAGCGAATGGATGTCGGCGGCACCGTGCTGGTCGTCGACCTTGTTCGCGGCCACCAGAACCGGCCGCTTGGAGCGGCGCAGCACCTTCGCGACGGCTTCTTCGGTAGCCGTCGCGCCCACCTTGGCGTCCACCACCAGCAGCACCGCATCGGCGGTGTGCATCGCCAGCTCCGCCTGCGCGGCCACCGAGGCCTGCAGTCCCTTGGCGTCCGGCTCCCATCCGCCGGTGTCGACGACCGTGAAGCGGCGCCCATTCCACAGCGCGTCGTAGGCCACCCGGTCGCGGGTGACGCCCGGGGTGTCCTGCACGACGGCTTCCCGGCGGCCCAGCAGGCGGTTCACCAACGTCGACTTGCCCACGTTGGGCCGACCGACCACCGCCAGCACCGGCTGCGGCTTCGCGGGGGTTGCTTCCTCCGGTGTTTCGACCTCGTCGAACTCGGCCCATTCAGCCTCGTCGGACCACGTGCCATCCAGGTCTTCCACCGACTCGTCGGTCACGCTCGTTTCCCTCTCAAATCGTCTTGGTGCTGGTCCGCGACCAGCCGATCCAATTCGGCGATCAGCTCGACCAGCTCGGTGCGCACCGCGTCGGTTGCCACGACCAGCCCGGCGCGGCCCTTGCCCGCCGGCAGCGTGATCGGCTCCCCGAACAACACGTCGATCCTGGGTAGCAGCCTACGGCCGCGGCCTTCCGGTCGGCGCGTGCCCCGGCAGGCCACCGGCAGGACCTTCGCCTCCGACGCCCGCGCCAACCACGCCGCGCCGTGCTGCGCGCTGTCCATCTCACCGGCACCGCGGGTGCCTTCCGGGAACACCCCGACCAATCCACCGGCCCGCAACACCCGCACCGCCGCCAACAGCGGCGTCCGGTCCGGTTCACCGCGGCGCACGCCGAGCTGCCCGATGCGGCGCAGGAACCAGCCCAGCGGCCCGCGGAACATCTCCTGCTTGATCAGGAACACCGCGTTGCGCGGAATCATCCCGAACAGCAGCGGTCCGTCGATCAGCGAGCTGTGGTTGGCCACCAGCACGACCGGCCCGCTGCGCGGAATCCGCTGCGCGCCGTGGATCCGCACCCGGAACGGCAGCCGCACGATCCTTCGCGAGATCCACTGGCCGAACCGGTGCATACCGCCGGAAGCTCCCTCGGGCAGGGTTCGGTCGGTCATGGCGTCGTCCGCTCCGCCGCGACCAGCAGGCCACGGCTCTCGACGTGCTTGTGCAGCTGTTCGAGCACCGCCACCACGTCCAGATCGGTGGTGTCCAACTCCAACGCGTCGTCGGCCTTGCGCAACGGCGACACCTCCCGCCCCGAATCCAGGGCGTCCCGGCGCTGCACATCGGCGTGGGTCCGGTCCAGATCCCCCGCTCTGCCCTCGGAGACGTCCTGCGCCGTGCGGCGGTGCGCGCGGGCGTGCGCGGAAGCGGTCAGGTAGACCTTCAGGCCCGCGTCCGGCACCACCACAGTGCCGATGTCGCGCCCCTCGACGATCACGCCACCCGGCGCCAGCAGCGCCTCGTTGACCAGCTCCCGCTGCTGGGCGACCAGCTGATCGCGCACCGCGGCGACCGCTGATACCGCCGACACCGCACCGGTCACCTCGGGTCCGCGAATCTCCCGCCCGACATCCGAACCGTCGAGGAAAATCGCAGGACGCTCCGGGTCGGTGCCCACGCTCAGCCGCGCCGCACGCACCACCCGCGCCACCGCGTCCGGATCGGACGGCTCGACGTCCGCGTGCAACACTGCCAGCGTCGCGGCGCGGTACATCGCACCGGTGTCCAGGTAAGCCGCGCCCAGTGCCGACGCCAGTTTGCGGGACACCGTCGACTTTCCGGTGCCCGACGGGCCATCGAGGGCCACCACACCGCGGAGCCTGGCGTGTGCCACGTCGCATGTCCTCCCAAGCACGAAATCAACAGTGCACCGGCACCAGCCGGACCAACCGTCTATTCTGCCTGGTCCGCCCCCGACCATCCCAATCGCGTCCAGATCACGGCGAACCACGGGACAAAAACGAAAGATCTCCTAATAAGGTCGCGGGTGTGGACGTAACAGTGACCCCCTTACCGGGGCTCGGCACGCAGCAGGACTTCACCACCCGCTCCGGGCACCGCATCGGCGTGATCACCTATCGCGACGGCCGGTTCGAGCTGATCGTCTCCGGCCAGGACGACCCGGACAAGGTGGCCGCCTCCGTCGACCTCACCACCACCGAGACCAGCACGCTGGCCAACCTGCTCGGCGCCCCGCAGTTGGTCGCCCAGCTCACCGAGCAGCAGCGCGAGGTCACCGGCATCACCACCTGGCAACTGCCGGTCGCCTCGAACTCGCCCTACGCCGGTCGCCCCCTCGGCGAGACCGAGATGCGCACCCGCACCTCCACTTCGATCGTCGCGGTGGTCCGCGACGGCACGGTGCACCCGTCACCACGCCCCGACTTCCAGTTCTCCGCCGGTGACCTGGTGGTGGTCGTGGGCACCGCGGACGGCCTGCGCGCCGCCAACGAAATCCTGGAAAAGGGCTGACCAAGCCCCGCTGAGCACATTCCCGGTCAACGCACCGGGACACGCGTCGCACCAACGGTGGTCAAACGCGTGCCGAACCCGAACAACTCCATACGCAGGACGTGAGAGGACACACGGTGCACGACACGGCGATCTCCATAATCGAGCTGGGAGCGGTCTTCTTCGGTCTCGGCATCCTCGGCAGACTCGCCTGGAAGTTCGGAGTGTCCCCGATCCCGCTCTACTTGATCGGCGGCCTGGCTTTCGGCACCGGCGGGCTGATCACGTTGCACGGCATCCAGCCGTTCACCCACATCGCCTCCGAGATCGGCGTGGTCCTGCTGCTGCTGTTGCTGGGCCTGGAGTACTCGGCGGACGAGCTGGTCACCGGACTGCGCCGCTCCTGGCTGGCCGGTCTGATCGACATTGTGCTGAACGCGTTACCCGGCGCGCTGGTGGCCTACCTGCTGGGTTGGGGGCCACTCGGCGCGCTCACCATGGCCGGGATCACCTACATCTCGTCCTCCGGCATCGTCGCGAAGGTGCTCGGCGACCTGGGGCGGCTCGGCAACCGGGAAACACCGGTGGTCCTGTCAATCCTGGTCTTCGAAGACCTGGCGATGGCCGTCTACCTGCCGATCCTGACCGCGGTGCTGGCCGGGGTCAGCTTCCTCGGCGGGCTCACCGCGGTCGGGGTGTCGCTGATCGCCATCACCCTGGTGCTGATCATCGCGCTGCGCTTCGGCAAGTACGTGTCGGCGCTCGTCGACAGCCCCGACCCCGAGGTGTTCCTGCTCCGGTTGCTGGGTGCCGCGCTGCTCGTCGCGGGCATCGCCTCGGAACTGCAGGTCTCGGCCGCGGTCGGCTCGTTCCTGCTGGGCATCGCGATCTCCGGGTCCACGGCGGTGAACGCGACCCGGATGCTGGAGCCGCTGCGGGACCTGTTCGCCGCGCTGTTCTTCGTCGTCTTCGGTCTGAACACCGATCCCAGGCAGATCCCGCCGGTGCTGCTGGTGGCCCTGCTGCTGGCGGCGGTCACCTGCGCGACGAAGCTGCTCACCGGCTGGCTGGCGGCCCGGATGCAGCGCATCGGCCGGATGGGTCGCTTGCGGGCCGGTGCCGCGCTCGTCGCGCGCGGCGAGTTCTCCATCGTGATCGCCGGGCTGGCGGTGGCCTCCGGTGCGGTGGCGGACGAACTCGCCGCCCTCGCCACCGCCTACGTGCTGCTGATGGCCATCCTCGGCCCGGTCGCGGCGCGGCTGGTGGAGCCGGTGGCCCGCCTGTTCCTCCAACGCCAAACCAGCAGGGTCTGAGTGCGGGCGATTTCGCGCGAAATCGCCGCTTCCCATGGGGAGCGGGTGACGGTTTCGCGCGAAATCGGCCCCGGCGTTCGCCAGGCTCTGGAGCCGGTCAGAGCCCCACGACGCGGTACAGCGAGCTGATCTCCTGCTGGTTCAACGGACGGATCGCGCCCGGCCGCTCCGTGGTCAACCGCACCTCGCCGATCTGGGTGCGCACCAGGCGCTGCACCGGCAGTCCGACGTGCTTGAGCAGCCGACGAACGATGTGCTTGCGGCCCTCGTGCAGCACGATCTCCACCAGCGCCCGGTTCTGGTTGACGTCGACCAGCTTGAACCGGTCCACCTTCACCGGCCCGTCGTCGAGCTCCACGCCCTTGCGCAGCCGCTGCCCGAGGTCCTTCGGGACCGGCCCCAGCACCTCGGCCAGGTAGGTCTTGCGCACCTGGTAGGACGGGTGCATCAGCCGGTTCGCCAGCTCGCCGTCGTTGGTGATCAGCAGCAGGCCCTCGGTGTCCTGGTCCAGCCGCCCCACGTGGAACAGCTTGCCCTCCCGTTCCCGCAGGTAGTCGCCGATGCACGGGCGCCCGTGGTCATCCGACATGGTGCACAGGATGCCGCTGGGCTTGTTCAGCAGCAGGTGCGTCAGATTCTCGTTGACCATCACCCGGTTGCCGTCCACGTGGATCACCGCGGTCGCCGGGTCGACCCGCCGCCCCAGTTCGGTGACCACCTCGCCGTCGACCTCGATCCGTCCCTCGACGATCATCTCCTCGGCCGCGCGCCGCGAGGCCACCCCGGCCTGGGACAACACCTTCTGCAGCCGCACGCCCTCCGAATCGGCGCTGTGCTGCGAAGCATTGGACGGGGAACGGTGCTCAGACGTCATCAATCGAATCCACTTCGGGCAACAAGGGGGCGAGCGGCGGCAGCTCCTTCAGCGACGACAGCCCCAGCCGCTCCAGGAACAGCTCGGTCGTGCAGTACAGGATGCCGCCCGTCTCCGGGTCGGTTCCGGCCTCTTCGATAAGGCCGCGCCCTACCAGGGTACGGATGACGCCATCGACGTTCACACCGCGTACCGCCGCGACCCGCGAGCGGGTCACCGGCTGCCGGTAGGAGATCACCGCGAGCGTCTCCAACGCGGCGCGGGTCAGCTTGGTGCGCTGGCCGTCCAGCAGGTAGCGCTCCACGTACGGCGCGTACTTCTCCCGCGTGTAGAACCGCCAGCCGTCGCCGACCCGGCGCAGGTCCACCCCTCGCTCCGCGTCGGCGTAACCGTCGGAAAGCCGCCGCAGCGCCTGTTGGATCCGGGCCACCGGCTGCTCCAGGGTGTCGGCCAGCAGTTCCTCTCCCGCAGGCACGTCCACCACCAGCAGCAACGCCTCCAACGCCGCATCGAGCGCCACGTCGGAGGTCAGATCGGGCGCTACCGGAGTCACCACCGCATCGGACTCACCCGACGGCTCCGACGACTCGGCAGCGACCGCCGACTCCTCCGACGGCTCGGCAACCCCGGTTTCCACCGTCGGCTCCATGTCGCTCATCCGTACTCCTCGTCGTCCTGGCTGGCGCGCTGCGCCTCGGCATCCGCCTGCGCCTGCGCCACGCTGCCGCCAACCCAGCGCACCAGCAGCTCACCGAGCGGGTTCTCCTGCTCGAAGTGCAGGACCCTCTCCCGGTAGAGCTCCAACAGCGCCAGGAACCGCGCCACCACCTCGACCGTGTGGCCGCAGTCCGACACCAGCTCCGGGAAGGTGGCGCTGCCCTTCGCCGCCAACCGCACCCGCAGCAGCGCCGCGTGCTCGCGAACCGACACGCCGTGCTGGTGGATGTGGTCCAGCGAAACCGTCGGCGGCGGCTTGGGCCGGAACACCGCGGCCGCGATCTCGGCGAACCGCTGCGGATCGACCCCGATCACCACTTCCGGCAACAGGTTCTCGAACCGCTCTTCCACCGCCACCGACCGCGGATAACGCCGCAGCGCACCGGCTTCCAGCTCGCCGAACAACGCGGCCACCTGCTTGTACGCGCGGTACTGCAGCAGCCGCGCGAACAGCAGGTCGCGGGCTTCCAGCAGCGCCAGGTCGGCTTCGTCCTCCACCTCCGCGGCCGGGAGCAGCCGAGCCGCCTTGAGGTCCAGCAGGGTCGCGGCCACCACCAGGAATTCGGTGGTCTCGTTGAGGTCCCACTGCTCGCCGAGCGCCCTGGTGTAGGCGATGAACTCGTCGGTGACCTTGTGCAACGCCACCTCGGTGACGTCCAGCTGGTGCTGCGAAATCAGTTGCAGCAGCAGGTCGAAGGGGCCTTCGAAATTCTCCAGCCGCACCGTGAATCCGCCGGTGGAGCCGGAATCCTCGCTCGACTGCTCCTCCGGAACAGCGGGAACTGTCACTCGCCGGGCTCCCGCAGGCGCCGCACCAGCACCGATTCCGCACCGTTTTCGTCGAGGTCGGCGAGCACCACCGCAATCGCTTCGCGCACCATCCGGCCCCGGTCCACGGCGATGCCGTGATCGGCCCGCAATGCCAGCCGCGCCTGCTCCAAGCCCAGCAACTCCTCGTCGGACACGTACACGGTGATCTTCGAATCGTGCCTGCGCCGCCCCGATCCGGACCGCCCCGCCCCGGACTGAGCCGCGGTCTCGGCCGACGCCCGCTCCGGTGGATCGGCGTGATCCGTCCGAGGAACAGTAGTACGGAACAGTTCGGCCGCTCCGGGCAGGGCGACCCGACGCGTCATCGGGCGATCACCTCGCGTGCCAACGCCCGGTAGGCCTGGGCACCCGCCGAGCGCGGCGCCCATCGGGTGATCGGTTCACCGGCGACCGTGGTCTCCGGGAACCGCACCGTGCGGTTGATCACCGCGTCGAAGACGACATCGCCGAAGGCCTCCACCACGCGCGCCATCACCTCGCGGGAATGCAGCGTGCGCGGATCGAACATGGTCGCCAGGATGCCGTTGATCTCCAGCTTCGGGTTCAGCCGCTCCCGCACCTTCTCGATGGTGTCGATCAGCAGCGCCACCCCGCGGAGGCTGAAGAACTCGCACTCCAACGGGATTATCACACCGTCCGCGGCGGCCAACGCGTTCACCGTCAGCAGGCCGAGCGACGGCTGGCAGTCCACCAGCACGTAGTCGTACTCGGCCAGCGCTGGTTGCAGCACCCGGTGCAGCGTCTGCTCCCGGCCCACTTCGGCGACCAACTGCACCTCGGCCGCGGACAGGTCGATGTTGCTGGGCAGCAGGTCCATGCCCTCAACGCTGGTCCGCCGCACCACGTCCTGGACGACGACCGGACGTTCCATGATCACGTTGTAGATGGTCTGGTCGAGCTGGTGCGGCTGAACTCCGAGGCCGACCGAAAGCGCGCCCTGCGGATCGAAATCCACCAGCAGCACCCGGCGTCCGTACTCCGCCAGCGCTGCGCCGAGGTTGATCGTCGACGTGGTCTTCCCTACGCCGCCCTTCTGGTTGCACATCGCGAGCACCGAAGCGGGACCGTGCCGGTCCAGCAACGGCGGCTCCGGGATGTGCCGACGTGGCCGGCCAGTGGGACCGAGACCGCGGGAATCTGTCGTCAGGTCGACGTCTTCCTCGCGGCCCGTCGTCTCCGGGGCGATGCTCAGGTCGACCGCGCCCCGGGGCCGCCCTGCGGCGGAGGGCTGCGGCAGCGACATGGCGATCTGACTCCTTCAAGGTGCCGGTGGCGATCAAACGCAGCCTAAGTGGCATCCATTACCAGCGGCAACGCGCCTCGCCGGGGTGTCGGAAATGCGTGCAGGTTCCGTGTGATCTGATGTGTGATCAACGTCTACCGTGGGCGCCGCTCGCGCGCACCCGCAGCGCGGCCAACTCACTCTGAAGCATGGGCGCGCGGGTGGGCCATCGCGTAGACCTCCCGCAGCGTGTTCACCGTGACCAGCGTGTAAACCTGCGTGGTCGTGACCGAGGCATGGCCCAGCAGTTCCTGCACCGCACGGACATCGGCGCCGCCTTCCATCAGGTGCGTGGCGAAGGAATGCCGCAGCACGTGCGGGGACACCGAGCCGCCGATTCCGGCGCGCCGCGCGGCGGTCTTCAACGCGTTCCACGCGCTCTGCCGGGAAAGCCGGGTGCCGCGCGAGTTCAGGAACACCGCGGCGCTGCCGCGCCCCCGCGCCGCCAGGCCGGGCCGGGCCTGGACCAGGTAGGCGTCCAACACCCGCAGGGCCGGTCGGCCGATGGGAACCAGCCGTTGGCGGCCGCCCTTGCCGTCGAGCAGCACGGTGCGTCCGGTGCCGTCGACGTCGTCGACGTCCAGGCCGACCGCCTCGGAAATCCGCGCCCCGGTCGAGTACAGCAGCTCCAGCAGGGCTCGATCTCGCATGCCCCGGGCGTCATCACCACCGGCATGGTCGAGCAGTTTCCCGACGTCGTCGACGGAAAGCGCCTTCGGGAGGCGTTTCGGCAAGCTCGGTGGCGCGACCTCGCGCGCCACGTCTACCGCCAGCAGCCCTTCGGCGTGCGCGAACCGGTGCAGGCCGCGGGCTGCCACCAACGCTCGCGCCGCCGACGACGGCGCGAGCGCGGGCCGCTCTTCGGTGCCTTCCCGCAGCTCGGCCAGGAATCCGGACAGGTGCGCCGAACCCACCTCGGTGAGTCCGGAAAGGCCTGCTCCGACCAGGAATTCGGCGTATCGCCGCAGGTCCCTGGCGTAGGAGTCGAGGGTGCTGCCAGCGCTGCCGCGCTCGACGGCGAGGTGATCTAGGTATCCGGTGATCGCCCCGCGCAGTTCCGGTGGCAGGTGCTCGAAGCCCCTCACCGCGCTGCGAAGCGCCGGGGCCGGTCGAGCCACTCGGCGTCCGCTGGTCGCGACCGAGCGCGGCCGTCGCGGACCGCCCGGGCGGCGAGCAGCCCGGCCACCGCCGGACCGTTGACGATTTCCCCGGCCAGGGCCATCCGCACCGCCTCGGCCAGCGGGAACCGCCGGATCACCAGATCCGCCTCCTCGTCGCCGACCGCCGCCGGACGGTCCACATCGGACAGTCCGGTGCCCAGGAAGACCCGCACGCTCTCGTCGGTGAAACCCGGCGAGCTCGCGACGTCGACCAGCACCGACCAGTCCCGGGCCGCGATCCCGGCCTCCTCGACGAGCTCCCGCTGCGCCGTGCGCACCGGGTCCTCTCCAGCTACATCGAGCAGCCCGGCTGGCAGCTCCCAAAGCCGCCGACCGATCGGATACCGGTACTGGTGGATGAGCACGACCTCCTCGTGCTCATCCAACGCCACCACCGCGACCGCGCCGAGGTGCTCGACGACCTCGCGGCGGGCCTGCCCGCCACCGGGCATCCCGACCTCGTCGGCCCGCAACGCGAGGATCTTGCCGACGTACACGTCAGCGCTGGTCAGGGTGGTGAACTCGTGCTCGCCGTTGGTGCGCGCAACACCGTTGTCCGTCGTGTCCACGCCACCCACCCTAGAGCCAGCGGGGATCAGATACTCGGTGCCGGTTCTTGGATCGGTTCCAACTCGACGGGCAGGCGTTCTGCCGCTCGGTAGTCCAGTGCCGCCTTGACGAATGCCGCGAACAGCGGGTGCGGGCGGGTCGGACGGCTCTTGAGCTCCGGGTGCGCCTGGGTGCCGACGAAGAACGGATGCTCCTCGCGCGGTAGTTCGACGAACTCCACCAGCCGGTCGTCCGGCGAAGTCCCGGAGAACAGCAGGCCGGCCTTGCTCAACTGGTCCCGGTAGGCGTTGTTCACCTCGTAGCGGTGCCGATGCCGCTCCGCCACCTCGGTCGCCCCGTAGGCCTCGGCGACGATCGAGTCCACCTGCAGCTTCGCCGGGTACGAGCCCAGCCGCATGGTGCCGCCCATGTCCCGGTCGCCCGCGATCACGTCGTGCTGATCGGCCATCGTGCTGATCACCGGGTGCTGGCAGGGCTCCTCGAACTCGGTGGAGTTGGCCCGGTCCAGCCCGGCGAGCGCCCGCGCCGTCTCGATCACCATGCACTGCAGGCCGAGGCACAGCCCGAGCGTCGGGATGCCGTGCGTGCGGGCGTAGCGGATGGCGCCCAGCTTGCCTTCGATGCCGCGCACCCCGAAACCGCCCGGGATCAGCACACCGTCCATTCCGGACAGTGCCTGCGCGGCGCCAGTCTCGGTTTCGCAGGTGTCCGAACCGACCCAGGAGATCTCCACCTTCGCCCGGTGCGCGAACCCACCGGCCCGCAGCGCCTCGGTGACCGACAGGTAGGCGTCCGGCAGGTCGACGTACTTGCCGACCAGCGCGATCCGCACCCGCTCCGAGGGGTTGTGCACCCGGTCCAGCAGATCGCCCCACACCGACCAGTCGACGTCGCGGAACGGCAACCCGAGCCGCCGCACCAGGTAGGCGTCCAGGCCTTCGGCGTGCAGCACCCGCGGGATGTCGTAGATCGACGGCGCGTCCGGGCAGGCCACCACGCCGTCCACGTCGACGTCGCACATCAGCGCGATCTTGCGCTTGAGGTCCTCGGGCAGGTCGCGGTCGGCCCGGCACACCAGCGCATCGGGCTGGATACCGATGTTGCGCAGCGCCGCGACCGAATGCTGCGTCGGCTTGGTCTTCAACTCACCGGACGGCGCCAGGAACGGCACCAGCGACACGTGCAGGAAGAAGCAGTTGTCCCGACCCACGTCGTGGCGGACCTGCCGACAGGCCTCCAGGAACGGCAGCGACTCGATGTCGCCGACCGTGCCGCCGACTTCGGTGATCACCACATCCGGCGTACGACCGTCCTCGTCCGGCTCGGCCATCGCCCGGATCCGGGCCTTGATCTGGTCGGTGATGTGCGGGATGACCTGCACGGTGTCGCCCAGGTATTCGCCGCGTCGCTCCTTGGCGATGACCGTCGAGTACACCTGGCCGGTGGTCACGTTGGCGTTGCGGGTCAGGTCCCGGTCCAGGAACCGCTCGTAGTGCCCGATGTCGAGATCGGTCTCCGCGCCGTCGTCGGTCACGAACACCTCACCGTGCTGGAACGGGTTCATCGTTCCTGGATCGACGTTCAGGTAGGGGTCGAGCTTCTGCATGGTCACCCGCAATCCGCGGGAAGTCAGCAATTCGCCCAGGCTGGACGCCGTGAGCCCCTTACCCAACGAGGAGGCCACGCCCCCCGTGACGAACACGTGCTTGATCGTGCGTGCTTGCGGCACCAACAAAAGCTCCCCGTGGTCAAGCCGTCGCCTGGCTGGATGTCTGCGCTGGCAGGACGGCTGCATCCGTCGCTCCCACGGAATTCCAGCCTAACGCACGACGGTCCGGATGCGCACCGAGACCCGCCGCTGCCAGGCGGCGTGGTGAGCATCGACACGGGTCCCACCAGCACCACCCGGCTCCGCGCGGCTCAACGTTCGCGAATCGGGCGGCACCGTCCGCGAAAACCAGCCGTGGATCTCGCCTAGCCGCGAGTGTCCGGCACCGGGCCTTGAGCGCTGCTGGCGACGCCGTAGTGCCCGGACTGCCGATCGGCCTGCTCGCGCACCGCGAGGACCACCGCGACCCGCCCCGCACCACTCCCCATGTTGTCCACAGTGGACAATATCGAGGCGATCGCCGGATCCGCCCGGGCCACCCCGACGGCGCCGGTCCCATCGGCCGAACCGGCGTCACCGGCGAGCACCGCGCCCTGACCGGCGCGGTCGATCTGGGTCGCGAACCGGGCCAGCGTCGCGGCCTGGTCCCCCGCACCGTCACCATCGATGCGGCCACCGGTCAGCACCACCGCGAGCTGCGCTGGCCGCAAGCCCGGCGAGGCGGTCGCGAAGCCGCCGTCGGCGAGCCCGGCGAACGCCGCCGCGCGCTCCTGGTCACCGGTCTGCGGTTGACCGCTCTGCGGATTCAGCAGGGTCAACGGCCCGATCAGACCCCCGGCCAGGGTGCCCGGATCCGCTGCGGTGGGCAGTTGCACACCGGCGGGCAGCAGTTCGGTGACGACCAGCCGCAGCTGGTCCGCCCGATCCGGGTCGGTGAACGCGTGGCCCAAGTGCACCTCACCGGTCACATCCGCCCCAGCGGTGCGCAGCAGTTGCGCCACCGCGTCGCGCTGCTGGTCCGAGGTGTCCGCCGAAGTGATCAGCACGACGCTGCGCTGCGCCAACTGATCTTGCACGGCCATCGGCCCGACCGTCGAATCGAACCGATCAGCCGCGGCGACCTGCGCCCGCAGTGCCGTTCGCTCGGAGTTGAGGGCGTTGACCTGATCCTGCAACGACTGCCGCTGGTCGCCCAAACCGGCCAGCAGCCGGTCGCTGACCGAACTGGAGCCCATGACCACGCCCACGGCCAGCGCCAGGAAGACCGCGGCGATCGACACGATGTGGTACCGCAACGAGATCACGTGAAAAGCCCCTTGAAATATGCGGACACGGAGTCGCCGGTGTCGGCGAGCACAGCGAGGAATGCGGTGCCCAGCCCGGAAACCGCCAGCGCCACGACCACCACCAGCAGCACCGAAGCGGCGAGCAGCGCGATGGCCCCGGTGGGCGTGCGGCTGCGCTGCAAGGTGGCCACCGCCGGACCGTCGATGACCTTGCTGCCCAACCGCAGCCGGGTGAGGAACGTCGACGGGTTCGATCCGGAGCGGCCGCGGTCGAGGAATTCCCCCAGCGTCGCCTGGAAACCGACGGTGATCACCAGGCTCGCCTGGTTCGCGTCGGCGAGCAGCAGCGCGAGGTCCTCCGGATTGCCGGACGCCGGGAAGGTCACCGCGCCGATGCCGAGGTCCTGGATGCGTTCCAGGCCGGGCGCGTGCCCGTCCAGGTGGGCGGGGATCACCAGTTCCGCACCGCACTTCAGCGTGTCGGTCTTGATGACGTCCGGGTCACCGACGATGACGTCCGGCTTGTACCCGGCCTTGACCAGCGCGTCGGCACCGGCCTCGACCCCGATCAGCACCGGCCGGTACTCCCGGATGTACTTCTTCAACCGCAGCAGGTCGTCGGCGTGCCCGTAGCCAGGCGAGAGCACCAGCACCTGCCGGTCCGTCATCGGCACTGTCAGGTCGGGCACGCCGATGCCGTCGAGGATGAGCGTCCGCTCCTTGCGCAGGAACTCGATCGTGTTCGCCGAGAACGCCTCCAACTGGGCCGCCATGCCCGCCTTGGCCTCGATGAGCAGGTCGGCGACCGAGTTGGCGTCCTGCGCGGTCCCGCGCCCGACTTCCCGGTCCCCGGCGAACACCCCGCCGTCGTGCAGCCGGATCTTCGAGCCGTCCTTGACCCGGTGCGCCACCTCCGGACCCACCCCGTCGATCAGCACCACGCCCGCCGACAGCAACACCTCGGGGCCGAGGTTCGGATAGCGACCGGAAATCGAGGGCGCGGCGTTGACCACTCCGACCACCCCTGCCGCGACCAGCGCCTCGGCCGTGCACCGGTCCAGGTCCGCGTGATCTATCACCGCGATGTCGCCGGAGCGGACGCGGCGCAGCACCCCACCCGAACGCCGCTCGACCCTGGCGACCCCGACGACACCAGGCAGGTTTTCCTGCTGACGGGCAAGCAGACCGCTGAGTTTCATGCGCCGATAGTGACAAATCGACTACACGTTGTTGGTCCGCCACGCCGATGTTGTTGAACCACCAGCAGCAATTCCGATCGGCCGAACGGCCTACCGCCCGCCGTGCTACGCCTTCCCGCGCCGCCGGAACCGCGTCTGGGTCAGCTTGTACGCCGTCGCGGTGTTGAGCAGTTCCTCCGCGTGGGCGCGGCCGGTCTCCGTCGAATCGAGCCCGGCCAACATCCGCGCCAGTTCGACCACCCGCCGTTCGTCGGCGACCACCCGCACATCACTGCGGGTCAGCCCGCCGTCGGCGGCGCCCTTGTCCACCACCAGGTGGCGATCGGCATATGCGGCGACCTGCGGGAGGTGCGTGACGACCACGACCTGGTGGGTGCGAGCCAGCCGGGCCAGCCGCCGCCCGATCTCCACCGCGGCCCGACCACCGACCCCGGCGTCGACCTCGTCGAACACCAGCGTGGGCACCGTGTCAGCATCGGCGAGCACGACCTCCAACGCCAGCATCACCCTGGACAGCTCGCCGCCCGAGGCGCCTTTGTGGATCGGCAGCGCTGGGGCGCCGGAATGCGCGATGAGCTGCAGTTCGACCTCGTCCACGCCATCCGGTCCGGCATGCAGGGTCCGGCCGCGCACCGACAACGCGGACGGGTCGCTGGCATCGGTTTCCTTCGCCTGGACGACGACTTCGAGCCGGGCCTGCGGCATCGCCAACCCGTCCAGCTCCTCCGACACCGCCGAGGCGAGCCGGACCGCGGCCTCTTCCCGGGCCGCGGACACCACGGCCGCGCGTTCGGCGAGTTCCACCCCGAGTTCGTCGCGCCGCGCGGCCAAAGCCGCCAGCGCCTCTTCCGAAGTGTCCATTCCGGACAGTCGGGTGCGCGCGTCGTCGGCCCAGGCCAGCACGCCGTCGACGTCCGCGGCGTACTTCTTCGTCAACTGCTTGAGTTCGACCTGCCGGGCCAACACCTGCTCCAGCCGGGCCGGGTCGGCGTCCAACCGGTCCAGGTACCCGCCGAGCTCACCGCCCACGTCGGCCAACACCGCGACGGCCTCCGCCACCCGCGGCTCCAACTCCCGCAGCACCGGGTCCTCGGCAGCCGCGAGGCGCCGCCGGGCCTCCCCGATCAGGCCGATCGCGCCCGGCGAGTCGGTCTCGCCGTCAACCGCCCCGGTAAGCGCCAATTGGGCACCAGTCGCGATCTCCCTGAGCTGGTCGACGTCCGCGAGCCGACGGGCCTCGTCGACCAGTGCGACGTCCTCGCCTGGTTCGGGTGCGACCGCCTCGATCTCGGACACGCCGTGCCGGAGCAGCTCAGCTTCCCTGGCCAGCTCTCGCGAGCGCTCGGTTCGTTCGGTGAGTTCCCGGACCGCATCCGCCCACTCCGCGCGAACCCGCTGGTAGTCGGCCAGCGCGTGCAGCACCGGTTCCCCGGCGAAGCGGTCCAGCACCGCGCGCTGCTCGCCCGGCCGCAACAACCGGAGCTGATCGTTCTGGCCGTGCACCGCCAACACCTGCTCGGCCAGTTCGGCCAGCACCCCGTTCGGCACCGAGCGGCCTCCGAGATGCGCTCGCGAACGCCCGTCGGCGGTCACGGTCCGCACCGCGATCAGACTTCCGTCGTCGTCCGGTTCGGCCCCGGCATCGGCGGCGACCTTGGCCGCCGGTGAGTCGATCGTGGTCTGGAACCGGCCTTCCACGACGGCACGCTGCGCACCAGAGCGGACCCGGGAGGCATCAGCTCGACCACCACCGAGCAGGTGCAGCCCGGTGACCACCATCGTCTTCCCGGCGCCGGTCTCACCGGTGACCACGGTCAAGCCCGCGTGCAGTGCGAGCGTGGCGTCGTCGATGACGCCCAGTCCCTGGATGCGCATCTCGGCCAACACATCAAGCACCCTAGCGGCACAACCCGACTAGCGGAGCCCCGCTGGGGTGATCAGCACAGCCTTGAAATCTGCGGCTGGTCCGCCGCGGGTAGTCCGCGGGCAGCGAAATCGCCCCACCCGCGAACCCTGGATGGTCAGATGCTGGCGGGGCCGCGCCAGCCTTGCACCGGCAGCTCGAACTTGCGCACCAGGCGATCGGTGAACACCGTGTCGTGCAGCCGGACCAGGTGCAGCGGAGTGTCTCCGGCGGTCACCTCGACCCGCGCGCCCGGCGGCAGGTCGAACTGCCGTTGCCCGTCGCAGCACAGCACCGCGTGGTGGCCGTGCTGGTCGATCTCCAGGGCGACCAGCGACTCCCGCGACACCACCAGCGGGCGGGCGAACAGCGCGTGCGCGTTGCTCGGCACGACCAGCAATGCCTGCACCTCCGGCCACACCACCGGGCCACCGGCGGAGAACGCGTAGGCGGTGGAACCGGTCGGGGTCGAGCAAAGCACGCCGTCGCAGCCGAACGCCGAAACCGGATGGCCGTCGACCTCCACGACCACGTCGAGAATCCGCTCCCGGCTGCTCTTCTCGACGCTGGCTTCGTTTAGCGCCCAGGTGCGGGCCAGCACCTCGCCATCGAGCTTCATGGCGATCTCGATCGTCATCCGCTCCTCGACGTGGTATCGCGACTCGACGACCGCCGCCACCGCCTCGTCGAGCGCATCGGAATCGGCCCCGGCCAGGAAACCCACCCGACCGAGGTTCACACCGAAGACCGGGACGTCCGCCAGCCGCGCGAGCTCCGCTGCGCGCAACAACGTTCCATCGCCGCCGAGGACCAGGACGAGTTCGGTACCGGCCGCGGCCTGCGGGCCGGGCGCCACCGCCTGGATGTAGCAGTCCGGGCTGAGTTCCGGCGCCTCCCCGGCGAGCACCCGCACGCGCAGGCCCGCGCCGATGAGCTGCGCGGCGACCTTCTCAGCGGTGCGCAGGTTGTGCTGCCTGCCGGTGTGCACCACCAGCAGCACCTCTCGGGTCAACTCCTACTCCTTCAACGTTTCCCAAACGGCGTCAGCCATTTGCGGTGTGCGGACCGAACCAGCGCCGCCGCAGCGGTGCCTTGGACACCGCTGCAATCCACTTTAGAGATTGTGCGGGTTGGTTCGCGTGGCGGTGCGGGTAGCGGAACCTCAGCGGCCTTCTCGTCTCCGCCGATCCCCGACATCATGTATGTCCGCTTCACCGATGCGCGGTTTTGACCGCAGTCTGCGGCCCCTGCCGAACCGCGGCCAACACCAGTTCCTCCGCCGCCACATCGATGTCCGCGCCCGGACGCAGCCAGACGAAGTACTCGACGTTGCCGGACGGGCCGGGCAGCGGACTGGCCACGACACCGCGCAGTCCCAACCCCTGCTCGGCGGCGAACCGCACGACCTCCAACACCGCTTCGGCCCGCAGCTGCGGATCGCGCACCACGCCACCCGAGCCTAACCGCTGTTTGCCCACCTCGAACTGCGGCTTGATCATCGGCACCAGATCGGCGTCCGCGGTGGCGCAGGCGACCAGCGCGGGCAGCACGAGCTTCAGCGAAATGAACGACAGGTCGGCCACGACCAGATCCACCTGCCCACCGATGTCCTCCGGGGTCAGCGACCGCACGTTAGTCCGATCGTGGATCTTGACCCGGTCATCGGTCTGCAGCTTCCAGTCGAGCTGGCCGTACCCGACGTCGACGGCCACCACCTCGCGCGCGCCGCGCCGCAGCAGCACGTCGGTGAAACCGCCGGTCGACGCCCCGGCGTCGAGGCAGCGCCGGTCGGCCACGGACAGCCCCTCCGGCTCGAACGCCTCCAACGCGCCCACCAGCTTGTAGGCGCCGCGCGATGCCCAAGCCGGGTCGTCGACGTCTTCGGCGACCACCAGCGGTGCATCGATCTCGACCGCGGTGGCCGACTTGTGGGCCACCATGCCGCGCACGCTCACCCGGCCCGCGGCGACCAGCTCGGTGGCGTGTTCCCGAGACCGGGCGAGGCCACGACGAACCAGTTCGGCATCCAACCGCGACTTGCGAGGCACTCCCGTCAACTCCTGTGCGCGCTCGTTGCGGACAGCAGGTTGTCGGCCTTCGAAAGCGCTTCGGTGAGCGCGGCGTGCACCACCTCGAACCGTTCGACGTGCTCGGCGACGGGCAGTTCCCGCACCCCGTCGAGTTCGGCGACGGCCGCTGCGATGGCGTCGACCGCCGCTTGGCCGTCATCGGCCGGGCGCGCCAGCATCGCGGGATTCGCCGCCTGTTGCCACGGAGAGGTCATCCGCTCCTGCTCCCCTCGATCACGCCGCGACCGCTGTGCGGCGACACGTCCACGCTAGCCGAACGCCAGGACAGCACCACCACGACATGCGTCGGTCAGAGCAGCCCCAGCTGCCGCAGCGCCGCTCGCGCTGGCTCGTCCGCACCGCGCACCGCGACCGCTCCCGACCCGGCAGACCACCGAGCAGCGCACAGCGCGCGAAGGGCGGAGAGCGCATCGCCCGGTTGTTCCCCGGTCTGCACGGACAGTTCCACCGAGCCGGTGTCGACTCGAACCTGCCACTCGGACTGCGCACCGACCGCGACCTGAGCTGGCGGCTCGTGCAGCCCCCGCAGATCAGCGGCGACGTAGTCGGGCCGCCGGTCGGCGGACGCTTCGAGCAGTTCCCGAGGCGTGCTGACTCCGGTGAGCACCATCAGCGACGGCATTTCGGCTTTCACCGCACCAGCGATGTCGGTGTCCAGCCGGTCGCCGACCATCAGCGGAGCAGCGGCTCCTGCGGAGGCGACCGCCCGGTCCAGCAGCGGACGCTCCGGTTTGCCCGCCACCAGCGGGTCCTGGTCGGTGGCGGCTCGCAACGCCTCGACCAGTGCGCCGTTTCCGGGCACCTCACCGCGCTCGGTCGGCAGGGTGCGGTCGCCGTTGCACGCCACCCACAGCGCACCGGAGCGAATCGCCAGGCAAGCCTCGGTGAGGTCGCGGTAGGTGGTCTCGGTGGAAATCCCCTGCACCACGGCGGCCGGGTCGGCGGCGAAGTCCCGAACCGGCACCAGCCCCACCTTGTCCACTTCGGACTCCAGCGCGGTGGTGCCGACCACCAGCACCTTCGACCCAGCGGGCAGCTTCTCGGCCAGCACTGCGGCACCGGCCTGGGCACTGGTGCTGACCTCGGTCGGCTCCGCGTGCAGCCCGAGACCGATCAGGTGGTCGGCGACCGCCTGATCCGGTTTCGAGGCGTTGTTGGTGACGTACCGGACGGGGATGTCCAGCCGGTGAACCTCCCGGATCGCCTCCAGCGCGCCGGGGACGAGTTCACCACCTCGGAACACCGTGCCGTCGAGGTCGAACAGCACGACATCGTGACCGTCGAGAAGCGTGCCGCTCACTGCGTCCGCGCTCCTCCTGCGCCGCCGTTCTCAGACTCGTCGGTGTCGGCGGTCTTCGCGGTGGCCGTGGGTTCTTCTGGCTCTGCGGCGGCTTCCTCCGGCACGGCCGCTGCTTCGGCTTCGGGCGCTGCGCTGTCGTCCGCCACATCGTCCTCAGCGGGTTCGTCGTCGCCCAGCTCGTCGTCTGCCGTGTCGCGCTCGTCGTCGAAGTCGTCATCGATCTCGGCAGCCTCGTCGTCGAACTCGTCGTCGACCTCTGCGGCGGCTTCGGCTTCGGCTTCGGTGACCAGTTCCTCCACCACGTCCGGGCCGCCCAACTGCTCGGCCAGCTCTTCGAGGCGCTCGGCGGCGTCCGTCTCGTCCTCGTCATCGGCGTGCGCGGCGTGCACGAACCAGGTGAAGGCGTCTCGCTCCCGTCCGGCAGCCAGCAGGTTGTCGGCGTAGGCGTAGAAGAGGCGTGCGCTCCACGGCTCCTGGCGCCGCGGGTCGAGCTCCGGAATCTGCAGGCTCACCACCGAGGCGTCGACCTCGCCGAGATCCCGGCGGGCACCCGCGGCGACGATGCGCAGCTCCACCGCGTCCTCCTGGTCGAGCTGGCTGGCCTCCTCGCTGCGGCTGAGCTCCACCGCGCGTTCCGGCCGTCCCATCGCGCGCTCGCAATCGGCCATGATCGCCAAGTGGCCCGGCCCGCCAGCCATGCGCCGAACGGCCCGCAATTCGCCGAGCGCCTCGTTCCACTCGCCCGTCAGGTACGCGGCGAGGCCGTTGGCTTCCCGGATCGAAGGAATGCGGGGGGCACGCTGCCGCGCGTAGCGGGCGTGCGCCAAGGAGCGCTCCGGCTCCGTGTCGATCAGCTGACCGGCCGCGATCAGATGCAGCGCGACCTTGTCGGCCAGACCCTTGGGCAGCGTGAGCAGTTCGCGGCGGATCTCGATGTCCAACTCCGAGGGCTCCAGGCCTTCGGGCAGCTCGGGCTCGGGCACGCGCTTGGACTCCGCCTCGGTGGCCGCGCTGGCACGCGATTCCGCCTTCGGCGAATCCTGCCGGTTGTCTTCGCGATCTCGGCGGCCCCCGTCGCGGCGATCGTCCCGCCGGAAGTCGCGATCCCGGCGACCGCCCCGGTCCCGGTCGAACCGGTCGCCCCGTTGGCGGGGTCGGTCGTCCCGGCGCGGCCGGTCGTCACGGCCGCGGTCGTCCCGACGGGGTCGGTCATCGCGGCGCGGCCCGTCATCGCGGCGTGGCCGGTCATCGCGACCGCGGTCGTCCCGGCGGAAGTCGTCGCGACGGTCGTCACGAGGGCGGTCGTCACGAGGGCGGTCGTCTCGGCGCCGATCCTCGAAACGCGGCCTGCCCTGGCGGTTGTCGCTACGCCCGTAGCCGCCGCGCCGATCGTCCCGGAAGCCACCCCGGCCCCGATCGTCCCGGCCGCGGTCCCCAGGGCCCCGGTCGTCGCGGCGGAAATCGCCCCGCTCCCGGTCATCACGACGGAAATCATCGCGGCGTGGCCGGTCATCACGCCGGAAATCACGACGCCCACGATCATCCCGGCCACGATCGTCACGGCGGAAGTCGTCCCGGCGCGGCCGGTCATCGCGGCGGAAATCGCCGCGTGCCCGGTCATCGCGCCGGTCGTCGCGCCTGCGGTCGTCGCGACGGAAGCCACCGCGGTCTTCGCGACGGTTGTCGAAGTCACGACCTCGGCTGTCCTGCGAGTCGAACCGGCGGGGCCGATCGTCGCGGTTGTTGTCCCGGCGATCATCGCGGCGATATCCGCCACGGTCGTCCCGGTGGCCGCCGGTGCGCCGGTCCTGGTCGCCTTGTCCGCGGAACCGGTCGCGACCGCCGAAGTTGTCGCGGCCACCCCGATCCTCCCGGACCGGACGGTCGTCGCGGTTGTTGCGACCATCGCGGCTGTTGCGGTCGTCGCGATCATTGCGGTAGCCGCCGCGGTTGTCGCGGTCGCCGAACCGGCGCGCGCCACCGCTACCGCCACCGCCATCGCGGTCACGGCGAGGACCGCCGTGGGAACCGCGGCGATCGAAGTTTCCACGGCCGCCTTGGCCGCCTCGGCCGGTACCGGCCCCACGGCGGGGACCGCCGCGCCTGTCATCGGAACCGGACACCGAACCTCCTGAAGCAGAAAATACAAATACTGAAGCCCCCCAAGAGTAGTCCCACCTGGATGCGGGGTGCGGCGGGTGGCACCTCTGATGTGAGCCGGGGCAACTCCTGTGGAACATGCGGTGTTCAGCGCATAGCGGTGCTGAACGCAAGAAGCCGACCGGAAATCCGTCCCGCGAGGACGGTTCCGGTCGGCTTCTATTGTGTTGTGTGTCGGTGGTGTCTTACTCTCCCACACCCTGTCGAGTGCAGTACCATCAGCGCTGGGGAACTTAGCTACCGGGTTCGGAATGGGACCGGGCGTACCCTCCCCGCCATCGCCACCGACAACCCCTCACACCCCCACCACC
>NZ_JBQQBO010000040.1:0-51883 GCF_052246905.1 Saccharopolyspora antiqui
GTTGTCGGTGGCGATGGCGGGGAGGGTACGCCCGGTCCCATTCCGAACCCGGTAGCTAAGTTCCCCAGCGCTGATGGTACTGCACTCGACAGGGTGTGGGAGAGTAAGACACCACCGACACACAACAAGAGAGAGGGGGGTCCCTTTTCTTCCCGGAAACGGAAAGAAAAGGGACCCCCCTTTTTTTGTTTTCTGGCGTGGGATGTTTTCGGCGCGCGCTGTCGGTGTGACCCCGACTACAGTCGCGGTGTGGATGCTTCGAAGCTCACCAATGGCCAACGCACGTTGAAGCCTCGCAGCAGCGAGGTCACCGAAGGTATGGAGCGGGCCGCAGCGCGGGGGATGCTGCGCGCCGTCGGTATGCAGGACGCCGACTTCACGAAGCCGCAGATCGGGGTGGCTTCGTCCTGGAACGAGATCACCCCGTGCAACCTCTCGTTGCAGCGCCTTGCGCAGGCCGCCAAGGAAGGTGTGCACGCGGCTGGCGGATATCCGATGGAGTTCGGCACGATCTCGGTTTCCGACGGCATTTCGATGGGGCACGTCGGCATGCACTATTCGCTGGTGTCGAGGGAGATCATCGCGGACTCCGTCGAGACCGTGATGGAGGCCGAGCGGTTGGACGGCTCGGTGTTGCTGGCGGGCTGCGACAAGAGCCTGCCGGGCATGCTGATGGCCGCGGCCCGGCTCGACCTGGCCTCGGTGTTCGTCTACGCCGGTTCGATCTTGCCGGGCCGCGTCGGCGACCGCGAGGTCACCATCATCGATGCTTTCGAAGCCGTTGGTGCGTGCGCTCGGGGATTGATCAGCCGCGACGAGGTGGACCGCATCGAACGCGCGATCTGCCCTGGTGAGGGCGCCTGCGGTGGGATGTACACGGCGAACACCATGGCCTGCGCCGCGGAAGCGTTGGGGATGTCGATCCCGGGTTCGGCGAGCCCGCCCTCAGTGGACCGGCGTCGCGATGCGGGCGCGCGCGATGCGGGCCGCGCAGTGGTCGGCATGTTGGGGCGGAGCCTCACCGCGCGGCAGATCCTGACCAAGGAGGCGTTCGAGAACGCGATCGCCGTGGTGATGGCCTTCGGCGGATCGACCAACGCGGTGCTGCACCTGCTGGCCATCGCGCGGGAAGCCGAGGTCGACCTGGACCTGGCCGACTTCAACCGGATCGGCGATCGGGTGCCGCACCTGGCGGATGTCAAGCCGTTCGGCCGCTACGTGATGCCCGCGGTGGACCGGATTGGCGGCGTTCCGGTGGTGATGAAGGCCCTGCTGGATGCGGGTCTGCTGCACGGTGACTGCATGACCGTGACCGGTCGCACGGTGGCGGAGAACCTGGTCGAGCTGGATCCGCCCGAGCTGGACGGTGACGTGCTGCACCAGCTGTCGAACCCGATCCATCCCACCGGTGGGCTGACGATCCTGCGGGGTTCGCTGGCACCGGATGGCGCGGTGGTCAAGAGCGCTGGTTTCGACTCGACGAGTTTCGACGGCACGGCAAGGGTTTTCGATGGTGAGCAGGGTGCCATGGACGCCGTGGAGGACGGCACGCTGAAGCCCGGTGACGTGGTCATCATCCGCTACGAGGGACCGCGCGGCGGTCCGGGCATGCGGGAGATGCTCGCGGTGACCGGTGCGATCAAGGGCGCCGGTCTCGGCAAGGACGTGCTGCTGGTGACCGACGGTCGGTTTTCCGGCGGTACCACGGGTTTGTGCATCGGGCACGTGGCGCCGGAGGCGACCGAAAGTGGGCCGATCGCACTGGTCCAGGACGGCGATCGGATTCGCCTCGACCTCACCAACCGCACCCTGGATCTGCTCGTCGACGGCGCCGAGCTCCAACGGCGACGTCGGAACTGGTCCGCGCCGACGCCGCGATTCCGGCACGGCGTGCTCGGTAAGTACGCGAAGCTGGTCGGCTCGGCAGCCCAGGGTGCGGTCTGCTCGTGAGGAACGGGACTCTCGCCCGGAGCAGCCGGGCGAGAGCTCCGATCACCCGAGCTTCAGTCCCACTGCAACGATGCGCCGGACTGGTACTCGATGACGCGGGTTTCGAAGAAGTTCTTCTCCTTCTTCAGGTCCATCGCCTCCGACATCCACGGGAACGGGTTCTCGGTTTCCGGGAACACCGGTTGCAGGCCGAGCTGGGCGCAGCGCCGGTTGGTGATGAAGTGCATGTACTGGGCGCAGAGTTCGGCGTTGATGCCGAGCAGTCCGTGCGGCATGGTGTCGCGGCCGTAGGCGATCTCCAGTTCGCAGGCTTCGGCCAGCATCCGCCGGATCTCGGCCTGGAACTCCGGGGTCCACAGGTGCGGGTTCTCCAGCTTGATCTGGTTGATGCAGTCGATGCCGAAGTTGAGGTGGATCGACTCGTCGCGCAGGATGTACTGGTACTGCTCGGCGATGCCGACCATCTTGTTCCGCCTGCCCAGCGCCAGGATCTGCGCGAAGCCGGTGTAGAACCACATGCCCTCGAAGACCACGTAGAACGCGACGAGGTCGCGGAGGAACGCCTGGTCGGCGGCGGTGCTGCCGGTGGCGAAGTCGGGGTCTTCCAGGCTGCGCGTGTACTGCAGCGCCCAGGCGTCCTTGTCGGCGATCGAGGGGATCTCCCGGTACATGTTGAACAGCTCGCCCTCGTCGAGGCCGAGGCTTTCGCAGATGTACTGGAAGGTGTGGGTGTGCACGGCCTCTTCGAAGGCCTGCCGCAGCAGGTACTGGCGGCATTCGGGATTGGTGATGTGCCGGTAGACGGCGAGCACGATGTTGTTGGCCACCAGGGATTCCGCGGTGGCGAAGAAACCGAGGTTGCGCTTGAGGAGCAGGCGTTCGTCGGCGCTGAGACCGTCGGTGGACTTCCACAGCGCGATGTCGGCCTGCATGGAGATTTCCGTTGGCATCCAGTGGTTGTTGCAGCCCGAGAGGTACTTCTCCCAAGCCCAGCCGTACTTGAGCGGGAGCAGTTGGTTGACGTCGGCGCGCGCGTTGATCATCGCCTTGTCACCGACGTCGACGCGTCCGGCGGCACGGTCGATCTGACCGAGCCCGGCGGCCGACGCGGACTGGGACTGCACTGAGGTCATCGGAATTCCAATCGGCGGATACCCCGGCCTTCAGCTCGGGGAGGAGTCGATCCCGAGTGTTGTTGGTCTCCACCCGATGATCGGCAGAACGGGGCGGGGCAGTTCCAGGCAAGGACTGCCCCGCGGTATCAGGGAGAAAGCGGACGCCTCACCTGGCGTGTCGGGATCGTTACTGGCAGGCTTCGCAGTCGGGGTCTTCGACCGAGCAGGCGGCGGCTGTCGTGATCGTCGGGACGGCGTTGAGCTTGCCGTCGGTGCCGCGCAGGGTGCTCTTCTCCACGTGGGTCGCGCTGGTGGAGCGCAGGTAGTAGGTGGTCTTGAGGCCCTTCCGCCAGGCGAGCCGGTAGAGCTCGTCGAGCTTGCGGCCGCTGGGTCGGCTGACGTAGAGGTTGAGCGACTGCGCCTGGTCGATCCACTTCTGCCGCCGGGCCGCTGCCTCGACCAGCCAGTGCGGTTCGATCTCGAACGCGGTCGCGTACAGCTCCTTGAGCTGCTGCGGGATCCGCTCGATCGGCCACAGGCTGCCGTCGTGGAACTTCAGGTCCGCGACCATCGCGGCGTCCCACAGCCCGGCCGCCTTCAGGTCGGCGACCAGGTGCGGGTTGACGACGGTGAAGTCGCCGGACATGTTCGCCTTGACGTACAGGTTGCGGTAGACGGGCTCGATGGACTGGTTGACCCCGCAGATGTTGGAGATCGTGGCGGTCGGCGCGATGGCCATCACGTTGGAGTTGCGCATGCCGTCGCGCCGCACCCGTGCCCGCAGCGCGTCCCAGTCCATGGTGGACCCGGCGGCCAGGTCGAGGTCGCCGTCGCGGGCGTCGGCGAGCAGCCGCAGCGAGTCGACGGGCAGGATCCCCCGGCTCCACAGCGACCCGTCGAACGACTCGTACCGGCCGCGCTCGACGGCGAGTTCGCTGGACGCGGCGATGGCGTGGTAGCTGATCTGCTCCATGCTGCGGTCGGCGAACTCGACGGCGGCCGCCGATGACATCGGGATGCGCCCGACGATCAGCGCGTCGGCGAAGCCCATCAGCCCCAACCCGATCGGCCGGTGCCGCAGGTTGGACCGGCGCGCCTCGGGAACCGTGTAGAAGTTGATGTCGATGACGTTGTCCAGCATCCGCACCGCGGTGCGGATGGTGCGTTGCAGCCGCTCGGCGTCGATGCCGTCGGGGGTGATGTGCCTGGCCAGGTTGATGGATCCGAGGTTGCACACGGCGACCTCGTCGGTGCTGGTGTTCAGGGTGATCTCGGTGCACAGGTTGGAGGAGTGCACGACGCCGACGTGCTGCTGCGGGGACCGCAGGTTGCACGCGTCCTTGAAGGTGATCCAGGGGTGGCCGGTTTCGAAGAGCATGGTCAGCATCCGCCGCCACAGCTCCACCGCGCGGACCCGGCGGAACACCCGGATCTCGCCGCGATCGGCGGCCTGCTCGTAGGCGCGGTAGCGCTCGGCGAAATCCTGGCCGTAGCGGTCGTGCAGGTCCGGGGTCTCGTCCGGGGAGAACAGCGTCCACTGCTCGTCGGCTTCGACGCGGCGCAGGAATTCGTCGGGCACCCAGTTGGCGGTGTTCATGTCGTGGGTGCGGCGGCGGTCGTCGCCGGTGTTCTTGCGCAGGTCGAGGAACTCCTCGACGTCGATGTGCCAGGTCTCCAGGTAGGCGCACACCGCGCCCTTGCGGCGACCGCCCTGGTTGACCGCGACGGCGGTGTCGTTGGCGATCTTCAGGAACGGCACCACGCCCTGGGACTTGCCGTTGGTGCCGTTGATGTGGGCGCCGATGCCGCGCACCGGCGTCCAGTCGTTGCCCAACCCGCCGGAGTACTTCGACAGCAGCGCGTTGTTGCTGATCGAATGGAAGATACCGGACAGATCGTCGTCCACAGTGGTCAGGAAGCAGGACGACAGCTGCGGTCGGGTGGTGCCCGCGTTGAACAGGGTCGGCGTCGAGCACATGAAGTCGAACGAGGACAGCAGTTGGTAGAACTCGATGGCGCGGGCCTCGCGGTCGTCCTCGCGCAGCGCGAGCCCCATCGCGACCCGCATGAAGAACGCCTGCGGCAGCTCGAACCGGGTGCCGTCGTGGTGCAGGAAGTAGCGGTCGTAGAGGGTCTGCAGGCCGAGGAACCCGAAGGTCAGGTCGCGTTCCGGCAGCAGTGCGCGCCCGAGTCGGGCCAGGTCGAAGGTGCCCAGTTCGGGGTCCAGTCGCGCCAGTTCGATGCCGCGCCGCACGTAGTCGACGAAGTACTGCGGGTAGCGCTCCCGCATCTCGTCCTGGTCGGCTTCCCGCGGTTCGCCCAGGAAGTTCAGCGCTTCGCGGCGCAGCTGGTGCAGCAGGAGCCGGGCGGTGACCTGCGAGTAGTTGGGTTCGGTCTCGATCAGGGTGCGCGCCGCCATGATCTGCGCCAGCGAGAGTTCGTCGTCGCTGATTCCGGCATAACCGGTGCGCCGCACTTCGTCGAGCACGGCGTCGGCCGAGACGCCGGGCAGTCCGGCGCAGGCCTGGTGGACCACAGTGGACACCCGGGTCCAGTCGTCAAGTGTCTTGGTCACGGGCTCTCTCCCTCGTGAGCTCGGCGAACCGCGATGGCGCGCGAGGACACCGCGGTAGCGCCGCTGGTGGTCCGCGCGGACTCGCCCTCGAAGTCCCGGACAGCACGCTCGCGCGTGCACCGGTGGCAGGTCTTCGGACTCACGGGCGGCCTACTGGTCGTGGCTTCCCAGGCTCTCGCCCAGTGCTGTACCCGCTGCCGTCTGGCAGCCGGGTCACGACGGTCGTTCCCGTTCACCGCTGCGGGGCAGTCCCGGATTCGCACCGGGTTCCCTCTTGCCTCGCCGGATGCCTCCGGCGAACCACCAGCGAGCGACACACTACATGTTGTGTCTGGGGTTGGTGAGCATGGGCAGATATCGGCGTGTCGGTGTCCCGCTCGACAGTCCGGGCACTACGTCGCCAACGACAGCGAGACGGAGCGGCTCAGCTACGACGCGGTGATCGACGAGCCGACGTTGCGCGAGGTCTACCTGAAGCCGTTCGAGCGGATCATCGCGAAGGCGTCGCCGTGGGCGCTGATGGCCGCCTACAACTCGGTCAACGGACAGACCATGACCGAGAATTCCGTGCTGGTGAACGACATCCTCAAGGGCGAGTGGGGTTGGGACGGCGCGCAGGTGGCGGTGATCGGGGAGAGCGCCACGATTCCGGCGGTGCAGGGCGGTGGTTCGCCGCACGTCAGCCCGCCGCACGTGGTGACGCCGCTGGCGGGTCTGCGGGCCACGCTGCCCGACGCGGACGTGGTGTACCAGCGCGGGGTGCGGCATCGGCGGCTGCTGGACGTGCTGGCGCGAACGGAGATCTTCGACCCGACGGGCGAGGGGACCGGCATCCGGGTCGAGTACCTGGACGGCGCGGGCCAGGTCCTCAGCAGCGAGTTGCGCGGCACCGAGCGGCTGGTGTGGCTCGGTGGGCTACCCAGCGGGACGAAATCGTTGCGGTTGCGGGGAAATCTCGCCGCCGAACTCGGCGAGCACCTGTTCGGGGTCAACGGCACCGGGCATTTCCGCGTCGAGGTGTCCGGGCGCGCGGTGCTGGACGTGGCTGCGGTCAGCGCTGACGGTGTCGCCGATCCGTTGGGCGACCTGATCGAACCACCCGAGCAGCGGTTCAACGTCGTGCTCGTCGAATCGGACCTGGACGCGGCGGGCCGAGCGGCGTTGACGGTGGAGTTCACCCCGCGCAGCCTCGACCTGCTGGTCGCCGTCGGGATCGGGCACCGCGCGCGGGAGTGGGACGACGCCAGCGAACTCGCCGCCGCGCTGGCGGTCGCCCGCGAAGCCGATGTCGCGGTGGTCGTGGTCGGCACCAACGACGAGGTCGAGACCGAGGGCCGCGATCGCGCCTCGCTGGACCTGCCGGGCACCCAGAACGAACTGGTCCGCAGGGTCGCGGCGGTGAATCCGCGCACCGTGGTGGTGGTCAACGCCGGGTCGCCGGTGATCATGCCCTGGGCTGGCGAGGTGCCCGCGGTGCTGTGGACCTGGTTCGGCAGCCAGGAGTACGGCGATGCGCTGGCGGACGTGCTGCTCGGTCGCATCGAGCCCGGTGGCCGACTGCCGACCACCTTCCCGGCCGAACTGGCCGATGTGCCGGTCCCGCTGCCCGGTGTCCAACCGGTGGACGGCGAATTGCACTACGCCGAGGGAGATCTGGTCGGGTATCGCGCCTACGCGGACCGCGGCGTGCGCCCGGCATTCCACTTCGGACACGGGCTGGGCTACACCGCTTGGGAGTACGTCGAGGCCGTCGTCGACGGCGATGCGGTGCGGGTGAAGCTGCGCAACACCGGTGAGCGGGCGGGCCGCGAGGTCGTTCAGGTGTATGCCGACGAGCCGTTTCGGTTGGCGGGCTTCGCCGTCGTGGCGGCCGAGGCGGGTGCCGAGGTGTCGGCGATGATCGACGTCGAGCCGGGCGGTGGGTTCTTGGTCGGGCGCAGCGCCGGGGATCTGCGGATCAGCGCGGCGACGAGCCCGTGAGCCGGTCGACCCACGGGCTCGTGCCGATCACTGCTGGGTGAGGTACTTCTGCAGGTCGTCGAGGACCATGTTGGCCGCCATCGGGCCGATGCCGAGGAACCAGGTGTCGTCGGGCACCTCGATGGCCTTGCCGCCGCGCACCGCGCCGAGCGTCGTCCACTGCACCGAGTTGACCACGCCGGTCAGCTGCTGCTTGGCGGTGTCGCCGTAGGCGGAGTAGAACAGCATGTCGCCGTCGGCCTGGGAGATCTGCTCGCGGCTGATCTTGGTGAAGGTCTGGTCGGGCAGTTGGTTCTCGGGGCGGCCCAGGCCCGCGTCGGCCAGGATGGTGCCGATGAACGAACCCTTGTCGTAGAGCCGGATGTCGCCGGGGGTGAAGCGCAGCACGCTGATCTTGCGGGCGGCCGGGTCGCCGACCTGCTTGCCGATGTCGGCGGCGCGCTGCTGGTAGGTGTCCAGGATCTGCTGGGCTTCGGTCTTCTTGCCCAGCGCGTCGGCGTCGAGCAGGAAGTTCTGCTTCCAGTTCTTGCCGACGGTGTCGGCGAACACCGTCGGGGCGATTTTGCTCAGCGCCTCGTAGTTCTGGTCGTCGCGCATCTTGTTGGACAGGATCAGGTCGGGCTGCAGCGCGGTGATCTTCTCCAGGTTGGGCGAGCCGATGGTGCCGACGATCTCGACGTTGCCCGCCTTCTCCGCGAGGTACGGTTGCAGCGACTTGTTGGCATCGGGCAGCACGGTTCCGATCGGTTTGATCCCCAGCGCCAGCACCGAGTCGAGTTCCCCGGTGTCGAGCACGATCACCCGCTGCGGGGTGCCGGTGATCTTGGTCTGGCCCTTGGCGTGCGTGATGATTCGCTCGCCACCCTGCGGCGCGGCGGGCTGCTCGGGGGCCGCCGTGCCGCATGCGGCGACGGTGCCGAGCGCGAGCATGGCGGTGACCGCCGCGAGCAGTCGACGGGGACGGAACATGGTGCTCCCTGCCTGTCCGAGAGGTTCCAAAAGTTCGGTAAGCCTAACCTGATTGGAGTAGGGAGACCAGCTTTGAGACGGTTGTCACCGCGCGGCCAACGGCGTGGCTGATCTCGACGTGGTAGGTGCGGACATGGAGTCGTTGATCCCGCGCGGCCGGTCCGAGATCGCACCGGGTGCGGTTCACCTGCCCGACTGGCTGGACCTCGACCGGCAGCGCGAACTGGTGACGGCCTGCCGGGAGTGGGCGGGTTCCCCGGCGGGCATGCGGTCCGCGCGGCTGCCCAGCGGGGGTGTGATGTCGGTGCGCACCGTGTGCCTGGGCTGGCATTGGTACCCGTACCGGTATTCGCGCACGGTCGCCGACGGCGACGGTTCCCCGGTCACACCGTTCCCGGACTGGCTGGGCGATCTCGGTCGGCAGGCGCTGGCGGACGCCTACCGCCGGGACGCCGCCGACTACCGGCCCGATGTCGCGCTGGTCAACTTCTACGACGCGACCGCGCGGATGGGCATGCACCAGGATCGCGACGAGCACAGCCGCGAGCCGGTGGTTTCGCTGAGCCTGGGCGATACCTGCGTGTTCCGGTTCGGCAACACCGAGAACCGCAACCGGCCGTGGACGGATCTCCAGCTGTGCTCGGGGGACCTGTTCGTCTTCGGCGGCCCGTCCCGGCTGGCCTACCACGGCGTGCCGCGAACCCTGCCCGGCACCGGCCCGGACATCGGCATGACCGGCGGTCGCCTGAACATCACCCTCCGGGTGTCCGGAATGGACTGAGTGCCTTGTGCCCGGGGCGGCGTCGGGCGATTTCGCCCGCCCCACCGCAGAAGGCGAGCGCTGCACGGGCAGGTTTCCGGGTCCGTCACAGCGTGGTCAGGAACATGTAGGCCATGCTCAGCGACAGGACCAGTTCGGTGACCGCCGTGAGCCGGGGTGCGGGCCGGTCGTGGCAGGTCGGCGGAGCACGCAGCAGGTTGGTCCCGGCGAAGCCAGCGCTGAGCGCGCAGTAGATCATCAGAACCCATGCCACCAGCGGAAAGGCGAAGCCAGCGGGTTGCGCTTCGACGACCGCCACAGCGCCGTGGGCGTGGCCGGAGGAGTGCGCGGTCGACAGCGACAAAACGTGCGGGTTCGGTTCGTGCGAGCGGGCGGCGGCGAACATGTACGCCATCGCCAGGCCGCTGACCACGTGGTGCAGGTAGGTCCCGGCTGGTCGGCGGCGCAGCGCCAGGGCGCCCATCCACGCCGCGTTCGCGATGAACAGCGCCGCCCACACCGCCGCTGGGAGGCGCATGAGGTCGGGTAGGAACATCGCCGCCATGCCGACGGCCATCAGGGCGTGCGCGACGTCCACGCTGCTGTCGGTGCGCGCGGTGTCCCCGCGCTGCCCGCGTTGGAGGACGAGGCGGGCCAGGCACACCACGGTCACCGCGATGACCGCTGCGGTCAGTACCAGGCCGAGCATGCCCACCCCCGCGACCGTCGGTATCCGATCGGTGACCCGTGGTTGTTGATTGTTCGCGAGTCGACCGCCGACGGTCTAGGCCCGGAAGGGGACGCCAACGGCGTCCTCGATCACCGGTCCGCGTTGCTCGGCGCGGCATCAGGCGTGGAGCTCACCGCGCCGGGTACGGGCGCGGGGTTCGGCTACTGTCCAATGAGGACGATCTTCCGGCGGCGGCGCAGGACGATCGGGACCACCAGCAGTGCCGCGGCCAGCACCAGGATCGTTGCGGAGATCGGCCGGGTCAGGAACACCGTCCAGTCGCCCTCGGCGAACGACATCGCCCGGCGGAACTGGGTCTCCAGCAGCGGCCCGAGCACCGCGCCCAGGACCATCGGCGCGACCGGATAACCGCTGCGGCGCAACAGGAAACCGAGCCCGCCGAAGGCGAACGCGAAGGCCATGTCGACGACGTTCTGCGAGATCGCGTACACGCCGAGGGTGGCGAACACCAGGATTCCGGCGGTCAGCAGCGACTGCGGCACGGCCAGCAGCTTGACCCACACCTTGACCAGCGGCAGGTTCAGCGCCAGCAGCATCACGTTGCCGATGTAGAGGCTGGCGATCAACGTCCAGACCAGCGCCGGTTCCTCGTCGAACAGCAGCGGTCCGGGCTGCAGGTTGTAGATCTGGAAGGCGATCAGCAGCACACCGGCGGTCGCCGAGGTCGGAATGCCCAGCGTCAGCAGCGGTGCCAGGGTTCCGGAGAACGCGGCGTTGTTCGCCGCCTCCGGCCCGGCCACGCCTTCGATCGCGCCGTGCCCGAATTCCTCGCGGTGCTTGGACAACCGGCGTTCCAGGTTGTAGCTGAGGAAGGTCGGGATCTCCGCGCCCCCGGCGGGCAGCGAACCGATCGGCAGGCCGATGGCGGTGCCGCGCAGCCACGGCTTCCACGAGCGCCGCCATTCGTCCCCGGTCATCCACACCTTGCCCGTCCGCGGGATGGCCTGCGTCGGGTGGTGGCGCATCCGGCTGGCCGAGTACAGCGCTTCGGCCACCGCGAACAGCCCGACCGCCAGCGCCACCAGCTCCATGCCGTCGTAGAGCTCGGCAACGCCGAAGGTGTAGCGCGGCTGCCCGGTGAGGTTGTCGATGCCGATCAACCCGATGGACAGGCCGAGGAACAGCGTGGCCAGGCCCTTCACCACCGAGTCGCCGACCAGCGAGGTGACCGTGACGAACGCCAGGACCATGATCGCGAAGTATTCGGCGGGCTGGATCAGCTTGCCCACCTCGGCCATCCACGGCGCGAGGAAGGTGATGCCGACCGTCGAGATCGTGCCCGCCACGAACGAACCGATCGCGGCGGTCGCCAACGCCGCGCCGCCGCGTCCCTTCAACGCCATCGGATGGCCTTCGAGAGTAGTCGGCACCGAGGCCGTTTCGCCGGGGATGTTCAGCAGGATCGCGGTGGTCGATCCGCCGTACATGCCGCCGTAGTAGATCCCGGCGAACAGCACGAAAGCGCCGATCGGGTCGAAGACGTAGGTGACCGGCAGCAGCAGCGCCACCGTGGTGGCCGGGCCGAGACCGGGCAGCACCCCGACCATCGTGCCGATCGTCACCCCGACCAGCGCGAGCAGCAGGTTCTGCCACACCAGGGCAGTGCCGAAACCGCTCAACAGGTTCTGCAGAACGTCCATGTCAGAATTTGTCCTTGGACTCGTTTTGCGTGGCGGTGCGGGTGGCGGAACCTCAACAAGAGCGAAGACAAGCAGTCAGAACGCCAATCTGACGATGCCCGGTGGCAGGCTGACGCCCAGCAACCGGTCGAACAGGAAGTAGGCGGCCAGCGACAGCACCAGTCCGATCACCAGGTCGCGCACCGGTTTTCGGCTGCCCAGGATCCGCGCCACCAGCGCGAAGAACACCGTGCTGGACTGCCAGAACCCGGCCGGGACCAGCAGCAGCACGTAGCCGCACAGCGTCGCGGCGAGCTTGGCGACCGCGCGCCAATCCGTCCCGCCCGGCTCTCCGGTGTCGACGCCGCGAACGGACCGGGCCAGCGCGATCGCACCGAACAGCGTGGTGCCCGCGCCCACGATGAGCGGGAACACCTGCGGTCCCACCGCCTGGTAGGTGCCGCCGGAGTTGATGGTGAAGGAGCCGACCAGCACCACGAGGCCGACGGCCAGCACCAGCAGCGCGCTCAACCGCGCGGCCCAGGGGCGGACCTCGGTGTCGTCCTTGGATTCCTCCGCAACGCTCATGACGTCAATCCCAATTCCTTCAGCACCGTGGTCACCATCTCCTCGTGCTGCTTGATCCGGGCCGCGAACTCATCGCCCGGCAGCCATTCGTCGGTCCAGTCGTTGCGCACCAGCACCGCGCGCCAGCAGGGGGTGTCGCGCATCCGCCGGATCAGGTCGATCACCTCGCGCTGCTGCTGCTCGTCCAGACCGGGCGGGGCAAGCACCCCGCCGACCGAGGTGAGATCGAGGTGTTCCATGCCCAGTTCGCGCAGCGACGGGGCGTCGATGCGGGGTGCCCGGTTGCCTCCGGTGACGGCCAGGGCGCGCAGTTCGCCCGCCTCGATCTGGCCGCGCATCTCGGTGACCGTCGCGACGCCGACCTTCGCGGTGCCGCTTAGCAGCAGGGTGAGCATTTCCCCGCCGCCTCCGGTGGCGACGTAGTTGAGCTGGTCGGGCGCGATTCCGTTGTCCCTGGCCAGCAGGGCGGCCAGCAGGTGGTCGGGACCGCCCAGCGAGCCGCCGACCCAGGAGGTGCCGCGCGGGTCGGTCCGGAAACCGGCGATGAGATCGGCCATCGTCCGGTACGGCGAGTCGGCGGGCACCACGATGGCGCTCTGGCTGGTCGTCAACCCGGCGATCGGGGTCAGCGTGGTGAGGTCCACCGGTGAGTCGTTGCGCACGATGCCGCCGAGCATCGTCACGGTGTCCATCACCATGAGCTGGTGCGGATCGCCGGTGTGCACGACGAACTGCGCCAGCCCGATCGTGCCGCCCGCGCCGGGCACGTTCGTCACGGTGGCGGCCCGATCGGTCACGCCGCAGTCGTGCAGCGCGGTGTCGATCGAGCGGGCCCGGGTGTCCCAACCTCCGCCGGTGCTGCCGGGCGCCAGGATCGAGATGTTCTTGCTCGGATAGGGGCCGCCGCCGTCCACCGGTCCGATGGCGCAGGACGTGGTGAGCAGGGCGACCGCGAGCAGCAGTCGTGGTGCCTTCACCGGCCACCACCTCGCAGCAGTCCGGCGAAGAAGTCCCGGACCGGGTCGAGCACCCGCATCGGCTCGTGCGCGACACCGTCCACGATGTCGAAACGCACTGCTATGCCGTGCTTTTCGAAGTTCTCGCGGAGCGTGGTCAACCGTTCGACGCGGGTGCGCCCGGCGTCCTGCGCACCGTCCATCCAGTTGGAGTCGCCGGGGTTGTTGATCTCCCAGGTCTCGGTGTCCTGGCTGCCGACCACCATCTGCACCGGCACGGCCGCGAGTTCGCCGAGCTTCGGGGTCGCGCCGATGGCGTCCTCGATGCCGCGCAGCCCGAGCCACCACGGACGGTCCTCGTCGATCAGGGTGATCCGGCCCGGCGCGCCGATGGAGACCCCGGCAAGCCGGTCGGGGTGCAGGTAGAAGAAGCGGTGCGCGAACTGGCCGCCGCCGGAGAAGCCGTGCAGCAGGAACCGCTGGGTTCGCACGTTGTACCGCTCGCCCACCTCGTCGACGATGGCCAGCAGCACCAGGTCGAACCGGATGTCGCCGTACCGGATGAACTTGAAGTTGTGCAGGTCGTCGGGGTCGCCGATGGCGGCCGGGAACAGCGGGGCGAGCACGATGCAGCCGTGCTCCTCGGCGAATTCGGAGAAGTTGTCCCGGTATTGCGGTCCGCGCCGACCGGTGCCGTGCTGCAGCACCACCAGCGGCAGCGCCTCGCCGTCCGGATCGTGCTGCTGGGGCACGTGCAGGCAGTACGAGAAGCGCTGGTCGTAGCGCGAGGCGAAGAGGGGCGTCGCACCGGCCGAGTAGAACCCCCGCGGGTCCTTGGGACGCTGGCTGTCCGACATCGATGTTCCTCCCGAGGAGTCGCTAGGCAGGGAATCGTGGTTCGTGCCCGGCGGTCGAACAACAACATTGACGCCAACCCGGTAATGTCTCCGCCCACCGCGCCAGGCATACTTGCTGGTCATGGCGGTGACGCTGGTGCTCGGCGGGTCCGGTGCGAGCCGGATCGGCATCCGCTCGTCCGCGTTGGCCGAGTTGTGCGCGTGCCTGCATTCGGTGGACGAGCTCGAACACCACCCGGCCAGCCGCGCCTGGGCGGAGTTCTTCGAGGCCGCGTTGCAGGGCGGCCTGGCGGCTGAAAGCGGCGCGTTCGCCCCGCTCTGGGGGCCGTTCCGGGCGCGTTACCTGCTCCCGCTCACCGCCCACTCGCGCCGTGAACTGGACGAGGAGCTGCGCGACGTCGAACGGCTGCCGCTGCCGGAGTTCCTGGCGATGAGCGCGCAGGCGCTGGTCGGCAAGACCACCCAGGATCCGCTGCACCGCCTGGTGGACGACGCCGCGCTGCGGAAGCGGTTCATGGCGCGGTTCCGGCTCATCTCCACGCGGCACCACCAGCTCGCGGGGCGGTTGTTCGCCGACGCCGAGCAGTTGCGCGCCGACCTGCTGGGTTTCCTGCGCGCGGTCGCTGACGCCGCCTTCACCGAGGAGTGGCGCAGGCTGCGTCCGGTGGTCAACGTCGAGGTGCGGCACAAGGTGCACACCCGCAACCAGGTCGGTCACCGGGTGCTGGCCGACTTCCCGATCGCCACCCTGCGGGAGGATCCGCCGCGGGTCGTCTTCGACAAGCTCTACCCGGCGAGTGCGTCGGTGGACGAATCGCCTTGCCTGCTGGTGCCTTCCGTGCACGGCAACCCGCACACGGTCATCAAGCACTACCCGGGTTTCCCGATCGTCGTGCAGTACCCGATCAGCGAGGTGCGCGGTGCCGAGATCTCCTTGGAGGTCATGCGCAAGCGGCTGACGGTGCTCAACGATCCGGTGCGGATCAAGCTCTGCCAGGACATCCTCCGCCGCGCGGCCAGCACGACGGATCTGGCGCTTCGGCTGGACATGACCGCCCCGCAGGTTTCCCGGCACCTGCGCAGACTGCGCGAAGCGGGCCTGGTGCACGGCCACCGGGATGGTGCCGTGGTCCGCTACCAGCTGGATGTCGAGGCGGTGCGCCGCCTGGGCCTGGACTTCCTGCAGGCCCTGCGACGCTGAGTCCACATCGGACTCCGCCAGAAGCGAGCCGGGTGCCGATCTCGTTCTGGTGTGCTGGAACTGGCGCATCCGCGGGTCGGATCGCTGGCGTAGCTCCGGGGTGCTGCCTTGACAGGTTGATCGGGACACGGTTTTATAACTCCGTTACGGCGGCGTGGGCGTCGGCTTCTCGGCGTTGGGTCCCGTCGGCCGCCGAGCCTGTTGCTGGGGATCGCAGGGGGAGCGTGATGGGTTCGAACCACAACGGTCCGGGCTTGTTGGCCCGCCTCGGTTCCGCCGTGGTGCGACGCCGGGGCGTCGTGGTGGTGGTGTGGATCGCGTTCGCCGTGGCGCTCAATGCCTTCGTCCCGCAGCTGGAGCGGGTGATCGCGCAGAGCCAGGTCTCGTTCGTGCCCGACTCGGCGCCCTCGATACAGGCGTCGTCCACAATGGACAGAAGGTTCGGCGGCGACGGCGCGAACACCATGGTCTTCGTCGTGCTCGCCGACGGGCACGGGCTCACCGACGACGACCGGCGGTACTACCACGATCTGGTCGGCCAACTGCACGCCGACGACGCGCGGATCGCCTCGGTGCAGGACACCATCGCGCAACCGGAACTCACCGAGGCGGTGGAAAGCCGCGACGGCAAGGCGATCTACATCCCGGTCGGGCTGCGCGGCACGAACGGCTCCCCGGAGACCACGGCGCAGATCGAGCACATCCGCGAGATCAGCCAGCACGGCCGACCGGCGGATCTGGCCGTGCACGTCACCGGGCCGATCGCCACGGTCGCCGACATGCAGAGCGAGATCGAGCGGAGCATGATCCCGATCACCGCCGCCACCGTGGTGCTGATCCTGATCATCCTGCTGGCCATCTACCGGTCGCTGATCACCTCGCTGATCGCGCTCGGCGCCATCGGCCTGTCGCTGGCCACCGCACGGGCGGTCACGGCGCTGTGCGGGCTGGTGTTCTTCGACATCTCCACGTTCACCGCATCCCTGCTCACAGCCGTCGTGCTCGGTGCGGGCACGGACTACGGCGTGTTCCTGATCAGCCGGTTCCACGAGGCGGTGCGGGCCGGTGCGGACCCGGTGCAGGCCGTCGCGGCGGCCACCCGGCGAGTGGCGGGCGTGATCACGGCTTCGGCCGCCACGGTGATGGCCGCCTGCGCAGGCATGGCGTTCGCCAACGTCAGCATCTTCAGCACCACCGGCCCGGCCATCGCGGTGAGCCTCGCGGTGACGCTGCTGGCCGGGCTGACGCTGATCCCGGCGATGTTGGCGATCGCGGCCAACCGCGGCTACGCGCTGCCGCGCGCTGGCGGCGGCAACCGCTGGTGGCGCGCCGCGAGCGTGCGAACCGTGCGCCGACCGGGCCGGGTGCTGCTGGTCGGGTTGGCGGTGCTCGGTCTGCTCGCCGCGTTCTACCCCGGCGCACAGCTCAGCTACGACGAGCGGCGGGTGCAACCGGCGAGCACCGACAGCAACCTCGGTTACCAGGCGCTCGGCAGGCATTTCCCGGCCACCGAAGTGCTGCCGGAATACTTGCTGATCAACGCCGATCGCGACATGCGCAACTCGCGGGACCTGGCGGTGCTGGAGATGGCCGCCGCCAACGCGGCCAAGGTCGACGGGGTCCAGATGGTGCGCGGCGTGACCCGGCCGACCGGCACCCCGATCACCGAAGCGTCGCTGGGGCAGCAGGCCGGTCAGATCGGCGATCGGCTCGGCGAAGCCGCCGATCAGCTCGCCGCTGGCAACGCGCAGCCCGGACAGGCGGCGGGCGGCAGCGAGCAGAACGCCACCGGAACCGGGCGGTTGGCCGACGGCGCCGGTCAACTCGCCATCGGCAGCGAGCAGCTCGCCGACGGCGCCCGCGGCGCGGTCGACGGGGCGCAGCGGTTGCTGGACGGGCTGACCGCCACAGGCAGTGGACTCGACTCGGCGGCCGACGGAGCGGACCGCGCCCACGACGGATCCGCCCAGCTCGCCGCGGGCGCCGAGCAACTCGCCACCGGCCTGGAACTGGCCGCGCAGCAAACGGAATTGGCCGTCAGCGGGCTGGAGCTCGCCTACCAGGCGTTGCAGGCAGATCCGCTGTGCAGCGTCGATCCGGTGTGCGCGCAGGCCCGCAGCGGCATCGGCGAGATCTACGTCGCGCAGCGGGACCAGCTGCTTCCCGGACTGCGGCAGGCCGCTGCGGCGGCGCGGCAGCTGGCGGCGGGCGGTGGCGATCTGTCCGCCGGGATCGCCGAGCTGCAGACCGGGATCGGCGCGGTGCGCGACGGGATCGGCCAGCTCACCGAGGGCGAGCGGGTGCTGCGGGACCGGCTCGGCGAGCTGTCCAGCGGCGCGGACCAGGTCGAGGGCGGCGCCGACCAGCTGCACGACGGCACCACGACGATGACGCAGTCCGTGCAGGAGCTGGAACGCGGACTGGGGCAGGCCGCCGATTTCCTGCGGACCGCCGGAACACAGGCCGCGGATCCGGGCGTCGGCGGGTTCTACCTGCCGCCCAACGCCTGGCACGACCCGCGAATGGCGTTGGCCAGCGGGTTGTTCCTGTCCGCCGACGGGCGAACGGCGCGGTTGATGGTGCTGCACGATTCCGATCCGCTGGGGCAGGCCGCCATGGACCGAACCGGTGAGGTGGTCGACGTCGTGCAGCAGGCGCTGCGCGGCACCCCGCTGGAGGGCGCCAGCGTGGCGAACACCGGTGCGGCTTCGGTGAACCGGGACCTGGCGAACATGTCCAATGCGGACTTCGTGCTGTTCGCGTTGATCGCGCTGCTGGCCGTGTTCGCCATCCTGGTGCTGCTGTTGCGCAGCGTGGTGGCGCCGCTGTACCTGCTGGCGTCGGTGATCCTGTCCTACTCCGCGGCGATGGGGGCGTCGGTGCTGTTCTGGCAGCACCTGCTGGGCTTCGACCTGGACTGGAGCGTGCCGGCGATCACCTTCGTGATCCTGGTCGCGGTGGGGGCCGACTACAACATGCTGCTGATGTCGCGAATCCGCGAGGAGGCCACCGACGGCGCCCGCTTCGGGATCGCCCGCGCGATGACCGCTACCGGAAGCGTGATCACCACCGCCGGGATCATCTTCGCCGCCAGCATGTTCGCGCTGGTGTTCGGCAGCGTGGTCACCCTCGCCCAGATCGGGTTCACCATCGGGGGCGGACTGCTGCTGGACACCTTCGTGGTTCGGACGCTGGTCGTGCCAGCGGTGGCCACCATGCTCGGCCGCTGGAACTGGTGGCCCGCCCGCGGCTTCAGCGGCTCCAGCCGATGACGACGCTGCGCAGCGCAGCTTCGTAGCCTGGTGGAGGTTCCGGCGTCCCTCGCCAGCCGCCGCAGGCTCAGCTCCCGCACGCCGCCTTCGAACACCACTGTCGCGGCCCGCTCGATGAGCGTGCGGCGCAGAGCTTCGTCGTGCGTTCTGTGGCGGACCATCTTTCCAGCGCATCTCGGCAGGTAGTCAGGACTGGATTGGAATTCCACTTTGGACTGTTGGTGGCGGCGCTTGACAGCTGGACTGGGTGAAGGGCACCTTCGACCGGCTTACTCGGTCAAAGGTGCCCTTCACTCCTCACCTGATTGGGGTCAGCGGCGGGAATCCCGCAGCTCGGCGACGAACGCAACCCACTGCGCGCGCCGGAACACCAACGTCCCACCGCCCCGATCCTTCGAGTCCCGAACCCCAACAGCGTCCGGTAATGCCCCCACTTCAACGCACTCGGACTGGCTGCCGCTGTAGGAGGACTTGGACCAGCCAACTTCGACGCAGTCCCCCTGAACGCCGCTGTAACTGGACTTGCGCCAACCGAATAACTCGGCGGTCATTGCGCCTCGCTCTCGTACCGCTTCACGTACTTGTCCAGTATCTCCTGTGAAGCGGGCGAATTCGAGGCTTGGGTTTCCAGATGCTTCAGCGCATCCCAGAACAGGCCCACGTCCTCCGGCGCGTCGATGAAGGCTCCCGAACTACGCCCTTCCAGATAGACCACAGGCCGTGACTTCACGAACTCGTAGATCACGAAAGTTCCGCTGAGACATGCATGCGCACCGAGTTCAAGAGGAAGGACCCGAATTGTCACGTTCGGTTCCTCGCTGGCCGAAACGACCTGACGGAGCTGTTCAGCCATCACACGTGGCCCGCCCACCGGACGCAGCAGGGCAGTCTCATCGATGTACGAGTCCAGTGCAACGGGATCTCGTCTGGTCAAAATCCCTTGCCGGACTTGGCGGATTGAAACGTGATCCTCCAGCTCGTCCAGTGGAAGCCCACCGGCTTCCATGATCTGACGCGTGTAAGCCCTTGTTTGCAGCAGGCCAGGGATCATGTTCAGTGCCACGTGAGTGATCCGCGTAGCACGCTGTTCCGCGTCGATGAGCGCGGTCAGCTGTTGTGGAAGTTCGCGGCCGAGTTCCCACCACGCGGGCTGATCGATCTCGCGGGCCATCTTCAGCAGGCGCTCGCGATCTGTTCCCGTCACGCGCAGGACGGCGAGGATCGCCGAAACGTCGGACTCGGTGATGCCCTGCTTGGCGTTCTCGACTCGGCTGACCTTCGCCTCGGACCAGCCCAGCTGCTTCCCGACGAGCTTCATCGAGAGGCCGAGTTCGTTCCGCGCGGCACGGAGTTCCTTGGCTAGGGCGCGAGCTCTCGGTGTGTTGGACACGGGAACACCTTACGGCTGTTCAGCAGCGCCTTCGATACATCCAATCGTGGATCTTGCAAGACTTGCATTGATCACGGCAGGCTCTAATCATCGACGGAAGATCAGGGGAGAGCAGCCGTGGGTGAGTACTTGACCTACATCTGGCGTCCGGTCACCGGTGGTCGGCACGCTTTCCCCGTCGCGGCAAGGAAAGTTCCGTCGGGGGAGCTGGTGCGGGCGTTCTGCGGCGCGGAGGCGGACGCGGGCGAGCTGCACGACCGCACGGAGCTGGACTGGATCCGCGAGGACTCCTGCATGCGCTGCTGGCACCTCCTCGCCGCACCTTCGGACCGAGGTGAGGGGCACCCGTGACCAAGTAACTGGGTCACGGGTGCCCCTCACCCAGACATCCCCCAAGACCGGGCCGTTGCGGCGGAAACGCCCCCGACACATCCCCGCAGCGGTCCTCCCCGGTGGCCGGGCGCGACCTTGACCCCTCCCGCCCGCGCCCGGTCACCGGCATTTGCGTTTTGACCGATTGGTTCGCTGCCTTCCGGCACCTCCCGGTGTGGTCGGTGTCACCAATGATTGGCCGGTCCGGCCGATGAGTTCGTCCGGCCCGCGCAGTCTCACCATCGTCAAGAGTGCAGGAGGAACTGCGTGAATCAGCTGCTGAGAGTCCAGAACTTCAACATCTCGCGTGACGGTGACACCGGAGTTGGTGGCGTCACAAGGTAGGTCTCGGTGTCGCGTGTTGCTTGCTATGGCTGCTGCGAGCTGAGGAAGGTGCGCAGTTCTGGGGCGGAAAGGGGGTGTGAGAACAGCCAGCCTTGGAAGAGGTCGATGCCGAGGTTGTCGAGGGCGTGGAACTGGCCGGTGGTTTCGACGCCTTCGGCCACGCAGCTGCGGCCCATGGCGTGGCCCATGACGATCATGGCTTGGGCGATGGCGACGTCGGCGGGATCGGTCTCCACGCCGGTGACGAACTGGCGGTCCAGTTTGATGATCTGGGTGGGCAGGTCTTTGAGGCGGGCCAGCGAGGAGTAGCCGGTGCCGAAGTCGTCGAGGGCGAAGCGCACTCCCCGTTCGGTCAGTTCGATCATGGCCTCGCGGGGGCGTGCGGGCAGATCGACCAGGGATGTCTCGACCATTTCCAGGACCACGCGATCACTGTGGATCCCGGCCTCGGTGATGGCTGCGGTGATCTCGTCGATGAATTCCGGATCGTGCGGCAGCAGATCGGACAGGTTGACGGCGACGGATACCGGGCGCCCGTTCGGGGCGGGCCAGCTGGTGGCCTCGCTCAGGGCGGTGCGCAGGACCCACCGATCCAGCGCACGTAGGAGGTCTCCTTGCTCAGCCACGGGCAGGATGACCGCGGGGGTGAGCAGCCCGCGCTCCGGGTGCGACCAGCGCACCAGTGCCTCGGCCATCGCCACGGAACCGGCGCGGTCCAGAATCGGCTGATAATGCAGGCTCAAGGAGTCGCTTTTAATGGCATCGCGCAGCTGCTCTTCCAGACCAAGCTGCCCTTCCCGGGTGCCGATCAAAGCGGGATCGGCCAGCGAGATGCGCCCGGGTCCTCGGCTCTTGGCCTGGAACATCGCCGTATCGGCATAGCGCAGCAGGTTCGTTCCTGGGGTATCCGGATCGAGCATCGAGGCTCCGATCGAAGCCGACACGGCGACCAGTTGGCCGCGTAGCGGCACGGTCGTGCGCAGCAGCTCAGCCACCCACGTGGTGAAGGACTCCAGGCCACCGACAGTCTCGACGTCCGAACAAATGATCAGGTATTCGTCGCCGGAGAGCCGGGCCGGGGTGCACCCGGGCGGCAGCGCGTTCGTCAGGCGCCGTGCCACGGCGGTGAGCAGTTCGTCGCCGGCCTCGTGGCCAAGCGCGTCGTTCACGCGTTTGAAGTTGTCCAGGTCGCAGAAGAGCACGGCGACCCGCTCGGCCCCGCCGTGCAGCTCGGTGTCGAGCACCTCGTTGAGGCCGGTGCGGTTGAGCAGCCCGGTCAGCTCGTCGTGGGTGGCCTGATAACGCAGCGTCTCGGCGTGCCGTTGCCGCTCAGTGATGTCCTGGAAGACCACGAGCCAGAACCGGCTTCCGTCGTCGGCCACGGAGGACGTAGTGCGCACCTCGCAGGTCACGGAGCGGCCATCCGAGCGCAGCAGTACCCGCTGCTGCACCTGCGGCTGGTTCAGCCCCGCACGTGATGCTGCCGCGTCGCCGACGAGGTTGGTCTCCCGGTCGTTCGGGTGCAGCAACCCCAGAGCGGGCATGGCGCTCACTTCATGCATCCGATAGCCCAGCAGACCGCACAGCGCCTCGTTGGCATCCAGCACATGCCCGGCCTCGTCGAACAGCGCGATCCCGGCAGGGGTGAGGTCGAACAAGTCGCTGAACCGCCGACTCGACCGCTGCTGGCGGACACCGGCTTCGGTCTCATCGCGCAGGACCTGGAGAAAACCGCACACGCTGCCATCCGCGGATCGACGCGTCATGAGCACCGTATGCGCCCAGAAGCGGGTGCCGTCCCGCCGCCGATACCAGCCCTCGTCGACGAGGCGACCGGCCTCGGCGGCCCGAGCCAGCTGCCACTCCACGTGGTCGGCAGCGGCCTGCTCCGCCGGGACGAGCACCGAGACATGTGAACCGATGATCTCCTCGCCCCGATAGCCCAGGACGTGTTCGGCCCCGTCATCCCAGCTGGCCACGCGACCTCCCGCATCGAGAACGACGATCGCGTACTCCCGCATGCCCGCGGCCAGCAGACCCAGCCGAGCCTCGGTCTCCGACTGCAACCGCGCGATCCCCAGGTGATGGCCTCCGGCCCCGGCGTCAGGTTGCTTCTGCATAACGCGAACACCCCAGGTAACACCTTCGAGCAACACGCGAACTACCCCACGATGGTCCTTCGGCTAACGTCGAGAACGCTGGTCGAGAAGCCCTGGAGAACACGGGTCCTAGTATTGCGCCTGCGTGCTCCGAACGCACGCAACCGGTTAGTCCGGCCGAAGTAGATCCTGGAGGTGGCGGGATTGGAGCAGTTGGCCGCGGCGAAGACAGTAGATAAGCAGGGGCGGCGGTCGGGGAACGGGTGAAGCTGTGGCGGCAGCTCCCGGACTTGGTGCGGGCGATGCTCGCGACTGGGGTGCGGCTGGGGGAGTTGCTCGCGCAGGACGGCGCCGCGGATCTCCTGCTCGGTGTGCCTCAGCGGTCGCTTCCAATGTGGACGGAACTGAAGGAGGCAGCCGGAGGCGGTCCGTTGTTTCCCAGTTGGAACGGGCAGTGGCTCGATCCACGCAATACGAACCGCCGGATTCGGCAGGCGCTTGACGCGTGCGAGGAATGAAAGTGTGCAGTTCTCGTGACGTTGATCTCCACGAGCCTGGAAATGCGAAAGCCCCAGGCTTTTCGCCTGGGGCTTTGTGCGCCAACAGGGACTCGAACCCCGAACCCGCTGATTAAGAGTCAGCTGCTCTGCCAGTTGAGCTATTGGCGCTGGTCGGTCAACCAGTTTTGATCGGCGCGTTTACCGTTCCGGTCTCCCTGGCGACGTCGAAAACATTAGCACGCCTCCGGAGCGGGTCTTGAACAGGGGGTCGGTCTACGCCGGGCCTCGGGGTTGCTCGTCCGGCGGAAGCAACCTCGGGGTGGGGCGCTGCGTCTCAGCAGAGGGTGGTCCGCCTGGGTGGATCACCGTGTGTGAACAGCCGGTCCCTTCACTCACCGTCGGGGCATTGCTGCACACTGTTCACAGGCGTAGCGGCGCATCAGAGCGGACGGACTGTTGCCAATGAGGGAGTTGCGTAATCCGGTCGGTATTCCCGTGAGGGTTTCACGGCTGCTGACGATGTTGATCTTAGGTTTGGTGGCGTTGCTCGTCGCTGGTTGTAGCGGTGGCGCCTCGGCTCCTTCGGCGGTCGACGAGGCGCCACCCGCTCCGACCCTGGAGTTGGCGCCGGGCAACGGCGCCAAGGATGTTTCACCGGTCGGGCCGTTCACCGCGACCGCGGTGAACGGCAAGATCGTCAACGCGGTGTTGAACAATTCGGAAGGCGAACAGCTGGGCGGCACCATCGCACCGGACGGGGCCAGCTGGACCGCCAACGGGAAGCTCGGTTACGGCAAGACCTACACGCTGGCCGTGACAGCGCAGGGGGCGAGCGGACCAGCCATCACCCAGCAGTCCACCTTCAGCACGGTCTCACCCGAGAACCAGAGCTACGTGTCGATGAATCCGCTGGACGGCCAGACCGTCGGCATCGGCCAGCCCCTGGCGTTCTACTTCAGCGGCGACGCCCCGGCGCCGGACAAAGCGCGAGCCGAGGAAGCGATCAAGATCCAGACCGAACCGGCCGTGGAGGGCGCGTTCTACTGGTTCAACAGCCGCGAGGTGCACTGGCGGCCGAAGGAGTACTGGAAGCCGGGCACCAAGGTGTCGATCAACATCGACGTGTACGGCAGGGACCTCGGCAACGGGAGCTGGGGCCAGGAGGACCGCACGGCCACCATCACCATCGGCGACGCGGTGGTGCTGAAGGCCGACGGGGCCAGCCACCAGATGACCATCGAGAAGAACGGCCAACTGCTGCGGACCATGCCGGTTTCCCTGGGCAAACCGTCTTTCCCGTCCAACAACGGCGTGCACGTGGTCACCGAGCACCACCCCAAGAAGGTGATGGACTCCTCCACCTACGGCCTGCCGGTCGAGGCGGGCGGCTACGTCACCGAGGTGGAGTGGGCGGTCCGGATCTCCAACGGTGGCGAGTTCCTGCACGCCGCCCCCTGGTCGGTGGGTGATCAGGGACGGCGCAACGTCAGCCACGGCTGCATCAACATGAGCGACGCCGACGCCAAGTGGATCTTCGACTTGGTGAAGAAGGGCGATGTCGTGGAAATCACCAATTCCGGCGGGCCGAACCTGCGTTCCTGGGACGGATTCGGCGACTGGCAGGTCCCATGGGACCAATGGGCGCAAGGCAACAAATAGTCTGATGACCGAGGGCCTGTCTTCGAACTGCTTTTGCGTTGCGGTGCGGGTGGCGGAACCTCAGACGCCGTCTCGGCTCCGGGATCCCCGACATCATGTATGCCGATACACCACGTCGTGGCTGTCCTCGCAGAGAACGCCAGTGGGCAGAGTCTGAGAACCCGCGGCGGTGCCGGTTGCTCAGGTGGGCTAAGCGGCTGGCGCCGCTTCAAAGACAAGAACAAAGAAACAGGAAAGGCCCCGTTCTGTTGGAACGGGGCCTTTCCCATGGGGTGAGTGACGGGATTCGAACCCGCGACACCTGGGACCACAACCCAGTGCTCTACCGACTGAGCTACACCCACCATGGCCGCTTCGGACTGACCCATTAGGGCCGCCGCTGCAAGCGATGTTCACATCGTAGCGTGCGCTGCCACCCGGTTTCCCACCGGCTCCTTCTATCCCGGGCCGCGCTGGTCAGCGGCCGGATTCCGGATGTTGCTCGGACTGTTCGCGGGCCTGCTCGGCACCGCCGCCATCGCCGTTGAGCAGCTCGGCGGCCACCGCCTGCGCCTGCTCGCTGGTGGGCCCGGGCCGCGGGACGAACGCGGTGCGCCGGTAGTAGGCCAGCTCGCGGATGGACTCCCGGATGTCGGCCAGGGCGCGGTGCGCGAGGCCCTTCTCCGGCTGGGCGTAGTAGATGCGCGGGTACCAGCGGCGGCACAGCTCCTTGATGGAGGACACGTCGACCATCCGGTAGTGCAGGTGGGCGTCCAGCCGAGGCATGTCGCGGGAGATGAACCCGCGGTCGGTGGCGATGGAGTTACCGGCCAGCGGGGCGGAGCGGCCCTCGGGCACGTACTGGCGGACGTACTCCAGCACCCGCTGCTCGGCGTCCGCGAGGGCCACCGTGGAGCGGCGCACCTCATCGGTGAGTCCGGAGCGGTCGTGCATCTCGCGCACCACGTCGGGCATCGCGGCGAGCGTCTCGTCGTCGGCGTGGATGACGATGTCCACGCCTTCGCCGAGGATGTTCAGGTCGGCATCGGTGACCAGGGCGGCGATCTCGATCAGTGCGTCCTTGCCGAGATCGAGACCGGTCATTTCGCAGTCGATCCACACTAGACGGTCGTTCACCCGAGGCAGCCTAACGCGCTGCGGAGCGTGCTCGCGCAGCCAGGCCGGTCAGCGGTCCAGGCGGTCCAGCAGCTCGCGCGGCACGACCTTGCCGGTGGCGTTGCGCGGCAGCTCGTCGAGGAACACCACATCGCGGGGCATGGCGAATTTCGACAGCTGCCCGCGCACCCGCTCGCGCAGCTGCTCGGCGTCCAGTTCGGCGTCCTCGCGCAGCACCACGAAGGCCGCGAGGCGCTGCCCGAACTCGGCGTCGTCGACGCCGATGACGGCCGCCTCGGACACCTCCGGCACGCGGGAGATGGCGTCCTCGGTCTCCTTGGGGTAGACGTTCTCGCCGCCGGAGACGATCATGTCGTCCTCCCGGCCGACGACGAACAACCGACCGGCGGCGTCGACGCGCCCCAGGTCACCGGTGGACATCAGGCCGTCGCGGGTCTCCCGGTTGCTGCCGTTGGTGTAGCCCTCGAAGAGCATTTCGTTGCCCGCGAAGATCCGTCCGGTCGTGCCGCGCCGCACCGGGGCGCCGTTGTCGTCGAGGATGCGCACGGTGGTGCCGCGCGGCGGTCGGCCCGCCGTGCCGGGGGCGGCGCGCAGATCGTGCGGCGTGGCGATGCTCACCCACGACACCTCGGTGGATCCGTAGAGGTTGTACAGCACCGGTCCGAAGGCGCGCCGGAACCGGGTGGCCAGCTCGGCTGGCAGCGCCGAACCGCTGATCGCCACGATGCGCAGCGAGCTGTGGTCGTACACGGCTCGGGTCCGCGCGGGGAGTTCAAGGATGCGTTGCAGCATCACCGGCACCGCGAACATCGACGTGCACCGGTGGCGTTGCACCGCGGCCAGCGCCTGTTCGGGGTCGAATTTGTGGCGCAGCACCAGCGTCGCGCCGAGCACGGAGCCGAGCTGGAAGGCGGCGAGTCCCCAGGTGTGGAACAGCGGCGCGCTGATCAGCATCCGTTCTCCGCTGCGCAGCGGCACGCGGGACAGGATCGCCGCGGCCGGTGCCAGGCCCGGCGGGTCGGGGCGGCGGGCGCCCTTGGGAGTTCCGGTGGTGCCGGAGGTCAACACGATCATCCGGGAATGCCGGGTCGGCCGGGGCAGCTGCCGGGCCGGGGAGGTGGCGATGAGGTGTTCCAGCGTGGTGTGCCGGGTGGCGCCGTCGGTCCACGCCAGCACGACGTCGAGGTCTTCGGGCAGGTCGGCCAGGCGGTCGCGGAATTCGGCGTCCAGCACCAGTAGCCCGACCCGCTGTGCGGCGAGCACGTCGGTGAGCTGCTTGGTGCTCAGACCGGTGTTGAGCAGCACCACGTCGACGCCGATCTTGGCGGCGGCGACGGTCGTTTCGAGCAGCCCGTGGTGGTTGCGGCACAGCGCCGCGATCCGGGTGCCGTGGGGGATGCGATTGCGCAGGCCGCCCGCCAGCCGGGTGGTGCGCTGCGAAACCTCGGCATAGCTGAGCGCGGCGCGCTCGTCGATCACTGCGGGGCGGTCGGGGTGGCGCACCGCGCCGACGGCGAAGGCCAGCGGCGGGGTGAGGCCCCAGCGGCGCCAGGCCAGCACGATGCGCAGCAGTTTGTCCGGCCGGACCGGGCCGATGACCCCCTGCTTGACCAGTACGAACGTGGTGTGCAGCGGCGGTATCACGCGCCCCAGCAGCGCCACCAACCGTTGCCTCAAGGTGCTCACCTCCGGATCCGGTCGGGGGCGCGGAAGCGGCCCGCTCCCGACCAGTTCATTCCTGCGCGGCGGCCTGCACAACCGCGTCGCGCAGGGCCGCGCGCAGTCTGCCGACCTCCAACGGGGACAACACCGCTGTTTCGCCGGGCGGCGCGACGACCACCACACTGCCCTGGTTGACGAATACCGACATGTCCCTACGTCTGCCTGCGACATCGCGGCAGCTCACGTGCCACTGCTTGGTGGGCTCCACGATTCCCAGCCTCCCTGGTGCAGTCCGCGCGCTTGTCTCCCGCGCGCAGTGTTGATCGAGGGACGGGCTGGCGGGAGACCTGTGACGACGTTTCACCGGATCGGTCACCAGAAATGGTCTAGATCACATCAAGGGTGCATCATGTCGCGGCCGCGCCGCAACGGAGCCTCAGACTGGACAGATGCGCAGGCCTGCTGGTTCTGCGGTGAAGGTGACCGCGCCTTCGAAGTCGGCGATCGGCAGCTCGTCGCGTACCAGCCGGTGCGGCGCGTCGAAGGCCTCCACCCGGAGCTGGTCGGTGGTAATCGTCTGCTCCGCGAAGTTGACGCCGCCGACCTGGATCAGCAGTTGACCGTCGCGCAACTCGACGGTCAACCAGCCGCCGGGAACCGCGAGCTGCTCGCCCCGGTAGCTCAGCGTCAGCCGACTGGCCGCGGGGTCCTCGGAGCGGATGGCGACGTGCGAGATGGCGACGTCGCGCTGGCCCGTTTCCCCGGCCAGGGCGATCACATCGCGCTGGACGTCCTCGGCCGGGCGGTCGCCGGGTTTCGGCGTCAGCACCGGGGCGCGCAGCTTCGCGGCCAGCCGGTAGGGCTGCCACGAACCGGCGCCGATCAGGTTGACCACGGCGGTGATCTGGGCGTCGGCCAACAGCCGGTCGCTGCCCGGCGCTGGCGTCACCTCGATCGCCGCGACGCCCCGCTGGCCCAGCAGCTCGCGCAGCGCCTTGGCGCGCTGCCTGCTGTTGCGGTCGAACCCGCGGGTGATCGCCACGGTCCCGGATCCGGCGGCCGCGACGGCGGCTTCGGTCAGGCTCGCCAGCGGGGCCCAGATGCGGGCGGGATCCTCGGGCCGCGGTCGCCGACGGGAACGGGCGGAGCCGGGGGCATCGGTAGTGGTTTCCATCGCAATCCAGCTTAGTCCGCGAGGAAGGCTCACCTTCGCTGCCAGTGGGCGTCTTCACGGTGTGAATTCGATCGCTGTCCCGTTGCGCCATCGGGGTGGTGCTGCGGCCGAATGGTCTTGTCGTCGGCGGCACCTGGCGCAATGCTGGGGCGATCATCGAGGGGGCGGGGATGACCGAGTTGAATTTCCCGGCTCTGGGGCGGCAGCCGACCGGCTGCCCTCCGGCGCGCGGGGTGCTGGTCTGCTGGCTGGCCGCGGACGGCAGCCAGGTGCACGTCGGCGACCGGTTGGCGGAGGTCCGGGTGGCCGACGACCGTTTCGGCCGCCGGATCGGTTGGGTTTCGGCCTTGGCCACCGGCACCCTGTGGCACCAGGTCCGGGCCGGTGAGGTGCTGACCGCGGGCGCGGTGGTGGGATTGATCGATTGATGGGCATGGCCCTGGATCGCCTGCGGTTGTTAGGTTGGTGCGAGTGACGCGGGGTGCCCGGCTGCCGGGCTGAGAACAGACCCGTTGAACCTGACCTAGCTCGTACTAGCGGAGGGACGTCATGGTTCCCAATGTGCTGACCATCGCGGGCACCGATCCCAGCGGTGGTGCCGGTGTGCAAGCCGACCTGAAGACCTTCTCCGCGCACGGCGCCTACGGCATGTCCGTGATCACCGCGCTGGTGGCGCAGACCACCACCGGGGTTTCCGAGGTGCACGAGGTCCCGCCGGAGTTCGTCACCGCCCAGCTGGTCACGCTGCTCGACGACGTGCGGGTGGACGCGGTCAAGATCGGCATGCTGGCCAACGCGGAGGTGATCCGCGCGGTCATCGGGGTCCTCGACCGCTACGCGCCGCCGCACGTGGTGCTGGACCCGGTCATGGTGGCCAAGAGCGGCGATCGGCTGCTGGCGCCGGAGGCGGTCGCCGTGCTGCGCGACGAGCTGCTGCCGCGGGTCGATCTGATCACGCCGAACCTGCCGGAGGCCGCCGACCTGCTGGGCGAGCCGGAGATCACCGATCCCGACGGCATGCCCGCGCAGGCCGAGCGGCTGGCCGGGCTGGGTGCCAAGCAGGTGCTGCTCAAGGGCGGCCACCTCGACGGGCAGTCCAGTGTGGACCTGCTCTACGGCGACGGGATCGCCGAGTTCCTCGCCAGCGAGCGGGTGGCGACCACCAATGACCACGGCACCGGTTGCACGCTGTCGGCCGCGATCGCCGCGCTGCGCCCGCAGCGCGCGGACTGGCTCGAAGCGGTGCGCGAAGCCAAGGAGTACCTGACCGAGGCGCTGCGCGCGTCCGATCGGCTGGACGTCGGCCACGGCCACGGCCCGGTGCACCACTTCCACCACTGGTGGTGAGCGGCGGGCGCGCCGGATCTGCCGGCCCGCAGCGCGGAAATCGCTTCGACGACCAACGAGAGGTTCTGATGAGCAAGCTGGCCGCACCGCCCGCTGATGGTTTCTGCGCCCGGGCCTGGGCGCACACCGTCGATCTGCAGCAGGCGATCGTCGAGCACCCGTTCAACGCCGCGCTCACCGACGGCACGCTGGATCGGGACCGCTTCGCCTTCTACATCGTGCAGGACGCGCGCTACCTGGTCGGTTTCGCGCAGGCCCTGGCGGCGGCCGCGACGCGGGCCGAGGACGCCGAGGACGCCGCGTTCCTGGCCGGTGCGTCGCAGGGCGCGTTGATCGAGGAGCGTCGGCTGCACGCCGGGTACGTCGCGGAGTTCGGCCTCTCCGATGCCGAGATCGCCGGGATCGACACCTCGCCGTCGTGCCTGGCATACACCTCGTACCTGCGGGCGACCGCGTTGACCGAGCCCTACCCGGTGCTGTTGGCGGCGCTGCTGCCGTGCTTCTGGGTGTACCAGCACGTCGGCACCACGATCCTGGCGGCCACCGGCGGCGCCGAAGGCCACCCCTACCGGGCGTGGATCGAGACCTACGCCGACGACGAGTTCGCCGAAGCGGTGCTGGCCGCCCGCGACCTCACCGACCGGGTCGCGGGCAGCGTCGATGACGAGATGCGGGAGCGAATGCTCGAAGCGTTCACCCGCGCGACCGAGTACGAGTGGCTGTTCTGGAACAGCGCCTGGATCAAGGAGCCGTGGCCCACCGCGCGCTGGGTGAACTAGCCGTCGAAACCCGTTGTCGGGGCAGGAAGAAACTCCGACGCGATGTGACTGGGGTCGACGCGGTGTGACGGGGCTGGCGCGGTGTGACTGGGCCGACGCGGTGTGACTGGGCGCACATTGGGTTGCGCTAACGATCAGCGCCGTGCGGCGATTCTCTCAGCGAGACGCCCGTCCGGGCGAGGAATCTTCCCACCGTGGACGGAGTTTCAGGCGGCTGTGGGCACTTCTCTGCTGATCGTGCTGACGGGCATGTTGGTGCCGATACTCGCGGCGGCGCCGTTCTACATGGCGGATCGCCGCAAGCAGCGGCAGCAATCCGCCGGTGACGACGAGTGATCGCGGCGAGCCTGCGGCCAACGGGGCGAATCAGTTCTTGTTGATCTCGCTGCGCAGCTTGGCGAGCCGCTGGCGGGACCGGTTGAACTTGGCCTCGAAGTGCTTCTCGAACAGGTCGGTGGGCAGCACCGGCATCTCGATCGGTTCCGCCGATCGCTGCTGCGGCGCGACCCGCACCGACTCGACCTGCTCCTCCGGTTCGACCTGCTCCGGTTCGGCCTGCACCTCGGACTCGGCCTTGGATTCACTCGGCGTGGGCTGATCTTCGGTGCTGGTCGGTCGGCGGGGGATGACCTTCGGCGTCGCCGGGTTCCGCAGCGCCGCAGGCCGCAGGGCGTGCTTGCCATTCGGCGTGGTCGAAGATTCGGACACCCCGGTTTCGGCGAGGCGCCGGTTGGCGCGGTGCAGCAGGGGCCAGAAGATCAACGTGGCCACGGCGAATCCGGTCACGAACATCAGCACGAGCAGATCCACGAGGTGCTCCGATCAGTTCTGCCGCGCGGGGCCGGGTTTCGGGGCGGTGCCGTTGGTGTGCTGCCGCTCGATGGGAATGGTGAAGGTCTGCACGTCGTCGCGCTGTTCGGGCAGTCGCATCGGCGGCTCCACCTCGTCCTCGATCGGCAGTTCGGCCTGTCCCGTTCGCTGCTGCTGGTCGCGGAGGGCCGTCGCGGAGTCTTCGAGCATCTGCCGGGCTCTGTCCATTGCGGACAGCACGGATTCGCGCATCTCCTCCAGCCGGAGCTGGTTGACGCGGATCTCCTCCAGCACCTCGGACCGCAGCTGCTCGGACTCGGTGTCCCACCGGCCGCACTGCCGCTGCGTCTCGGCGATCAGCTCGTTGGCCTCCTCCTGCGCCATCTCCATGGTCCGCTTGTACTCGTTGCGGATGTTCTGCCGCAGTCGGCGTTCCCGGGAGCGCAGTTCGCTGGCCTTCTGGTCGTGCTCGCGGTGCAGCCGGGCGCGCCGCTCCTCGACGTCGGCGATCAGTTCGCCGCACTCGTCGCGCAGCTCGCCGGCGGCCCGCTGGGCTTGGCCGAGCAGCTCGCGCGCCTCGGTCTCGGCGCTGCCCCGGAGGATCTCGGCCTGTCGTTTTGCCTGTTCGCGCAGGTTCTGCACTTCTTCCTCGGCGATCGAGAGCATGTTCTGCACCCGCTGGGAGGCCGCTGGCAGTCCGGTGTCGGAGCTCTCGATGCGCTTGAGCCGCTGCTCGGCGGCGTCCAGACCCCGGCGGGTGTCGTCGCAGAGCTTGCGGAGATCGGTGTTGAGCTGGGCGGCCTCGTTGCGGTCGATGCTGACCAGCCTCAGCTGGTCCTCCAGCAGTTCGATGTGGTCGATGACCTGGTTGCGGTTGAAACCGCGGACCTGGATGTCGAATCCCGGCCGGAGCGGCACAACGGCATCAGCGTCTTCCATTGGTGAACTCCTCTCCGGGCGGGTGGGGCCGACTCGATAGCTCGGAGAGTAGGGGGGATGGTGGGAGCTCGCCCAGCGGAAAACAACGATCATCACCGGATCAGGTAATGATCTTCAGGCGATCCACATCTTGATTAGCGTTCCGTGATGGTGTCCCGAGGCTGTCCACAGTGCTCGATTGGTCCGGGTGCGAGCTGTCCGTGCACGGCGGTCCGGTGGTGGGGTGAGCCACAGTCATCAGATCGAATGGTTAGGTTAGGCTCCGCTCACGGACTTGTGTGATCGAGGGAGTGCGGCGTGTCCAGTGCCGACCTTGCCGGGCAGGCGCAGCAGCGGGCATCGGTGCTGCTGCGGCGCTGGCTGGCCGAGACGCACACTCCGGTGACCGAGGGGCCGTTGCGATTGACCATCGGGTCGCTTCGGTTGGGTGTTGACGTCGTCTACGACTCGCCGACCGGAGCGCACGGATTCGGTCCGATCCACGTGCTCGACGCGACGGGGGCGCGGGTCGAGGTGGTCGAATCCGCGTTGCTCGCCGCCGCCTGCTCGGCCGATGCGCGCGCCCGCGCGCTGCCCGACGCGCCGATCAATTCGGCCGCCGCGGGTTCGTTGCTGGACTGGCTGACGCACGCGTTGCCGCGCCGCGAGATCGATCCGCTCGCCCTGCCTGAGGATCTCGTCGCGGTGGCCCGGTCGGTTTCCGACGCGGCGGAGGCGCGGCGCTGGTTGTCCGCGCACGTCGAGAGCCGGTTGCTGCCCGGGGTGCTGGGATCCGGCGGCGATGATGTCGCGGCCGCGACCGCCAAGCTGCTGACTCGCGGGCCGCTGGCGGTGATCGGATTGCTGGGGCGGCGGGGTGTCGTGCACGAGGGGGACCTGCTGGTCGAACTGGCGGATCGGTTGGGTGCCGTCGCCGAGGCGCATCCGCAGGCGCAGCGGCTGGTCCGGCACTGGCTGACCAGTCCGACGCTGACCGATCTCGCCGCGCTCAACGGCTCCGGGCTGCGGTATCGCGCGGCGACCGGCGAGATCGGGGTGCGGGCCGTGCCGTTCGAGGTGCGCAATCCGCTGCGGTCGGACGTTCCGGACGTACCGGGTGTGCCGATCCCGGTTTTGGGGGCAGGCTGGTCGGTGCGGCCGGTTCGGGTCGCCGGGGCCGACGGAGGCCCGGATGTCGCGCTGGTGCACCGCTGGATGAACCACGAGCACGTCGCGGTCAACTGGGGCCAGGCCTGGCCGCTGGCGCGGTGGCGGGACGAGTTGGCCGGTCAGCTCGCCGGGCGGCGTTCGGTGCCGTGCATCGCGGGGTTCGAAGGGCGGGATGTCGGTTATGTCGAGCTGTACCGGGTGCGGCGCGACAAACTGGCGCACTGCTACTCCCACCACCCGCACGACCTGGGCGTGCACATCGCCATCGGTGAACTCGACGCGATCGGGTGCGGGCTCGGTTCGGCGCTGCTGCACGCCGTGGCGCAGGGGTTGCTGGCGGCCGATCCGGCCTGTCGGCGGGTGGTCGCCGAGCCGGATGTCCACAATGGAGCTTCGGTGGCCGCGTTCGGCAAGGCCGGGTTCGCGCAGGTGGCCGAAGTGGGGTTGCCGAACAAGAACTCCGCTCTGATGGTGTTCCAGCGGGCCGTCTCGGGTGAGTAGTGCCACGTCCGCCAGCGCCCTGATCGGCTGTACTCCTGATCCAATGCAAACTAAGGTAAGCCTTACTTGCGTTGTTGATCGTGGGGAGAACGATGCCGGGGTGTGCTGACGAGACGGCGGCCCTCGCTGCCGCGCAGTCGGGAATCTGGTTCGCGCAGCAGCTCGACCAGGCGAATCCGATCTTCAACACCGCCGAGTACGTCGAGATCCACGGACCGGTCAACCCCGCGCGGTTCGAATCGGCGCTGCGCCAGGTGGTCGGCGAGGCCGAGGTATTGCGGATGCGGGTCGTCGACGACGGCACCGAACCGCGCCAGGCCATCGACGAGGTCGCCGAGTTCGAACTGCCGGTGCTCGACTGCTCGCAGGCGGCCGATCCCGAAGCGCAGGCGCTCGCCTGGATGCGCGCCGACCTGCGCGAACCGGTGGACCTCACGCGTTGCCTTGCCGAGGGCGGCCGGTTGTGGACCGCGGCGCTGTGCAAGCTCGACGATCAGCGCTGGTGGTGGTACCAGCGGATCCACCACGTGGCCATCGACGGGTACGGCTTCTCGATCATCATCCGACGGGTCGCCGAGCTCTACAACGCGGCGGACGCCGGGCCGTCGCCGTTCGGCTCGCTGCGCTCGCTGCTGGCCGAGGAGCGGGACTACCGGGAGTCGCCGAAGTTCGACCAGGACGCGGAATTCTGGCGGGAGCGGTTCGCCGATCACCCGGATGTCGTGTCGCTGACCGGCAGTTCGCGCCGCAGCGCGCACACCTTCCGGCGGCAGACCGACACCTTCGGTGCCACCGCTGAGCTCGCCGCCGCCGCGCGGCTCGGCCGCACGATCTGGTCGGATGCGGTCATCGCCGCCCTCGCCGCCTACCTGCACCGGATGACCGGGGCGGCGGACGTGGTGCTCGGGCTGCCGGTGATGGGGCGGCTCGGGTCGGCATCGCTGCGGGTGCCCGGCATGGTCGTCAACGTGCTGCCGCTGCGGCTTCAGGTCACCGCCACGACCACGCGCACCGAACTGATTTCGCAGGTGGCCAAGGCCGTGCGGCAGCTGCGCAAGCACCAGCGCTACCGCAGCGAGGACCTTCGGCGGGACCTCAAGCTGCTGGGCTCGGACCGGCCGCTGTTCGGACCGATGATCAACATCAAGTCCTTCGACTACGACCTGCACTTCGGCGACGCCGCGGCCAGCGTGCACAACCTCGCCGCCGGGCCGGTGGACGACCTGACCGTCGCGGTGTACTCCAGCGGCGACGAGCTGCGGTTCGAGTTCGACGCCAACCCCGAGCGCTACGGCGAAGCCGAGCTGGCCGCGCACCGCGAACGGTTCCTGCGGTTCCTCGCGGCCTTCGGCGACTGCCCCGGGAACACCCCGGTTGGGCGCATCGAACTGCTGTCGCCGGAGGAACGCGACCGGATCCTGCACGAGTGGAACGCGCCGATCGGCGCGGTGTCGGAGCCCTCGGCGGCGACGCTGCCGCAGCTGTTCGAAGAACAGGCCGCCCGGACACCGGATTCCGTCGCCGTCACCTTCGGCGCGCAGCAGCTCACCTACGGCGAGCTCAACGCGCGGGCCAACCAGCTCGCCCACCACCTGATCGACCACGGCGTCGGCCCGGAACAGCTGGTCGCGCTGGCGCTGCCGCGTTCGACGGAGCTGGTGGTGGCGCTGCTTGCGGTGCTCAAGGCCGGTGCCGCATACCTGCCGCTTGATCCGGGGCATCCGGCGCAGCGCATTCGCCACGTGCTCGCCGATGCCCAGCCGAGCGTGCTGATCAGCGACAACGAGCACGCGGCCCGGCTGCCGGACGGGATCACCCGGATCTTGCTGGACGATCCGAGGGCGATCGGGGAGATCTCCCGGCATTCGCAGCAGGATCCCAAGCCCGGTGAGCGGGGCCCGCTGACCGCCGAGCACGCCGCGTACGTCATCTACACCTCCGGATCGACCGGGCAGCCCAAGGGCGTGTCGATCCCGCACCACAACGTGGTCCGGTTGTTCAGCGCCACCGACCAGTGGTTCGGCTTCGGCGGTGACGACGTGTGGACGTTGTTCCACTCCTACGCGTTCGACTTCTCGGTGTGGGAGCTGTGGGGCGCGCTGCTGCACGGCGGCCGGTTGGTGGTGGTCTCGCACGAGGTCAGCCGGTCGCCACGGCAGTTCCTGCGGTTGCTCGCCCGCGAGCGGGTGACCGTGCTCAACCAGACGCCCTCGGCGTTCTACCAGCTCAGCCAGGCCGACCGGGAGGAACCCGGCACCGAACTGGCGCTGCGCTACGTGATCTTCGGCGGTGAGGCGCTGGAGTTGTCCAGACTGGACGACTGGTACGCCCGGCATCCGCGGTCGCCGAAGCTGATCAACATGTACGGGATCACCGAGACCACCGTGCACGTGTCCTATGTGGAGCTCGACCGCGAGCTGGTCGCCCGCCGCGACGGCAGCCTGATCGGCCGCGGCATTCCCGACCTGCGGGTCTACCTGCTGGACGGGCAGCTGGAGCCGGTGCCGCCGGGCGTGGTGGGGGAGCTGTACGTGGCCGGGGAGGGCCTTGCCCGCGGCTACCTAGGGCAGCGCGGGCTGACCGCGCAGCGCTTCGTGGCCGATCCGCACGGCGCGCCCGGGACCCGGATGTACCGCTCCGGCGATCTGGGCCGGTGGCGGCCGGATGGCGGCATCGAGTTCATCGGGCGCGCCGACCAGCAGGTCAAGGTGCGCGGGTTCCGCATCGAGCTCGGCGAGATCGAAGCGCACCTGGCCGCGCACCCGCAGGTCCGGCAGGCCGCCGTCGTGGTGCGCGAGGACCAGCCCGGCGACCGGCGCCTCGTCGGCTACACCGTCGGTGCCGCGCAGCCAGGCGAGTTGCGGGCGCACCTGGCCGACCGGCTGCCGACTTACATGGTGCCCTCGGCGTTCGTGCCGGTCGATGCGATCCCGTTGACCGCCAACGGAAAGCTCGACAGCCGTGCGCTGCCCGCCCCGGAGTTCAGCGCGGACGCCGGTGGTCGCGAGCCCCGCAACGCCGTCGAGGCGGCGCTGTGCCGGTTGTTCGCCGAGGTGCTCGGGGTGCCCGAGGTCGGCATCGACGACGGGTTCTTCGAACTCGGCGGCCATTCCCTGCTGGCCGCTCGGCTGCTGGCCCGGGTGCGAGCCGACCTGGGCGTCGACCTGGGCATCCGCAGCCTCTTCGACCATCCGACCGTCGCTGGCCTGGCCGAACAGCTCGACGCCCGCGCGCAGCGGAGTTCGCGAGCCGGTGTGCGGCCGATGGTGCGGCCCGAGCCGATCCCGCTCTCGTTCGGGCAGCAGCGCCTGTGGTTCCTGAACCGGCTGGAAGGCCCGAGCGCCACCTACAACCTGCCGCTGGTGCTGCGGATGTCCGGTGAACTGGACGTGGCGGCGTTGCGCGCCGCCATCGGCGACGTGTTGCGCAGGCACGAGAGCCTGCGCACGGTGTTCCCGGACGCGCTGGGCGAACCCCGCCAGCAGGTGCTCGACGTGCTGCCGGAGTTGCCGGTCGTGCGGTCGTCCAATGTGGACGACGAACTGGCCGCGGCGGTCCGGCGGGGGTTCGACCTGGCGCAGGAACCGCCGATCCGGACCACGCTGTTCCAGACCGGCGACGAACACCTGCTGCTGGTGCTGCTGCACCACGTGGCCGGTGACGAGTGGTCGACGCGGCCACTGGTGCGGGACCTCTCGGCCGCCTACGCCGCGCGCCTGACCGGTACGGCCCCGGATTGGGACGAACTTCCGGTGCAGTACGTGGATTACGCGCTCTGGCAGCGGGAACTGCTCGGCGCCGAGTCCGATCCGACCGGCCTGGGGGCGCGGCAGCTGGAGTTCTGGCGGCAGGCCTTGGCCGACCTGCCGGATCAGCTGGAGCTGCCCACCGACTTCCCGCGCCCAGCGGTGTCCAGCCACCAGGGCGACTCGGTGCGGTTCGAGCTCGACCAGGCGTTGCACCAGCGGCTTCGGCGGCTGGCCGGGGAGCGCCAGGCCACCGTGTTCATGGTGCTGCAGGCCGGGCTGGCGGCGCTGCTGACCCGAATGGGCGCCGGTACCGACATCCCGATCGGCACGCCGGTGGCCGGTCGCGGTGACGACGCGCTCGACGATCTGGTCGGGTTCTTCGTCAACAGCCTCGTGCTGCGCACCGACACCTCGGGGGAACCCGGGTTCGCCGAACTCGTCGACCGGGTGCGCCACGTCGACCTGGCCGCCTTCGAGAACGCCGACCTGCCCTTCGAGCGGTTGGCCGAGGTGCTGGGCCCCGCCCGATCGCTGTCCCGGCACCCGCTGTTCCAGGTGATGCTCGCGTACTGGGGCGCCGCCGAGGCCGTCCCGGCGGAGCTGCCCGGACTTCGGACCACAGTGGACACCGTGTCCGCCGGGGCGGCCAAGTTCGACCTGGCGTTCAGCCTCGACGAACGCGCCGACGGCGGAGTCGACGGACTGGTGCAGTTCAGCACCGACCTGTTCTCCCGGCACACCGTCGAGGACCTGGCCGCGCGGTTCGTCCGGCTGCTCACCGCGGCGGCCGTCGAGCCGCACACGCCGATCAGCCGCCTGGACGTGTTGGGCGCCGAGGCGCGGCAGCAGGTGCTGGCCTGGGGTGACGCCGTCGGCGAACCGGCACCCGGCGGCACCTTCCCCGAACTGTTCGCCCGGATCGCCGCGCAGCGGCCGGACGAACCCGCGTTGATCTTCGAAGACACCGAGCTGACCTACCGCGAGCTCGACCGGCGCGTGACCGCACAGGCGCGGCTGCTGGCCGAACACGGCGTCGGGCCGGGTGACATCGTCGGCGTGCTGCTGCCGCGATCAACCGAGCTGATCGTCGGCCTGCTCGCGGTGATGACCGCCGGTGCGGCGTACCTGGCGCTGGACCCGGAGTACCCGGTGGAACGGCTGCGGCACATGGTCGACGACGCCAAGCCCCGCCTGGTGCTCACCGACGATCCGCGCGCCGACCTGCCGGTGACCCTGGTGAGCTGCTACGACAGCCCGAGTGCTGCGGTTTCGGTGGCGCAGCCGCAGCTGGACGACGCGGCATACGTCATCTACACGTCCGGATCGACCGGCACGCCCAAGGGCGTCGTCGTGCCGCACCGGGGCATCGCCAAACTGCTGGCCACCCAGACCCAGCGGGTCGGCATCACGGCCGACAGCCGGGTGCTGCAGTTCGCCTCGCCCAGCTTCGACGTGGCGTTCTGGGAGATCTGCATGGGGTTGCTCAGCGGCGGCACGCTCGTCGTGGTGCCCTCGGATCGGCGGGTGCCCGGCGAGCCGCTGGCCGAGTACGCCCGTCGGCACCGCGTCACGCACCTGGCCATCGGGCCGTCGATGATGGGCATGTTCCCGCCCGACACCGAGCTGCCGCCGGGCGCGACCCTGCTGTGCGGGGCCGAGAAGGTGCCCTCCGAGCTGGTGCTGCGGTGGGCGCGGGACCGCCGGATGCTCAACTGCTACGGGCCGACCGAAGCGACCGTCAACTCGACGCTGTGGGACTGCGATCCGGGGGACTGCGATCCGGACGCCGTCGGAACCTCGGTCCCGATCGGCGTGCCCGACCCGGGAACTCGGCTCTACGTGCTGGACCAGGCGCTGCAACCCACCCCGCCCGGCGTGGTCGGCGAACTGCACGTCGCCGGGCTCGGGTTGGCCCGCGGCTACTTGAACCGGCCGGGGCTGACCGCCGAGCGGTTCGTCGCGGACCCGTTCGGGCCGCCCGGCTCCCGGATGTACCGCACCGGAGATCTGGTGCGCTGGCGAACCGACGGGGTGCTGGACTTCGCCGGGCGAGCCGACGACCAGGTGAAGATCCGCGGCTTCCGCATCGAGCTCGGCGAGGTCGAAGCGGTGCTGGCGCGGCATCCCGATGTCGCGCAGGTCGCGGCCGTGGTGCGCGAGGACACCCCCGGTGACAAGCGCCTGGTGGGTTACGTGGTCGGCGGTGGTGACAGCGCGGCGCTGCGGCGGCACGTCGGCGAGTCGCTGCCGGATCACATGGTGCCCGCGGCCATCGTGTTCGTCGACGCCTTGCCGTTGCTGCCCAACGGGAAACTCGACCGCCGGGCGCTGCCCGCACCGGACCTCGGCGAAGCCGTCGGCGGCACCGTGCCGCGCAACCCCACCGAAGAAATCCTCTGTGGACTGTTCGCGGAGGTGCTCGGGCTGCCTCGGGTCGGGGTGCACGACGGTTTCTTCGACCTGGGCGGGCATTCGCTGCTGGCGGCCAAGCTGATCGGCCGGGTCCGGGACGCGTTGGGGGTGCGGCTCAACGTCGGCAGCCTGTTCGCCGCGCCGACCGTGGCCGGTCTAGCGGAGCGGCTGCGCAGTGGGGATTCGCGGAGGAGTTCGCAGGGGGGTTCGCGGGACGCGCTGGAGATCCTGCTGCCGCTGCGCACCGAAGGCAGCGAACCACCGCTGTTCTGCGTGCACCCGGCCGCCGGGCTGGCCTGGCCGTTCTCCGGACTGCTGGGGCACATCGACGCCGAGCGGCCGATCTACGGCATCCAGTCCCGGGGGTTGGCCGAGCCGAAGCCGGTGGCGGCCAGCCTGTCGGAGATGGCCGCCGAATACCTGGCGCACATCCGGCAGGTGCAGCCGCACGGGCCGTACCACTTCCTCGGCTGGTCCTTCGGCGGCGTCGTCGCGCACGAGATGAGCACGCACCTGCAAGCGCAGGGCGAAGAAGTGCGGCTGCTGTGCATGCTCGACTCCTACCCGAAGGACGTCTGGGACGAACTGCCGACCGAAGCGGAAGCGCTCAAGGCGCTGCTCTACATGGCCGGTTACGACCTCTCGGAACTGGACAACGGGCCGCTGGACAACGGGCCGCTGGGCCGCGCCGAGGTGATGGCGATCCTGTCGGCCGAGGGCAGCGCGCTGGCCAACCTCGAACCGCACACCATCACCGCGGTCATCGACAACTTCGCCAACTGCGCGGTGCTGGAGAACCAGGCCGACCACGACAAGTACCGGGGCGACGTGCTGTTCTTCACCGCCACGGTCAACCCCGCCAAGGCGTCGCTGACCGCGCAGCTGTGGCGGCCCTACGTCGACGGCACCGTGCACAACCACGACATCGCCTGCGAGCACAAGGACATGACGCAACGCGGCCCGCTCGCCGAGATCGCCGCGATCGTCGACCGGCAGCTACGCGAGGCACCGTGAACGTTGGAGGAGCAGCAGCATGACCAACCCGTTCGAAGACCCCGACGCGGCGTACTACGCGCTGATCAACGAGCAGGACCAGTACTCCCTGTGGCCCGCCGCGATCGCGGTGCCCGCCGGGTGGACCGTCGCGCACGGCCCCGCCGACCGGGAATCCTGCGTGGACCACATCGAGGTGAACTGGACCGACATGCGACCAGCGCGCTGATGGCGGCGGTTCGCCGCGCGGTACCCGCGCAGGTCGCGGTGTGCGTCTGCTACGTCGCGGCGATGTTCATGAACGGCATGGACGCCACGATCGTCAACGTGGCGCTGCCCGCGATCGGCGCCGAGTTCGCCGTGCCGCCCAGCGCCACCTCGGCGGTCAACGTCGGCTACCTGGTCAGCCTGGCGGTTTGCATCCCGGTGTCGGGCTGGCTGGGCGACCGGTTCGGCACCAAGCGGGTTTTCCTCGCCGCCTTCGGGGCTTTCGTCGCCGCATCGGCGCTGTGCGGACTGGCCGGGGACCTGACCCAGCTGACCCTCGCGCGGGTGTTGCAGGGCGCCGGTGGCGGCGTGATGAGCCCGGTCGCGCTGACCATGCTGTTCCGGGCGTATCCGCCGGAGCAGCGGATCCGGCTGTCCCGCGTGCTGATCCTGCCGACCGCGGTGGCCCCCGCGCTCGGCCCGGTGCTGGGCGGTTTCTTCGTGGACAACCTGACCTGGCGGTGGGGTTTCTACGTGAACGTGCCGGTCGGTCTGCTCGCGCTGGTTTTCGGCGCGCTGTTGCTGGCCGAGCACGTCGAATCCGGTGGGAAGCGCTTCGACCTGCTCGGGTTCGCGCTGGCCGCGCCGGGCGTCGGACTGGTCATGTACGCCCTGGAGGCGGTGGCGCACACCGGCCCCGGCTCGCCGCACTTCTGGGCCTGCGGGCTGGCCGGAATCGGTTGCCTGGCAGCGCTGGTCCGCACCCAGTTGCGCGCCGCGCAGCCGATGCTCGACCTGCGGTTGTTCGCCGACGCCTCGTTCCGGCGGGCGAGCGCGATCCTGTTCGTGTGCGTTGCCGGATTCCTCGGCACGCTCTACGGCTTCACCCTGATGTACCAGTCGGGTTTGGGTGCGTCGGCGTGGGAGACCGGGTTGGTGACGTTGCCGAAGGCGATCGGGCTGATGATCGCCTCGCAGCTGGTCGGCTGGGCGCACCGGCGGTGGGGGCCGCGGCTGGTCATCGCGATCGCGATGTTCGGTGCCGCGGTGTCGTTCGCGCTGATGAACACGATCGGCGCCGGGGACGCGTGGCACGCCGCGCTCGTGCAGCTGGCGTCCGGGTTCTTCGTCGGCGCCGCCTCCGCCGAACTGCAGGTCGTCGCGTTCGCCACGATCAGCGGGTCGGCGACCGGCGGAGCTGCCACGCTGTTCAACGTGCAGCGCCAGGTCGGCTCCGCGCTGGGCGTGGCGATAACCGCCAGCGTGCTCGCGGCGATCGGGACCGGCGGGCTGGCCGCCTACCACCTCGCGATGCTGGTGTCGGCGGCGTTCGCGCTGGTCGGCGTGATCCTTGCGTTGCGCATCAAGGATTCCGCGGTGCTGCGCCCGGAACCCGCTGCGGCGCAACGCTCGTGAGCGCAGTGGGGATCGCGAGAGATCTGAGCCACCGCGGGGAAGACAACCGACCCTTTCTATGGTTAGGCTAGCCTTAACTGGCGTGATCGTTGGTGGAGCAGGAAGGAACGCATGGTCGATGGGTACTGCGGACCGACTCCGGCGCAGCCGTCCCCCGGCGCGCGACCTGCAGGTCCTGCGCACCGCTGAGCTGAGCCCGTCGATGCGGCGGATCACCTTGGGCGGCGCGGAGCTCGCGGGATTCCGCGACGAGCACACCGGCCCGAACATCAAGGTCTTCGTGCCGCAGCAGGGACAACAACGACCGGCGCTGCCGGTGCTGGACGAGGAGACCGGCCGCTACCGGTGGCCCGAACCACCCGAGCGGCCGACCATGCGCACCTACACCGTCCGCCGCTACGACGAGGCCCGCGGCGAACTCGACGTGGACTTCGTGCTGCACGGCGAACACGGCGTGGCCGCCAACTGGGCGCGGGGCGCTCGCCCCGGCGACCACCTAGGCGTGATGGGGCCTGGCGGCAAGACCTGCCGGGCAGCCGACTGGTACCTGCTGGTCGGCGACGCGACGGCGCTGCCCGCCATCGCCACGATCGTCGAAGGCCTGCCGCCGACCGCGCGCGGCCAGGTGTTCGTCGAGATCGGCGCCGCGGCGGACCAGCAGCACGTCGAAAGCCCACCGGACCTGCGGTGGACGTGGCTGCACCGCGACGGCGCGACGGCCGGTCGCTCGCGGCGACTCATCGACGCCGTGCAGCAGCTGGAAATGCCGTCGGGCGTGGATGTTTCGGCTTGGGTCGCGGGGGAGTCCACCGTGGTCCGGGGGATCCGCCGCCACCTGCGCACCGATCGCGGCATGGACGCGCAATCGGTGCTCGCCATCGGTTACTGGAAATACGGCATGGCCGAAACGGAATACCACGACAAGCACAACCACGACCGGGACTGACAGGACCGGTCCGGACTCCGGCGAGATCCCCCGATTTCGCCGGTAAATCGGCGTGCCCGCGCAACGGGCACCGGCGAGGCGAGGGGACAACGTGTCTGCGGCACCGGTTGACGAAGAAGTCCACGACATCCTGGGGATCGGTTTCGGGCCGTCCAACCTGGCGCTGGCCATCGCGATCGAGGAGCACAACGGCACCGCGCCCGAAGCGGACCGGCTCGACGGTGTGTTCTTCGAACGGCAGGAGGCCTTCGGCTGGCACCAGGGCATGCTCATCGAAGGCACCACCATGCAGGTGTCGTTCCTCAAAGACCTGGTCACCATGCGCAACCCGGCCAGCGACTTCTCGTTCCTGGCCTATCTGCACGACAAGCAGCGGCTGGTCGACTTCATCAACCACAAGACGATGTTCCCGACCCGCGTCGAATACCACGACTACCTGGAGTGGGCCGCGGCCCGCGTCGCCGACGCGGTGCGCTACGACTCGGAAGTCGTCGAAGTCCACCCGACCCGCGACCACTTCGAGGTCGCGGTGCGCCACGGCGGTCGACTGACGGTGCACCGGGCGCGCAACATCGTGCTCGCGGTTGGGTTGGAAGCGAGCCTGCCCGACGGTGCGCAGCTCGGGGACCGGGTGTGGCACAACCTCGATCTGCTGCACCGGGTCGGCGAGCTGACCGCCGCGCCGCGCCGCTGCACCGTGGTCGGCGCCGGGCAGAGCGCCGCCGAAGTCACCGAATACCTGCACCGGACCTTCCCCGAAGCCGAGGTGTGCTCGGTGTTCAGCCGGTACGGGTTCAGCCCCGCCGACGACAGCCCGTTCGCCAACCGGATCTTCGACCCGCAGGCGGTGGACGACTTCTACACGGCGTCCCCGGAGGTGCGCCGGAGCCTGCTGGACTACCACCGCAACACCAACTACTCGGTCGTCGACCTCGACCTCATCGAACAGCTGTACGCCCGCGCATACCAGGAGAAGGTGCAGGGCAAGCAGCGGCTGCGGATCTTCAACGCCTCCCGCGTCACCGACGTCGCGGCGCGCACCGACGGCGTCGCGGTGACCGTCGAGTTCCTGCCCTCCGGCGACCGGTCGGTGCTGGAGTCCGACGTGCTCGTCTACGCGACCGGCTGTCGGCCCCGCGACCCGTTCCGGCTGCTCGGCGAGACCGCCCGGCACTGCGCGCGGGACGACCACGGCCAACCGCAGGTCGAACGCGACTACCGGGTCCGCACCACCGGCGGCTTCCAGGGCGGCATCTACCTGCAGGGCGGCACCGAGCACACGCACGGCCTGACCTCGTCGCTGCTGTCCAACGGCGCGGTGCGCGCGGGCGAGATCCGCGACTCCGTCCTGGCCCGCCGCCGGGTCGCCCGGCCCGCCCGCGACTACGTCCTCACCCGCAGCTGATCCGGCCACCCGAGGCGACCGAGCCGAACCCTTCGGCGGGTGGGCGGCGCCACTCTTGCCCGAGGTCCGGCGCGGGCACCGATGGCCTGTGGCGTACGGTCTATTGACATCGGTGTTCTAGACCCGAGGCGGGATTGAGGGATTGGCGTGAAGCCTGGCGTGCTGACCTTCTACCGGATCATGGCGTACGTCACCGCGGTGCTGCTGATCCTGTTGTGCGCCGCGGTGGTGCTCAAGTACGGCCACTTCGTCGGCTGGTGGGCGGAGGGCTCCGGGCCCCAGCAGTTCGGTCAGACGTGGGCCTTCCGGATCGGTGTGGCGCACGGCTGGCTGTACATGGTCTACCTGCTCGTCGCCGTGGTCGCCACCACGCAACTGCGGGTGCCGATCGGTCGAATGTTGCTGGTGTTGCTGGCTGGCACCGTCCCGTTCGGCGCGTTCTTCGCGGAGCGCAAGGTGGTGCAGTGGCACGAGCTTCGGATGGCGGGCAAGCCGATCGTCACGCCGCAGCGCGCCGCGAAGTCGGAGGAATCGCGGGCCTGATGACAGCAACTCCCGAATCCATGATCCCCGAATCGACGCCGACCCCCGGCCGCCCGCCTTCCGGCCGTCGGCGCGGTGCGCTGGCCGCCTACCTGGCGTTGACCAAACCGCGCGTCATCGAACTGCTGCTGGTCACCACGATCCCCGCGATGTTCCTCGCGCAGCGCGGCATCCCGTCGCTGTGGCTGGTGATCGTGACGCTGGTCGGTGGTGCCATGTCGGCCGGTAGCGCCAACGCGCTCAACTGCGTCGCGGACTCGGACATCGACGCGGTGATGGACCGGACCAAGAAGCGCCCGCTGGTCCGCTACGAGGTGCCGCGGCGCAACGCGCTGATCTTCGGCATCGTGCTGGGCGTGGTGTCGTTCGCCGTGCTGTGGGCGGGGGCGAACCTGCTGGCCGCGGTGCTCGCGACCGCCGCGATCTTGTTCTACGTCTTCGTCTACACGCTGGTGCTCAAGCGCCGGACCTCGCAGAACATCGTGTGGGGCGGTGCGGCCGGTTGCATGCCCGTGGTGGTCGGGTGGGCCGCGGTGACCGGCAAGGTGGAGTGGCCCGCGCTGGTGATGTTCGGCGTGGTGTTCCTGTGGACGCCGCCGCACTTCTGGTCGCTGGCCATGAAGTACAAGGACGACTACGCGCGCGCCGGGGTGCCGATGCTGCCGGTGGTCGCCACCACGCGGCAGGTCTCGGCGCGGATCCTGGCCTACAGCTGGGCCACCGTGGGGTGCACGTTGCTGCTGGTGCCGGTGACCAGCTGGGTGTACGTGGCGTTCGCGGTGCTGGGCGGGGTGGCGTTCCTGATCGTCGCGCAACGCCTGCACGCGGCGGTGCGCAGCGGCGCGGCCTACAACCCGATGAAGCTGTTCCACCTGTCGAACTCGTACCTGGCGCTGCTGTTCGTGGCCATCGCAGTCGACGCGGCCATCGGCCTGCCCGCACTCGGTTGGTGAGCGTTCCGGTTCTCGCCGGAACGACCTGTGCCGATGTTCATGCTCCGAAGAGTTCGAAGGTGACGCAGGCTCGGCCGCCGAAGCGGTCGGCGTGCTGGCTGGCGGCATCCGCCACGATCTCGCGGGCCTGCTGCTCGGCGGGCTCATCGCTCAACGCCTCCAGGTAGGTCCGATGCGCGGCCAGCGCCGCCACCGCCTGCTCCAGCACGTCGGTGATGTCCACCGCGTGGGTGGGGTGCGGCGACGCGGCGAGCCCGACCCAACGCACGCCCTGCCAGGGCTCGTAGCCCTGCTCGCGCAGCTCCGGGAAGATCCAGCGGTTCCCGGCGTCGGCGACCGCGTCCAGCACCGCCCGCCCGACGGCGCGGTGGTCGGCGCTGTTCCAGCTGCCCGGCCCCCAGGTGTCGTGGTGGTTGACCGTGATCACCAGGCCCGGCCGGTGTTCCCGGATGGCGCGGGCGATGTCCCGGCGCAGCGGCAGGCCGTATTCGATCACCCCGTCGCGGTGGTCCAGGAAGTCCACCGAGTGCACGCCGACCTTCGCGGCGCTGGCGTGCTGCTCGACCTCGCGCAGCGGCCCGGCCTCCTCCGGGGCGAGGCTGTCGATGCCCGCCTCACCGCGCGTCACCAGCAGGTATGAGACCTCCCGGCCGCTGGCGGTCCAGGCGGCCACCGCACCGGAGCAGCCGTACTCCAGGTCGTCGGGGTGGGCGACGATCGCCAGCGCCCGGCGCCAGTCCTGCGGCATCGGTTCGAGCTCGTCCATCGGGCCTCCAGATCTCACCACTGTTCGTATTCCGCGAAATTCGCACGGCTGGCACATCTACGCCAGGTCGCCCTGCGGTGCAGCGGCTGGCAATACGTTCGGGGGCACTGTGATCCGGTCTGCTAGGGAGGTTTGGTGCAGATGATCCTGCCTCGAACGGTACGGCCCGTCGTCGGTCTGTTCATCGCATTTCTCATCGCGCTCGGTGTTCCGGTGGCGGTCGCGGCGGCCCCGGCAAACGTCCGGGTCGTCACCTACGACGCCAGCCAGGCGGCGGAATTCCGCGATGCGGTGGACGCCGGTGCGCAGGTCTGGAACGACAACGTGCAGGGCGTCCGGTTGGAACCGGCCACCGGCGGCTCCGCCGACGTCGTCGTGCTCGCCGATGACGGCTGGCCGCGCGCCGAGGTGACCGGCCTCGGCCAGGGCCGGATCTGGATGGGCCGCCAAGCGGTGGACGAGGGCCACCACACCGTCCGCATCGCGGCGCACGAATTCGGCCACATCCTCGGCCTGCCGGACAACCGCACCGGGGTGTGCGCGGATCTGATGTCGGGCGCCAGCGCGGGAACGGACTGCGACAACGCGACGCCGAACCCGGACGAGATCGCCGAGGTGGAGCGCAACTTCGCCGAAGGCGTGCGAATCGCACCGCAGGTGTTCCGCGAGGACGTGCTCGCCAAGCGGTGAGCACGCGGGCTGCGGCGTCCTCGCCCCGACCGCCGCAGCCCACCACCCGCGCGATCACCGTTTCGGCCCAACGTGGCCGGGGAACCGCTCGCAGCGCTGTGCCGTCGAAAGTCGGTGAATCCCGTTCGAACGGGATGCGACGATACTAAAGTCGGTGATCATCAACTGATCACACCGATCACACGGCGGCGGTGGGCAGCGAGGCGGGCGGGATCATGCACGACGAGCCAGGGCACGACGGGCCAGGGCAAGACAACCGGGCAACGGCACTCGGTGAACCGGTGGAATCGGTTGTCGCGCCGGAATCCGTCGACCTGGCGGACCTGCCGGAATCGGCCGACCCATTACCGGAAACCGCCCCGCCCGACGAACCGCTGCCCGACGAACCGGATCCGGTCGTGGAGCTCGCCGCGGCGGTCGCCGGGCTCACCGAGCAGGTTCGCCAGCACCACGACCGCGCCGCCGCGCGGGAGCGGGTGATCGACAAGCTGCACGCCGAGGTGGAGCGGCTGCGCGCCGGGGAGCAGAACCTCGTGCTGCGCCCGATCACCACGGATCTGCAGAACCTCCGCAAGGACCTGCTGCACCAAGCCCGCACGCTGCCCGCCGAACTCGATCGCCAGCAGGTCGCGGATCTGCTGGAATCCTTCGCGCTGAGCGCGGAACAGGCCTTGGAGCGCTGCGGCAGCGTGCCGATCCAACCGGCGGTCGGCGCCGAGTTCTCCGCGCGCGAACACCGCGCCATCCGGGTCCTCCCGGCCGACGACCCCGCGCAGCACGAGCGGATCGCCGTCGTCGTCTCCGACGGATACCTGGACACCTCGACCGATCGCGTGACCGTCCCCGCGCGGGTGCACGTGTACCGCTGGAGCGCCGAAACCGCGCCGACCACCGACCAGAGCCCGCGAGCAGAGGGGATGAGCGCAGATGTCTGACAGCGACCTGAAGGTGTTCGGCATCGACCTGGGCACCACCTACTCGGCCATCTCTTACGTGGACGAGACCGGCCGCCCGACCGTGTGCCGCAACACCGACAGCAGCGAGACCACGCCGTCGGTGGTGTTCTTCGAGAACGAGTCCAATGTGGTCGTCGGCTCGGTGGCCAAGAACTCGGCGATCATCGACCCGGATCGAGTGGTGTCGCTGATCAAGCGGCAGATGGGCAGCGAGGCGCAGTTCGAGTTCCACGGCACCACCTACACCCCGGAGTCGATCTCGGCGCTGATCCTCAAGCAGCTCGCCCAGGACGCCGCCGCGCACACCGGTGGTGAGGTGACCCGCGCGGTGGTCACCGTGCCCGCCTACTTCGGCATGCTGGAGCGCAGCGCGACCAAGAACGCGGGCAAGATCGCCGGGCTGGACGTCATCGGCATCGTGCCCGAGCCGGTGGCCGCGGCCCTGCACTACGAGGCGACCACCGAGGCCGACGACAAGACGATCCTGGTCTACGACCTCGGCGGTGGCACCTTCGACACCACGGTGATCCGGGTGTCCAAGGACGAGATCGTGGTGCTGTGCACCGACGGCGACGACCACCTCGGCGGCGCGGACTGGGACCTGCGGCTGCGCAACCACCTGCTGGCGAAGTTCCAGGAGCAGGCGCCGGAGGACACCGAGGTCGAGGACGACGAGGAGTTCCTGCAGTCGCTGGCGACCACCGCCGAGGACACCAAGAAGCAACTGTCCAAAGCGGAATCCCGCGCGGTGGCGCTGCGCGGTGCCGGGGTCAGCGCCCGCGTCGAGGTGACCCGCGCGCAGTTCGAGGCCGAGACCGGGGACCTGCTGGACAAGACCATCGACATCGTCCGGCGCACCCTGAGCACCTTGGAGACCAAGCAGCCGGGCACGACGATCGACGACGTGCTGCTGGTGGGCGGATCGACGAAGATGCCAGCGGTCGTCGAGCGGCTGCGCGCCGAATTCGGTTGGGACCCCAAGCTGCACGACCCGGACCTGGCGGTCGCCAAGGGCGCCGCGCTGTACGCGCTCGGCCGCGTGGTGCATCGCGAAATGGCCGAAGCCGAGCAGCACGGCGCGGCCGGGGTCACCGAGGCCGTCCAGAACGTGGCCCAGCAGACCGGGATTTCGGTCCAGGCGCTGGAGAACCTGGCCGCCAAGCAGACCCGCAACGTGCTGCCGAAGGCCTTCGGCGTGAAGCTCGTGGACACCAGCGACCCGGACTGGCACAGCAAGCCAGAGCGGCACTTCGTCAAGCACCTGGTGCACGCCAACGACTCGCTGCCCACCGACGAACGGGTGCTGGAGGCGGCCACCGTCGAAGAGGGCCAGACCGGGGTGAGCATCGAGCTCTTCGAGCAGTCCGGGGTGGTCGCCGGGCCGGAGATGTCGGAGAACAAGCCGATCAACGAGGGCAAGGGCCTGATCGACGGGCTGCCGTCGCTGCCCGCCGGTTCGCCGGTGAACATCCGGATGACCGTCGACGACGAGGGCCTGCTGGAACTGACCGCCACCGAACCCTCCACCGGCAAGTCGCTGGACATCAAGGTGCGGGTCAGCGTGCGCAGCGACGAAGAGGTCGAGGCGGCCACCAAGGTAGTCGCCGGGATAACGGTCTCGGGCTGATGGGCCCTTTCGATGCGAAGGCCTACGAGCGCGATGTGGTGCGGCCGTTGCGGGGGCGCGGCGGCCGATTACCCGACGACCTGCTGACCAGGTACGCCGTCGAACTGGGCTTCTCCGACGCGCAGCTGTCGCAGCGACTGGCCCAGATCCGCTCGCACTGGAACAAGAGCGCCCAGTCCACCGCGAAGTCCAGCTTCACCACCAGCGTCTACAAGGCGTTCCTGCGCGAGGACGAGGAACTGCGCCGCGTGCACGGCGACGCGATGTCGCGGATGGCCTGGTGGCGCGACCGCGACAGCGACCGGGCCGGGGCGAGCAAGGAGCAGGTCGACGAGCTGGTCGGGATGCTGAAGGTGAACTTCGGCGAGCTCGGCATGATCACGCCCGGCCAGCTGGAGGCGATGCGCGAGACGTTCGGCCAGCTGGCCCCCGCCGAGGTCGACCGGGCGCTGGCCGCGGCCGGGGTGCAGACCGCAGCGCCGCTGGACCTGCCCAAGACCAGCGGCCTGCCCGACACCCTGTTCCGCCGGTTGAAGGCGTTGCTCGGCGACGCCGAGGTCACCGGGATTCCCGAGCTCCTGCACGGAAAACTCGACAGCTTCAAACTCCTCACGGCTTTCGACAGCACCCCGAGGTTCCCGACCGGGCTGACCGCGAAGGCCGTCCAGCAGGCGATCGAGCGGGAGAACCGGCGCTCCGGCAACCAGCCTGCCCGCGAGGCGCTCGGACTGCTCAACACCGCCGTCGGCAAGGACGGCGTCGACCTGCGGCTGCTGTCGCTGCAC
>NZ_JBQQBO010000041.1:0-50682 GCF_052246905.1 Saccharopolyspora antiqui
CCCCCCCCCCCCACCGAACTACCGGGCCAGCGCGGCGAGGACACCTGCGGCCAGGGCGGCGCGTTCGATCATGCCGCTGACCGTGGCGTGCTCGCTGCGGGCGTGCGCCCCGGCCCCGACCGCGCCGATGCCGTCGAGCACCGGGGTTCCCGCGGCGAGCACGAAGTTGCCGTCGCTGGCGCCGCCCACCGCGATCTCCCGCAGGTCCAGCCCCAGCGCCGCCGCGCATTCCCTGGCCAGTCCGAACAGTTCGGCCACGCCCTCGGTGCGCTCGAACACCGGCCGGTTCCACCCGCCGGTGACCTCGATCTTCGCCAACGGATCGACCGGGCTCAACGCGGCCAGCCCGGCGGAGATGCGGTCCTGCTCGGCGACGCTGGCCACCCGGATGTCCAGTTCGGCGACCGCCGACCCGGCCGTGACGTTGGGGCGCGTGCCACCGCGCACCACGCCGATGTTGACCGACGTGCCCGCGTCCAGGTCCTGCAACGCGCGGCAGGCGACGATCTGGTGCGCGAGCTCGTGCACCGCGCTCGACCCCGCGGTGGGATCGAGCCCGGCGTGCCCTTCCTCGCCGGTCACGGTCACGGTGAACAACCCGACCCCCTTGCGGGAGGTCTTGATCGCACCGTCGGCGCTCGCCTCGAAGCACAGCGCCGCCCGAGCGAGCTCGGCTTCCTCGCGGATGACGCCCGAAGACGCCTTGCTCCCGGTCTCCTCGTCGCCGTTGAGCAGCAGCGCGAAGGCGGGTTTGGGCAGCCCCAGCGCGTCCAGCGCGCGCAACGCCCAAACCGCTTGCACCAGGCCAGCTTTCATGTCGAAGACCCCGGGTCCGGTCAGCGTGTCACCGGCGCGGTGGAACGGGATCTCCTCGATCGTCCCGAGCGGCCACACCGTGTCGTAGTGCGCGAGCAGCAACAGCGGCTCCCCCGCCCCGGCATAGCGGCGGATGCTGATGTCACCGGCGCCCTGGCGTTCGTGCAGCTGCCGTCCCTCGGGCTGGCCCAGCCGCTCGTCGAGCCAGTTCTCCAACCAGTCCAGGCACTTCGCCAGGGCGTCGACGTCGTCGCTGGGGCTTTCGATGCGCACGTAGTCGCCGATGTCGGCCAGGATCTGATCCTCGCGCTCCGCCAACCAAGCGCGGACCGCCTCGGCCTGCTCGTCGGTCAACACGGTGTTCATGGGGCTCCTTCCGGTTGCTGCGCCAGTCTGTCAAGTTCGCGAAGCCGCGCTTCGGACATCCCGCTCGGATCCCGCTCCAGCTCGCGCAGTCCGTCGAGCACGGTCCGCAGCAACGGCACGTCGGCCTGGTCCAGCAGGCTCCGGTAGTGGGTGGTGACCTCGACCGGCCGACGCCGGACCGCGAGGTCCCGCCAGATGCCGCTGCGGTCCTTGGGCTGGGTGCGCAACCACGCCACCAGCCGCGCCGTCGCGGCCTGCCGGTCCGTCGCGGCCGCACCGCGGGCGAAGGCCGTCGGCTCGAACGCGTCGAAGGCCTCCAGCGTGATCCCGAGGTCTGTCGCGATGTCGAAGACCTCCTCGGCGAGCGCGTGCATCGCGGTGGCGTGCCGTTCGATCAGGTCGGCCATCGGCGCGTCGGCCAGTGCGGTCGCGGCCAGCATCGCGCCGAAACCCGCTTTGGCCCAGAGGAATCCGTCGACGTTGTCGCTGGCCCGCGCCGGTCCCCACGCCTGCAGGTCGTGCACCAGGTCCAGAATCCGCCGCGACACCGCGGCGCCGCGCGGCTCGCCGACCACCAGCGCACCCGCCCCGCCATCGCGCACCACACCGGGCTCGACCACGTCGGCGAAGAGGTTGACGAACGCCGCGACGGTGCGCGGCCAGCCCACGTGCTGGGCGATTTCCGCTTCGTTGAACCCGTTCTGCACCGACACGACGAAGCCGTCCGGGCCGAGCCGTTCGGCGATCCACTTCGCCGCCACCGGAGTGGCCTGCGCCTTGACCGCGAGCAGCACCCGGTCCAGCGTGCCGGTGAACTCCTCCGGCGTGCTCGCCGGAAGCGCCGCGGCGCTGCGATGTCCGGCCCGTTCCAGGCGCAGCCCGTGGTCCCGGATCGCCTGGACGTGCGCCGCATCGGCGTCCACGATCGACACGTCGTGCCCGGCTCGGGCCAGGTCGAATGCGAGCGTGCCACCGATCGCGCCACCGCCGACCACGGTGTAGCGCCCGGTCATCGGGCTGCTCCGGTAGCCGATGGCCAGAGCCTGGGCAGGTGTGCGGCACCGGCGTTCGAGCCCCCGTCGATGCGCACGACCTCCCCGGTCATCCACGACGCCTCGGGCCCGGCGACCCACCGCACGGCGCGCGCGATGTCAGCCGGGGTTCCCGGGCGTCCCAACGGGTTTCGCGACATCACGGTGGTGTACTCCGGGGTGACCGGGTTGCAGTCGCTGCGCACCGCCACGAATCCGGGACTGACCGCGTTGACCCGGATCGAGTGCTCGCCCAGTTCGAGCGCGGCGGCGCGGGTGGCCATTTCCAATGCCGCCTTCGAGCTCGCGTAGGGCCCGCCGCCGGGTCGGGAGCGCAGCGCCGCCCCGGAGGAGATGTTCACCACCGACGCGGGCCGTCCGGCCTCGATGGCCAGGTTCGCCAGCGCCTGGGTGGTCAGCACCGGTGCGCGGACGTTCAGCGCGAAGATCCGGTCCCACTGCTGGGCGCTGACGTCGAGCATGTCCACCGATGGGTAGATTCCGGCGCAGTTGACCAGCACGTCCACCGGCGCCCGCGACCACGCCTCCCGCACCACCCGGGCCGGTTCGTCCGGTTGCACCAGGTCCGCGATGAGCGCGTCCGGGCCGGTGATGTCGACCGAGGTGATGAGTTCGGCGCCGTGGTCGGCGAATTCCCGCGCGATGGCCCGTCCCAGTCCACCCGAGGCTCCGGTGATCAGCACATGACCGGTCACTTGAACTCCTTGTCCTTGGTCTCCGGCATGGTCAGGTACACCACCAGCGACACCAGTGCCGCGACGCTGACGTAGATCCACAGCTGGTCGCGGTATCCGGCCTCGCTGAGCCAGGTCGTGATGTACGGCGCCGTGCCGCCGAAGACGGCCACGGCCAGCGCGTACGGCAGCGCGATCCCGGTCGCCCGCACCTCCGGCGGGAACTGCTCCGCCATGATCACCGCGCAGTTGGCCGAGTAGCCCAGGATCAGCAGCATGCCGACCAGCTGCACGACCACCAACATGACGAAGCTGCCGTTCATCAGCGCGAGCAGCGGCCAGGCCAGCACCACGAACCCGGCGGCGAAGGCGCTCATCGTCGGCTTGCGCCCGATCCGGTCCGAGAGGATCCCCGCGAACGGCAGCAGCACGATGAACACGACCAGGCAGAGCGTCTGCGACAGCAGCGCCTGGTTGAGCGGAATTCCGGTGGTGATGTGCGCGTAGGTCGGCAGGTAGGTGATCCAGATGTAGTAGGTCAGGGTGCCCGCGATGGTGATGCCGACGACCCGCAGGGCCGCACGTGGGTGTTTCCGGAACATCGCCTTCAGCGGATTCGCCTTCGCCCGGCCATCGGCGGACATCGCGGTGAACGACTGGGTGTCCTCGACCGACACCCGCAGCCACAACCCGATCAGCCCGAGCAGTCCGCCGACGACGAAGGCCAGCCGCCAGCCCCACGAGTGCAGCGCGTCGTCGCTGAGCGTCGAGGTGAGCACCGTGCCGAGCAGCGAGGCGATCAGGGTGCCGCCACCGACCGAAACCTGCTGCCACGACCCGGCGAAGGCGCGGCGGCCGGGCACGGTGGACTCGACCAGGAACGCCGAGGACGAGCCGAACTCACCACCGGCCGAGAAACCCTGCACCAGCCGCGCGAACAGCAGGATGATCGAGGCGAAGATGCCGATCGTGTCGTAGTTCGGGGTCAGCGCGATCACGAACGACGAACCGGCCATCAGGCCGATGGTCAGCGTCAGGCCCTTCTTGCGGCCGTGCCGGTCGGCGTAGGCGCCGAGCACCGCCGCGCCCACCGGCCGCATCACGAACCCGACGGCGAACACCGCGAGCGTGGACAGCAGGCCGACCGCGCCGTCGGAGCGCGGGAAGAACTCGTCGGCGATGATCTTGACGAAAATCGAGTACAGCGCCCAGTCCACCCATTCGACGGCGTTGCCGATGGTGCCTGCGACGATCGCCTTGCGGTGCGTTTCGGTCAGCCGGGTGCTCGCGTTCGTGGTCATCTGCCGCTCCCCAACTCCGAGCTGGCCAGCTCTCCGAGCTCGGCGTGGGTGGCGAAGAAGACGTCGTGGTGTCCGCGGATGTGGTCGATCAGCTCGCGCAGGATCACCAGCCGCGACCGGTGCCCGATGACGTGCGGGTGCATGGTCAGCTGGAAGACCCCACCGGCCCGGTAGGCCGCGTCGAACTCGTCGATCCAGATCTCCAGCACGTCGCGCGGCCGGGTGTAGGGACGCACGCCGCCGTAGCGGTCCATGGTGAAGTACGGTGCGTCGTCGCGGATCCAGTCCACCGGGATCTCCACCAGCCCGGTCGGTTCGCCGCGCGCGATGATCTCGTAGGGCTCGTCGTCGGCCATCAGCGAGGAGTCGTACCGGAAACCGAGTTCGCGGATGGTGTCCAGGGTGCTGTCGGAGAAGTCCCAGGACGGCGTCCGGATGCCCACCGGCCGGGTGCCGGACAGATCGGTCAGCACGTCCAGGGCCCGCGCGATCAGATCCGTCTCGTCGTCCTTGCCCAGCAGTGTGTTCCGCTCGTGGATCCAGCCGTGCACCGCCAGCTCATGCCCGCCGTCCACATAGGACTTGATTTCCTCGGGGTGCAGCAGCGCGGAGACGGCCGGGACGAAGAAGGTCGCCGGGATCTCGTGGCGGGCCAGCAGGTCCAGGATCCGCGGCGCCGCGACGCGCGAACCGTACTCGCCCTGCGCAAGCCGCCCCGGACTGGTCTCGCCGTCGCGCAGCGGGATCGTCTCGTGGTCGGAGTCGAACGACAGCGCCACGGCGACCCGCGCGCCGCCGGGCCACGCGGCCGGGGCCAGCGGACGTCCCGCGCGCACGGCGTTGACGTGACCGCGCCACACTTCTTCCGGCCACTGCCAGGGAGCTGGTGATTCGGACATTTGCGCCTCCTTGGGGCGTCAGTGGAACCGGTCGACCCTGATCCACGCGCGTTTGAGCGTCGCCAGGTGCAGGGTCACGTCCGAGGCGGTCAGACCGGGCAACCGGCCGATCACGTCGTTCATGTAGCGCACGAGGTCTGTCCTGCGGGGCAGCACCATCTGACCGACGAGGTTGAACCGCCCGGTGGACGCGGCCAGGAACTTGGTGGCGGGATGTTCGGCCAGCCGCCGCCCGGCGGCCTCCCACTGGCCGGGCTCGACGGAGAGCCAGAGCATGAACTCGGCGTCGAAGCCGAGCAGTTGCGGTTCGGCCAGCGTGCGGAACTGCAGATTTCCCCGCGCGGTCAGGCGGTCCAGCGCACGGGCCACAGTGGATTCGCTGCGGCTGAGCTTGCGGGCGAGGGCGGCGATCGGCAGGCGCCCGTCGCGCGCCAGCTCGTCGACGATGGCTCGTTCGAGGTCCGGCAGCGCCTCCGGCGGCGCGTCCCAGTCGTCGCGGTCGTAGGGCAGCCTGGTCGATGGGCGCAGGTCCAGCGCCGCCGCCGGTGGCAGCAGGCCGGTGTCCCACAGCGGCGCCGAGGTGAAGGTGCGGATCACCGCCACGTTCTCGGTGCCCGCGATGAGGTCGGCGCCGGGCAGGTCGGTGAACAGCACGTGCAGCATCTCGTCGTTGTCGCGGGCGACGAAGTCGACGATGAGATCCGCGGCGCCGGTGACGATGGCCAGGAACCTCGCCTCCGGTCGCGCGGCCAGCGCCTCGGCCAGTTCGCGTCCCTTGCCCGGTAACGCCTGGACGCGCACCAGCATCGACGTTCCGGCGTCGGTGCGGTTGAGGTCGGCGACGCCGACGACGTGCAGCAGCCCGCGGTCGTGCAACGCGTTGAAACGGCGCTGCACGGTCGATTCGCTGGAACCCGCCCACCGCGCGATCGCGCTCCAGGGCGCGCGGCCGTTTAGCTGGAGCGCGGCGATGATGCGCCGGTCCAGTTCATCGGCCGCGGTGGTGCGGGGTTGCTGCACGGCGTCGAACGTTAATCCGCACCCCCACCTCGGTCAATGACGGATTCCCGCACCCAGGAGTCGCTGGGTGCGGAATCTTGCTACGGGCTCGTTAATCCGGCGTGGATACCTGCAAATCATCGGCTTTCTGCGGGCTTGCGGGAATGCCCCACAAAGATCTTGGAATCCTCCTGATCCACACTGGACCACGGAGTCGGGCCCGCCGCGAACCGCGCACACCTGGACCATCACCGCACGTGACATCGGTGGTGCGCGATTTCGCGTGCGCTTCGGCCCGGCGTTCGGATGGCTCTGGTCGTTTCGCGCAGGGTTCATGGCGGGGCGGCGGGCGATCCGTCCCTTTTGGACCTTTCAGCGGCGGCTGTGCCGGACCACTAGGCTGGTGGCGCACTCCGCCGCTTGAGGCGATCCACCAGAACAGAGGAGCCGTCCATGGCGATCGCCACCGCCGATCGAGTCGACCGCGATGCCCTGCTGGAGTTCCTGCGGCCCCGGCACCGGGGCATCCTGGTCACCACCCGGTCCGACGGCCGTCCGCAGCTGTCCCCGCTGACCTGCGGGGTGGACGGCGACGGGCGGATCGTCGTGTCGACCTACCCGGAGCGGGCCAAGACCCGCAACGCCCGCCGCGACCCGCGGGTGTCGATCTGCGTGCTCTCCGACGACTGGAACGGCCCGTACGTGCAGGTCGACGGCCGGGCCGAGGTGCTGGACATGCCGGACGCGGTCGAGGCGCTGGTCGAGTACTTCCGCTGCATCTCCGGCGAACACCCGGACTGGGACGAGTACCGCCAGGCGATGATCCGGCAGAACAAGTCGCTGATCCGCATCCACATCGAACGCTGGGGCCCGATCGCCACCGGCGGCTTCCCACCCAACCTCGCCCCATGAATTCGGATGAGGGGTGAGGGGCACCCGTGACCCAGTTACTTGGTCACGGGTGCCCCTCACTCCGCTGCGGTCACCGGTTGGCGGCGTGGCAAGAGGAGTGCGAGGGTTGCGAGCCAGGTGAAGCCGATGATGAGGGTCAGGCGTTGCAGTAGGCCGCCGATCGGCATCAGCGCCGGGTTCTGGGCGAAACCGACGCTGGTCAGCACGAAGCCGATCAGGAACAGCACCGCCGTGCCGATCGAATACACCGCCCACCTCCGGTGCCCGTTGCGGGCCAGCCGGTACCCCACGACGCAGCACGCCGCGGGCAGCGCCGTGAAGACCGGGGTCGAGAACAGGTCGTGCAGTTCGCCGTGCGCGGTTCGCACCGGGGCCATCGGCGGGGAGCCCGGCGGATAGCCGCTGATCGGATCCGTCGCGAAGAATCCGGCGCCGATCAGCCCGGCGCCCACCAGTCCGATCAGCACCGGGGCCCAGCGGCCACCGCCGATGCGCCGCAGCGCGGGCCGCAGCCCGACGGCGAAGCCGAGGACCAGCAGGCCGCTGACGATGAAGTTCGCGGCCTGCGTCCAGCCCGACTCCCCTATCGACAGGGAACTCACCGGATGCCGCAGCGGGCTGTAGTCCGCCCGGAACGCCCCTTCCACCAGGAACGCCACCACGAACAGCACCGGGCCGATGGCCCCGCAAGCCAACAGCACTCGCTCGAAGCGCCCAGCCTCGCCCATGCGAGGCAGCCTACGCCGGAGATCCGGAGCACCTCGGCGGGGCGAGCATCACGATCGCTGGACGGCGGGCACCGCCTGGTCCGCACCGGCCTTGCTGCGCGCGAGCACCCACAACGAGCAGAGCAGCGAGACGGCGACCAGGAACATGTGGTAGACGCTCACCGCGACGATCGAGCCCGTGCCGGTGAACAGGCCCTGGCTGATGATCGGCGCGGTACCCCCGATGAGTGCCGAACACAGCTGGTACGACAGGGAAATCCCGGTGTAGCGGACGTTGGCCGGGAAGGCCTGCGCGAGCAGCCCGGCCAGGATCGCGTAGTTCATCCCACCGGTGATGCCCACCGCCGTGATGCCCACCGCCGCCGGTACCGCGCCTCCAGTGCCCACCAGCAGGTACATCACCGGAACCGTGATCAGGTTGATCGTCAGCAGCACTCCGACGGTGCGCGCCACCCCGAAGCGCTCCGCCGCGAAAGCGCCGAACGGCTGCGTGACGAACTGCCCGATGCTGTACACCAGCAGCACGTCGAGCATCACCGATCGGTCCATGCCGATCTCGGTGGTCGACCAGGACAGGATGAACGTGGTGATGAAGTAGGTCGCGGCGATGCCGATGGAGCTGGCGAGCACGCCGAGCACCAGCGTCTTCGGATGCTTGGTGAGCACCTCGCGCAGTGGTGCCCGGACGATCGCCTCTTGCCGCCGCACCCGCAGGAACTCCGGCGACTCCTCGACCCGCAGCCGGATGACCAGGCCCACCACGACCAGCAGGGCCGACAGCAGGAACGGGATCCGCCAGCCCCAGGTCATGAACGCCTCGTCCGGCAGTCGCGTGATCAACACGAACGCCAGGGTCGCCAGGATCGAACCGGCCGGGGAGCCCTGCTGCGCGTAGGCGCCGAACAGGATGCCGCGCCCCTTGGGGGCGTGCTCCGCGCCGATCAGCACCGCGCCGCCCCATTCGCCGCCGACCGCGATCCCCTGCAGGCAGCGCAGCAGCACCAGCAGCAGCGGCGCCAGCACCCCGGCGGTGGCGAAGGTCGGCAGCACTCCGATCGCGGCCGTGGCCAGGCCCATCAGCACGAGGGTGACCACGAGCGTCTTCTGCCGCCCGATCCGGTCGCCGAGGTGGCCGAAGACCACACCGCCCAGCGGTCGGGCGAGGAAACCCACCCACAGCGTGGCGAAGGACGCCAGGATGCCCGCCGCCTGCGACGTTCCGGTGAAGAACAGCGGTCCGAACACCAGCGCCGACGCGGTGCTGTAGATGTAGAAGTCGTACCACTCGATGGTGGTGCCGATGAACGAGCCGAGTCCGGCTCGGCGGGCGGCCTTGAGCTTTGCGTCCACAGTGGTCACCGTCCGGAGATCAGGTCGGCGATCTTGGCGATCGGCGAGGTCGTGGTGCGGCCGCCGAATTCCGTCCGGTCGGCCGCGCGGTAGGCGGCGTACATGCCCTGCACTCCCAGCCAGCGCAGCGGTTCCGGCTCCCAGCGGCGAACCGGGTGATCCACCCACGGCAGCCGGGTGAGTTCGGTGTCGCGGCCCAGCAGCAGGTCTCGGACGGTCCGCGCGGCGAGGTTCGTCGCCGTCACGCCGTGTCCGGTGTAGCCGCCCATCCGGGCCAGCCCGGTGTGCCGGTCGAAGTGGATCGAGGCGCACCAGTCGCGGGGCACCGCGAGCACCCCGGACCAGGCGTGGTCGATCCGCAACGTGGCGGTGCTCGGGAAGATCCGCGTCAGGGTCTCGCGCAGCGCCTGCACGGTGCTCGCCCCGGTGCTGCCGCGCGGGTTCAGCCCGCCACCGAACCGGTAGGGATTTCCCCTGCCACCAATGGCGATCCGGCCGTCCGCGGTGCGCTGGCCGTACATGTAGGCGTGCGTCTGGTCGGACAGCAGCTCCGCACCCTGCCAGCCGATCGCCGCCCACGTCTCGGTCGGCAGCGGCTCGGTCACGATCATCGACGAGTTCATCGGCAGCACGCTGCGCCGCCCACCGGGCAACGACGAGGTGTACCCCTCGGTGGCGCGCACCACGTGTTGCGCGCGGACCGTGCCGAACGGGGTGTGCGCGGCACCCGGCTCGATGCTGGTCACCGGTGTCGACTCGTAGATCGGCACGCCGCCGCGCTCCACCAACCGCGCGAGTCCGATGGCGAACTTGGCCGGGTTGATGCGTGCGCAGTGCGGGTTGAACAGGCCGCCGAGCGCGCCGTCGACGCGGACCCGTTCGGTCAGTTCCGCCGCGGACAGCTCGATCTGGTCGACGTGGCCCCAGTGCCGGTCCGCCTCGTGCGAGGCGGTCAGCCGCGCGAGTTGGGCCGGTGAGTACGCGACGCGGAGGTAGCCGGACTTGCGGGCGTCCGCGTCGATGCCCTCGGTTTCGGCGACGGCGATCACCTCGTCCACGGCATCGGTCATGCGGCGCTGGAACGCCAGCACGGCGTCCCGGCCGCGCGCCCGCGCGTATCGCTTGGCGGAGCCGGGGATCTTCGCGCTCAGCCAGCCGCCGTTGCGCCCGGATGCGCCGAACCCGGCGAATTCCCTTTCCAGCACGGCGATCCGCAGGCTCGGATCGGCCCGCTTTAGGTAGTACGCGGTCCACAGTCCACTGTAGCCAGCGCCGACGATGCACACGTCGACCTCGCACGACCCCGTCAGCGGCGCACGTCGCGCGGGATGGCCGATCTGCTGGAACCAGAACGACACGTTGCCGTTGACGGCCATGCCACTCCTCCCCGAGAAACTCGAAATCCGGTGGGGCGAGTCCCCATCTGGCTAGTAGCTGGGCGGGCTGATGACCCAGAGGACCCGGGCGGCGGCCCCGGCGGTTTCGACCAGGCGGTGCGGTGTCGCGCTGCTGTAGTCGACGCTGTCCCCGGCGGCCAACCCGATCCGCTCGCCGTCCAGCTGCAGCTCCACCTGCCCGTCCAGGACCAGCAGGAATTCCTCCGATTCACCGTGCGTGTAAGGCTCGTCACCGGTTGAGCCGCCCGGGTCGAACTCGCCGATGAACACCTCGACGTTGCGGGCCGGTCGGGGGGTCAGCCGGTATTTGCGGCCGAGCACGCCGAATTCCAGGCCCGGCCGGTCGGCCAGCCGCAGCACCCGGGCCTTTCCGCCGCCTTCGTCGGCGAACAGGTCGCCCACCCGCAGGCCCAGCGCCCCGGCGATCTCGCGCAGGGTCGCGATGCTGGGGTTGGCCACGCCGCGTTCCACCTGGCTCAGGTAGCCCTCGCTGATCCCGGCGCGCTGCGCCACGGACAGCAGCGTCATGCGCCGAGCCTTGCGCAACTCGCGCAGCCGCTCGCCGACCGGCGTCTCACCGTCCTGCGACATCAAACCTCCCGAACCAGCAACGCCGAGCAGACTAAAGCGAACCCACACCCACACACAAGATTTCTGAGCTAACAACTCAGCCACCCACCACCGCGCCAGCGGGTCACCCGATGCGGACAAGGTGAAGGGCACCTTTGACCGGCATAGTCGGTCAAAGGTGCCCTTCACTCCTGACCCGGACGAGAATCCGGGGCCGCGCGGGTGGCGCTTATGTCGTTCGGGTTTCGTAGGCGTGGGCGGTTTGGTAGAGGGTTGCTTCGTCCCAGTGGCGGCCGATCAGCATCATGCCGACCGGTAGGTCGTCGACGGTCGCGCAGGGCAGGTTCAGCGCGGGGTGACCGGTCGCGTCGAACGGCGCCGTGTTGCCGATCATCTCGAAGGCGCGCTCGATGACCAGCTCGCGCGGCGCGTCCTCGGGCGGCAGCGGAGTCGCCTTCATCGGCAGCGTTGGCATGACCAGCACGTCGAAGTCCACCAGCGCCGCGTCGTAGGCGGCGGTCAGGGTGCGGGCCAGGTTCTGCGCCTTGGCGTAGGTGGCACCGCCGTAACGGCGCCGGAACAGGTTCCCGGCCAGCATCGACACCTTCAGCGACTCGCTGAACTCCTCGGCCCGGTCCTGCCAGCCGCGCATCGCCTCCAGCAAGCTCGTCACGTACTGGCCGCGCCAGTTCATGCCGAACCCGTTGCCGAGCAGCATCTGCCACACGTGCCCTTCGAGGGCGATCGGGTTCCAGATCGCCAGCCCCGAACTGTGCAGCGGCACCGAGACCTCGGCGACCTTCGCGCCCAAGTCCGACAGCACGCCCGCCGCCGCACGCACCGCCTCGTCGACGTCCGGCTCCGACCCGGCGGTGCCGAAACCCTCCCGCACCAGGCCGATCCGCAGTCCGGCGCAGTCACCGGTCAGCGCCCGCGTGTACCCGTCGCGGCGGACGTCGAGCTGTCGCGGATCGAGCCCGTCCGGACCGGCGATCACCTCCAGCATCAGCGCGTTGTCCGCGACGTTGGCGGTGATCGGGCCGGTGTGGTCGATGGTGGCCTCGATCGGCATGATCCCGGTGTAGGGCACCAGTCCGTGCGTCGGCTTCATCCCGACCGTGCCGCACCACGACGAGGGAATCCGGATCGAGCCGCCCTGGTCCCCGCCGATGGCCAGATCCACTTCACCGGCGGCGACGAGCGCGGCGGACCCCGAGGAGGAGCCTCCGGCGGAGTGCGTCGGCTTGTGCGGGTTGCGAACCGCCCCGCTCGCGTTGGTGTGCGAGCCGCCGGAGAAGCAGAAGTACTCGCAGTGCGCCTTTCCCACGATGGTCGCACCGGCCTCCAACAGCCTGGTCACCACCGTCGCGTCGACGTCCGGCACGTAGCCCCGCAGCGTTGACGCGCCGTTCATCATCGGAACCCCGGCGAGGCACACGTTGTCCTTGAGCGCAACGGTGCGGCCCGCGAGCGGGCCGTCGTCGCGGGTGCGCAGTTCGGTGCGCGCGTACCAGGCGCCCAGCGGGTTGTCGGCGGGCTCGGTCCACTCGCGCCGCGGGATTTCCGCCGCCGGTTCGGAAAGCTCGTCGACCACCCGGTAGGCCGCGACGTTGGGGGCGATGAGCGCCAGGTACGAGTCGGTTGTCGCGTCGTCGAGGTTCAGCCCCAGTTCTGCTGCTGCGGCTTGCAATTCGGCCCGATCCGGCTCAGCTACGGCCATCGCTACCTCCCAAATCGCGGATTCGGCGAGGCTACGCAGCCGAACGAGCCAGCGATAGACCTCAACGGGTTCTAGTGGTTTTGGGACCCGTGAATGGTCGTTCCGACGAGAACCGGGATTTCCACCCAGCATCCCAACCTCTTGGTGACCGTCGTCGAGTTCACGATGCGCGGCGGCTCGCACTGTTCGAGTGAAGAGTGAAGGGCACCTTTTACCAATTTACTTGGCGAAAGGTGCCCTTCACCTCGTTCTAACGATGGTGTGCAAGGAGTTCGTGGTGGGTTCGGGTCAGTGGGGTTAGGGGGTGGGTGTGGATGGTTGCGGCCCCGAGGTGTGGAACGGTGTGGCAGAGGCGGTGTTCGGCTTGGTGCGCGATGCGGTGGGCGTCGGCGAGGCTGAGGTCCGGGGCGACCTCCAGTTCGGCTTCGGCGTGCAGGGCGTGTCCGATCCAGCGCATCCGCAGGCCACTCACTCCGCGCACGCCCGGCGTCGCGGACAACGCCAGCTCCGCACGACCGACCAACTCCGGGTCGACCGCGTCGAGCACCCGGGCAAGCACCTCCTTCGCCGAGCCCCACAGCACCGCGACGATCGCCGCGGTGATCAGCAAACCGACCAGCGGATCGGCCCACCACCAGCCCAATGCGGCACCACCTGCTGAACCCAGGACCGCGAGGCTGGTGAATCCGTCGGTGCGCGCGTGCCGTCCGTCGGCGACCAGGGCGGCCGATCCGATCTCCCGGCCGATGCGGATGCGGTAGCGGGCGACCAGTTCGTTGCCGACGAAGCCCAGCAACCCGGCCGCCGCGACCCACCCGAGGTGCTCGACGCGCTGCGGCGCGACCAGCCGGTTGGCCGCCTCCCAACCGGCCATCGCGGCCGAGGCGGCGATCACCGCGAGGATGACCAGCCCGGCGAGGTCTTCGGCGCGGCCGAGGCCGTAGGTGAAACGGCGGGTCGCCGCGCGCCTGGCGAGCAGGAACGCGACCGCCAGAGGTACCGCGGTCAGCGCGTCGGCGAAGTTGTGCAGGGTGTCGCCGAGCAGCGCCACAGACCCGGTGAACACCACCAGAACGGCCTGGCCCAGCGCGGTGATCAGCAGCGCCGCGAAGGAGATCCACAACGCCCGCATGCCTTTCCGGCTGGATTCCAGCGCACCGTCGACGACGTCATTGGCGTCGTGGCCGTGCGGCGTCACCGCATGTTTCAGCCGCGCCCAGGTGCCACCGTGGCCGTGTCCATGTCCGTGCTGGGGGGTTGAGCTTCCGGGACGACGCACCGGGCCTCCTCTGATTCGGCAACCGGAACACCTCGAACAATAGGCTGCGAGCCTGGTCCGCGACAACGCTGCTACTGCCGAGAAATGGCAAGAAATGCCCACTTGCGACAAGCTAGAAATCCACAGTGGACTTCCGGATCAATGCCGGAGGGCTCGTACTGCGGCGCTGCCTCCGATCACCAGCAGCAGTGCTGCCAGGGCCCAGCGGCGCTTGTCCTCGGTGTCGTGGCCCGAGTCCTCTGATCCCGGCTCCTGGGTCGGTGGGATGTAGTCGTCGTGTTCCGGGGGCCGTGTTGTCGGCGGGGCGATCGAGGTCGTCGGGCTCGGGCTGGTGGTGGTCGGCGGCGTTGGACTGCTGGTGAGCGGCGGTGGGGTCAGCGTTGTGGTGGGCGCGGTGGTCGTTGGCGGTGGGGGTGCGGTGCTCGTCGGCGGTGAGGGCGGGATGGTCTGCCGCAGGCAACCGGCGGCATCCGAACTCGACATCCGCGCAAAGGTGGCCAGCTTCGCCGCCGAACCGTCACGACCCACCCGGTACAGCTCGCCGCTCTTGTTGGCGGTCACGTACAGCGCCCGATCCGGTCCGATCACCACCGATCCGTAGCCGCTCGGCGGCAGACCCGGCACGTCCACCAGCTTCTCGACCCGGCCGCTGCGCCGGTCGATCCGGACGACAGCCGCGGTCTGGTGGATCGACGAGACCCCGTACAGCTCGCCGTCGATCGGGTCCACGTCGAAGTCCGCGAACGACGACCGCCCGTGCCCAGGATGCAGCTGGACCATCGAAACCACGCTGAGGTATCCCCGACTGGCCGCATCGATGTCCACTTCGTACAGATATCCCTTCTCCGCGACATACCAACGGTTTCCAACGATGGCACCGGCAGCAGGTGCGGTGAGCGGATGCCACGGGGTGTCCGGGCGACCGGCCCGCACCGGCCCGAGGTCGCGTGCCCGGCCGGTCAGGTCGAAGGTCACCACGTGGCCACCGTCCGGGAACGGCCCGGACCGGCCGCGCTCGGCGATGCCGTACACCAGGCCCTGCGAACCCGCGTAGCCGAGCGCGTTGAGCCGGTAGTCCAACTCGCCCAGCGCGGTGCTTTCCGCAGCGGGCAGAACCACCCGGTACAGCGCGGAAGTCGACGCGGGACCGGTGTTGCGGACCTGCAGCGCCGTGCACGTCGGGACGGCCTGGGCGGCGACCACCCAGGCCGCCGAGGCCACCAGCACCAACACGGCCGCGATCCGCCACCACCTCAATGTCGGCCCAGCCGCTCAAGGGCCCAGTGGAACGCCTCCGGACTGATCCGCGAGCCACCGCTGAACGGGTTCTGCAGCTGGAAGATCGCGAACAGCAGCAGCGCGAGCGCAGCGGCCAATGTGGACACCAAGACGATGTGCGGGAACAACCTGGTGCCACCGAACAAGTTCGGCAGCAGCACGCACACCAAGCTGCCCACGATCAGCACGAACCACACCACGGCCACCACGTCGCGGTCGAACGCCCTGTTCAGCCGCTCGTGCCGCTCCTGGTAGACCCGGCCGAGCTGGGTGGCCGCCTCGGTCTTGCGGTCCTCCAGGAACTCACCCTCGGCCGGGGCCCGCAGCGCCGCGGCACGCACCTGGTCCAGCTGCGCCCAACCCGGTCCGGTCACCTTGCCGCCCCGCTGCATGATCGGCCATTCCTGGTCGATGACCGTGCGCAGGTACCGCGCACTGGTATCGCGCACCTCTGAACCGGCCGCGGGTGACAGCGCATCCACCGCCCAGGCAACCGAAACCAGGCTCTGCGCCTCCCGGTAGACGCCCTCCCGCGCGTCGCTGACGGTGTCGAACAACGTCACCAACACGAAGGCGAGCACCACCGCCTGCAGCCCGCTGACGATGGTGAACACCTGACCGGCCGCGTCGTTGTTGCTCGGCCGTCCCTCGTCCTGCCCCAGGCGGCGCACCAGGTAGCCGATCAGCGCGGCCCCCACCGATGCGCTCAACACCCATAACAGTCCGTTCAGGTAGATGCTCACTCCGCGCCGCCAGCGGCGGATTCACCGTGCACGCCGATCCGGGACGGCTCGGCCGCCAGCAGTTCCCCGACCTCGCAACCGAGCACCGCGCAGATGACGTCGAGGTCGTCGAGCTTCAGGCTGGCCGGGGTTTTCGACCACAGCCCGGACATCTTCCCGGCTGAGATCACCAAACCCTGCTCGGCCAGCCGACGCTGCAGTTCGGTGGCCTTCCAGATGCCGCGTTGCGCCGCGACCAGCCGCAGGTTCCACTTCACGACGACATCGCCCTCCGACCGCTGCTCACCGACCGGACGCCGCATTCGCACACGTTCCCCCGCCTCCCAAACTCAAGTCGTGGGCGTAGATCTCACCCTGTCGACACGATTTCAAAATTCCCGAACAATCAGCGGGAAGAACTGGAACTCAACTGACTCCCGAACAGTACCGCGCGCTCATCGAAGCACGGATAACCCGATTTGTGGAATCCTAGATCACCGCCTTCATCGCCCGGCCGGAGCAACCCACTCGGGGAATGTTCCGAACCACCAACTTTAGTTTGGTACAAGCGGTATCAGCATCGGTCGAATATTGACACGAGCCGCCAATGCTGATTACGCAGCGTTTCGCACAAGCGGCATTTCAGGTGATCTCAACGGCCTACCAGGTTATCGGTCTTGACCGATACAAGCTGCACTTTTGGGTGACTGTACGGCCGAGATCGACGATGCTAACGTCGCCGTCGGTAGGGAAAAGGGCGTCGCAGAACCGGCGCTGGCGATCATTCGCATTCCGACATCGGCAATTCTTCGACAATCACGATTCGACTTTTTCCGCCGAGCTCCGTGAACCAAGATGCGCGAACCAAGATGATTGGTGGTATTGGCGTGACTGCGACGGAACCGATCAACACCGACGAAGCCGAGTCGCCGCAACTGAGCCTCAACACCGCGGCGGCGCGGAACCTGGCCACCACGACCAAATCCGCCCCGCAGATGCAGGGCATCACTTCGCGCTGGCTGTTGCGCATGCTGCCGTGGGTGCAGGCCAACGGCGGCACGTATCGGGTCAACCGACGGCTTAGCTACGCCCTCGGCGACGGCCGGGTCACCTTCACCAACACCGGCGCCAACGTGCGGATCGTCCCGCAGGAACTGCGCGAACTCCCGCTGCTGCAAGGATTCGACGACGACGCCGCGCTTCGCGCGTTGGCCGACCGGTTCGTGCAGCAGGAATTCACCCCGGGCCAGGTGATCGCCACTGCGGGGCAGCCAGCGGACCAGCTGATCCTGATCGCGCACGGCAAGGTCAACAAGATCGGCACCGGCGAGTACGGCGACGAAACGGTGCTGCGCGTGCTGGCCGACGGCGAGTACTTCGGCGCGCAGGTCCTCACCGGCGAGTCCGCGACCTGGGACACGACCTTCCGGGCGGTCACGCCGTGCACCGTGCTCACCTTGCGGCAGCAGAGCTTCCAGGAGATGAACGGCCAGTCCGAACCGCTGCGCGAGCATCTGCGACAGGTGCTGTCGGGCCCGTCGCGTCCGCACAACCCGCACGGCGAGGCGGACATCGAGATCGCCTCCGGGCACGAAGGCGAGCCAGCACTTTCGGGGACCTATGTGGACTACGAACTCGCGCCCCGCGAGTACGAACTCAGCGTGGCGCAAACCGTCCTCCAGGTGCACACCCGGGTCGCCGACCTCTACAACCAACCGATGAACCAGACCGAGCAGCAGTTGCGGCTGACCATCGAGGCACTGCGCGAACGCCAAGAGCACGAGCTGATCAACAACCGCGACTTCGGCTTGCTGCACAACGCCGACCTGCGGCAGCGCATCCACACCCGCACCGGCCCACCCACCCCCGACGACCTCGACGAACTGCTGACGCTGGTGTGGAAGGAACCGGGATATTTCCTGGCCCACCCGCGCACCATCGCGGCGTTCGGGCAGGAGTGCAGCCGTCGCGGCGTCTACCCGCAGAGCGTCGACCTGCTCGGCCACCAGGTACCGGCCTGGCGCGGCGTGCCGATCCTGCCGTGCAACAAGCTGCACGTCAGCAAGACCCGCACCAGCTCCATCCTGCTGATGCGCGTCGGCGAGCAGAACCAGGGCGTCATCGGCCTGCACCAGACCGGCATTCCCGACGAGTACCGGCCCGGCCTTTCGGTGCGGTTCATGGGAATCAACGAGCAGGCGGTCATCTCCTACCTCGTCAGCGCCTACTACTCGGCCGCCGTCCTGGTGCCCGACGCGATCGGGGTGCTCGAACACGTCGAACTCGGTCGGGATAGCTGACCCCCCGAGTTCCGCCCCGACGCACCTCAGGGAGTAGTCATCGTGACTGTCACAGAGCCGGATCTCGGCGTCCCGGCACAGACCGCACTGAGCACCTCGGCAGCGCGGAATCTGTCGACGACGACCAAGTCCGAGCCGCAGATGCAGGGCACCAGTTCGCGCTGGCTACTGCGCATGCTGCCGTGGGTGGACCTCTCGGCGGGAACCTACCGGGTCAACCGCCGGTTGGCCTTCGCCATCGGAGACGGGCGGATCACCTTCACCAACACCGGTGCCCAGGTGCGGGTGGTCCCGCAGGAACTGCGCGAAATCCCCCTGCTGCGCGGATTGGACGACGACGCGGCGCTGATCGCGTTGGCCGACCGGTTCGTGCAGCAGGAATTCGAGGCAGGTCAGGTGATCGCGACCGCCGGACGGCCCGTAGGCCAGCTGGTGCTCATCGCGCACGGCAAGGTGTCCCGCATCGGCACCGGTGAATACGGCGATGACGCGGTGCTCGGTGTGCTCGCCGACGGCGAGTTCTTCGGCGGGCAGGTGCTGACCACCGATCAGTCCACATGGGACAGCAGCTTCATGGCCAGCACGCCGTGCACCGCGCTGACGCTCAGCCGCCAGGCATTGCTGGAGGTGAACAACCAGTTCGAGCGGCTGCGAACGCACATTGCGGCGATCCACGCCAGTTCCGCACCCCCGCGGAACAAGCATGGCGAAGCCGACATCGATATCGTCTCCGGGCACTCCGGAGAACCGAAGCTGGCCGGGACCTATGTGGACTACGAACTCGCGCCCCGCGAGTACGAACTCAGCGTGGCGCAAACCGTCCTCCAGGTGCACACCCGGGTCGCCGACCTCTACAACCAACCGATGAACCAGACCGAGCAGCAGTTGCGGCTGACCATCGAGGCACTGCGCGAACGCCAAGAGCACGAGCTGATCAACAACCGCGACTTCGGCTTGCTGCACAACGCCGACCTGCGGCAGCGCATCCACACCCGCACCGGCCCACCCACCCCCGACGACCTCGACGAACTGCTTTCCAGGCGCCGCAAAACGCGGTTCTTCCTGGCCCACCCGAAGACCATCGCTGCCTTCGGTAGGGAGTGCAACCGCCGCGGCATCTACCCGCAGACCACGCAGGTGCAGGGCCGCCACGTGCACGCCTGGCGGGGCGTACCGGTGCTGCCCAGCGACAAGATCCCGATCAGCGCAACCGGCACCAGTTCGATCCTGGCGATGCGCACCGGCGAGGAAGACCACGGCGTCATCGGGTTGCGGCAAACCGGCATCCCGGACGAGCACCGCCCCGGGCTCAGCGTCCAGTTCACCGGCATCAGCGAACAAGCGGTGATCTCGTACCTGGTCAGCGCCTACTTCTCCGCCGCAGTCCTGGTACCGGACGCGCTCGGTGTCCTCGAACACGTCGAAATCGCCCGCTGACACCGCGTCCCCAATCGGCGCCCAGCCGCACAACACGACCTGTGAAGAAATTCGCCTGTTCGAAGGGAAATCGGATGGCCACCATTCAGCACGACGCCAACAAGGCGGGCACGGCCTACGAGGCGTTGACACGTAGCCGCGCGATGGTCGAGCCCGCCTTGCGGGCCGCGGTCGACCGGTTGCCCACCCGCATGCAGCAGATCACCGGCTACCACTTCGGGTGGTGGGACGAGCGCGGCAACCCGGTCCGCGCCGACCGCGGCAAGGCGCTGCGACCCGCGATGGTGCTGCTCGCCGCCACCTCCGTCGGCGGTGATGCCGCCTCGGCGGTGCCCGCCGCCGTCGCGGTGGAGCTGGTGCACAACTTCTCGCTGCTGCACGACGACGTGCTGGACGGCGACGTCACCCGGCGCCATCGACCCACCGCGTGGACGGTGTTCGGCAGCGGTTCGGCGATCCTCGCCGGGGATGCGCTGCTGGCGCTGGCCGCCGACGTGTTGGGCGGATGTCGGCATCCCGAGGCCGCCAACGCGGTGCGGACGTTGAGCACCGCCGTGCTGAACCTGATCAACGGGCAGATCGCGGACCTCGACTTCGAGGAACGCCGGGACGTCGATCTGGCGGAATGCCAACGCATGGCCCGCGACAAGACCGGGGCGCTGCTGGGCTGCGCGTGTGCGCTGGGCGCGTTGTTCGGCGGCGGCAAGGGCACGCAGATCACCCGGCTGCGCAGCTTCGGCGAGCGGCTGGGGCTGGCCTTCCAGCACGTCGACGATCTGCTGGGCATCTGGGGCGATCCGGCGATCACCGGCAAACCGGTGTTCTCCGACCTGCGCACCCGCAAGAAGACCCTGCCGGTGGTTTCCGCGCTGACCTCCGGCATGCCCGCCGGTCAGCGGCTGGCCGCCCTCTACCTCCGCGACCAGCCGCTGTCCGGCAGCGAACTGGCCCAATGCGCCGAGCTGATCGCCCTGGCCGGTGGCCGCACCTGGAGCCAGAACCAAGCCGACGAACTACTCGCCGCGGCCCTCAGCGACCTCCGCCGCTGCGACCCCAGCCCACGAGCAGCCGAAGAACTGAGCGCCCTGGCCCAACTGGTAACCCACCGCGACCACTAACCCCATTCCACCCATCCCGAGCGACGACTAGCGCCCGGCTCTCGTTCGAGTGAGGGGTGAAGGGCACCTTTGACCGGCTTAGTCGGTCGAAGGTGCCCTTCACTCGGTTATGGCTTGTGGGTGCGGCGGGTGGCTGTGCCGATTATCGCGGCTGCTATTGCTGCGGTTAGGAATGATGCGAGGGAGGCGCTGAGCCAGGTTGGTGGGGTGAAGGTGAGGAGGGCTTGGAGGTTGGTCCAGAGGTCCGTCCACCAGCCGAGTTCGCCGGGGTTGATCAGCTGGAACACCACGAAACCCAGCAGCCAGGCCACCAGCATCCCCCACCGGGACGGGGCGTGCGCGGACAGGTCCCAGCTCTGGCGGCGGCCGGGCAGGAAGTAATCCACCGCCAGCACCCCGAACAGCGGCACGAAAACCGATCCGATCAGCAGCAGGAAGTTCGAGAACTGGGCGATGTCCAGGGTCAGCGCCAACAACGTCGTCACCACACCGACGGCCACGCTCAGCACCCGACGATCCGTGCTGGGCCGCAGGTTCTGGATCGACACCGCCGTCGAGTAGGTGTCGGCGAAGGACTGGTCCACCTCGCGCAACACCAGGATCCCGAAGAAGATCACCCCGAGCGGCACCGCGAGCAGCGGATCGAACGCCTTGTCCGCATCGCCGCCGACCAACGCCAACCCGAGCAACCCCAACAGGTAGCAAGCGATCTGGGTGACCGAATAACCCACCGTGGCAGCGGTGAACGCGCCAGCCGCGGACTTCGAGTGCCGCGAGTAGTCCGAGGCGACCGGGATCCAGGACACCGCGACCGCCAGCGCGGCGTCCGCACCGGGCCAAAACCCTTGCCAGGAACCATTGTTCAGCTCCGGCAGCGGGTGGCGCAGCAGTTGGACGAAGAAGTACACCATCGCGATCGCCACCGCGATGCTCACGTAGCGGCGCAACAACCGCAGCGCACCGAGCGGGCGCAGCGTGAGCGCGGTGGTCAGCACCCCGGCCACCAGCACGTACAGCCACTGCGGACCGCCGCCGAACAACGCCGCCGTACCCTGCGCGATCACCAGCAGCTCGAAGGTGCCCCAACCGACCAGCTGCAGGATGTTCAGCACGGTCGGCAGGTACGACAGCTTGGTGCCGAAAAGCCCGCGCAGCAACATCATCGACGGCGCCCCGGTGCGCGCACCGGGAATCGCCGCGATGCCGACCATGACGCTGCCCAGCACGGTCCCGACCACGCACGCCACCACCGCGGCGAGGAACGACAACTGCGGCACACCGCTGGGGGCGAGCACGGCCAGCGCGCCGCTGAAACCGAGCAGGCTGACCCCGAGGTTGCCCCAGAACGCGCCCTGGTCGAGCACACCGAGCGTCTTGGGTGCGGGTTCGTCGAGAGTGTGCGGAACTTCGGAACGATCGACATCAAGGGCCATCAACAGCTCCCTACGCCGGAATTACCCGGACAGGTTCAGCGGTCGGTGGCGCGTGTGGTGCCACCCTCTCAGCCCGGTGCGCCCGAGCTCCCGCGTGGATAGTTCGGCGACACCCTACCCCGCCGAATCCGGCGATGTCAGACCGGTCCGGGGAAATCGTCTCCGACAGCGGAAATCACGAAGACCGGCCGCGCAGATCGTCAAGACGTTCACCTTGGCGCGCACCAGGATCGCGGAGCCCTGGTCGCCCAGTGGATCCCGGGCCGCGTCGACTTCAGGAGTGGCCGCACCGGGTCAACTGCAACTCTCAGCTCTTGCGGCCGACGGCTCCGTACAGCCAGCCGGTGGCTTCCGGTCCCGGGTCGATCGGGTCGGGCTGCCAGCCGTCGATGGTGACCAGACCTGGGTCGACGAGGTCGAAGCCGTCGAAGAAGCGGCCGATCTCGGTGTGGTCGCGGAAGTAGATGGGGGTCGGGGTGGCCGCGTAGACCGACTCGATCTGAGCGACCGCGTCCGGTGATTTGTCATCCGTGGTGACGTGGGTGGCCGCGATGTGACTGCCGGAAGCCAGGACGGCGCGCAACTGGCCCATGACCGCGGGACGTTCCTCGACCGTCAGGAAGTGCACCATGGCGATCATGAGCACGGCGACGGGTTCGTCGAAGTCGATCAGCCTGGCCGTCTCGGGATGTTCGAGCACTTCGGCTGGGCGGTGCATGTCGGCGGTGACCACGGTGGTGTTGTCGTCGGAGGCCAGCAGGGCGCGACCGTGCGCGAGAACGATCGGGTCGTTGTCGACGTAGACCACGCGGGCATCCGGGTTGATCTCCTGCGCGATCTCGTGCGTGTTGCCGACGGTGGGCAGACCCGAGCCGATGTCGATGAACTGCTTGACCCCTTGGCGGGCCATGTACCGCACCGCGCGCCGCAGGAACGCCCGGTTCTCCTGGGCGAGCTGGCGGATTTCCGGCATGGCCTGGGCCACCCGCTCGACGGCGTCGCGGTCGACCTGGTAATTGTCCTTGCCGCCCAGGTAGTAGTCGTACATCCGCGCGACGCTGGGCCTGTTCATGTCGATCGACGACAAACCGGAATCGTCCTGCCGTTCCATGACAGCGCCTCCATCCGTTTCCTGATGATCACCTTAGTGGCAATCCCGTTGCTTCGGGGAGACGGATCCCGCAGCGCCGAGCACGACAGCCATTGACTTCGACCTAGGTATAGCTCCTAGCCTCGACACGTCGCGGAAACGACGAGGAAAGCGAGCGAGATCATGGCTGTTCAGCTGAACCACACGATCGTCGCAGTCACCGACAAGGTCGCCTCCGCCAGGTTCCTGGCCGACCTGCTGGGGCTGCCCGAGCCGGAGCCCTTCGGCCCGTTCATCTGCGTGCAGACCAGCAACGACGTCACCCTGGACTACCTGGAGACCGACGGCGAGATCACTTCGCAGCACTACGCGTTCCTGGTCAGCGAGGCGGAGTTCGACGAGATCTTCGGGCGGATCAAGGCGCAGGGGCTGGCGCACTGGGCCGACCCGGCGCACCGGGAACCGGGGCAGATCAACACCCGTGACGGCGGGCGCGGCGTCTACTTCGACGACCCCAACGGCCACATCCTGGAGATCCTCACCCGACCCTACGGCAGCGGCCAATGACCGGGTTTCTCCTGGTCAGACGCGTACATCTGGCACACGGCTGAAGCACACCGAGCGGCGTCCGACGACTTGCGGCGTCGCGGGCACCAACACGTCGTGCGGCGCTTCGCCGCGCAGCTGCGCCAGCAGCGCTCCGACGGCCGCCTGGCCCAGGTCCTGCACCGGCATCGCCACCGTGGTCAGCGGTGGCTCCAGGTAGTCGGCGAAGGGCAGGTCGTCGTAGCTGATCACCGACACGTCCTCGGGGATGCGCCGCCCGCTCTGCCGGATCGCGTGCACGACCCCGACGGCCTGGCTGAACATGCTGACGTAGATGGCCGTCAGCTCCGGGTGCTCGGCGAGCAGCCGAATGGCGGCCGCCGCCCCACCCGCCCCGGTGAACTCACCGCGCGACATCGACCCCACCAGTTCGTGCGCCCGCATTTCCTGGTGGAAGCCCCGTTCCCGGCCCTGCGACGGCTCGATCTCGGCAGGTCCGGCCACGTGGCCGATGGCCCGATGGCCGTGCGCGAGCAGATGCCGCACGGCCGCCGCGCTGGCCTGCGCGCCGTCCATCAGCACGTTGCGCCCGGAGCCCGGCACGCCACGGTTGACGAACACGTGCGGCACGTCGGCCAGCGTCGGTTCGGCCAGCAACGGGTGATCTGGGCGCGCCGAGGCGATCAGCAGCCCGTCGACCCGACCGGCCGCGACCAGCTCGGTGATCGATTCGTCGGCTTCGGTCCCCTCGGCGTCCTCGGTGACCAGCACGACGTACCCGGCCAGCCGGGCGCACCGGTAGGCGCCGCGCAGGATCCGCGCGTAGACCGGGTTCGTCAGGTCCGGGATCAGCATCGCGATGGCCCGCGCGCTGGAACCGGCCAGGGCGCGGGCGCCCGCATGCGCGCGGTAACCGAGCTCCGCGGCGGCGGCCAACACGCGCCGCCGGGTCTCCGGCCGCGCCGACAGCGTCGGATCGTCGTTGAGCACCCGGGAGACGACCGACTTGGTCACCCCGGCCCGCTCGGCGACGTCGACCAGCCGGGCCCGTCCCTGCCGATTCGTCACGCCGCCGACCATAGCAGCGGAAAACCGGTCTCCTGTTGGTCAGACCTTGACATCGCGGGTCCTGGGCGGCATAGGCTGCGGCAGCGAAAACCGGTTTTCTCCGCACCATCGAAACGGCGCATCCACACTGGACAACTCGGGAGGACCCCGCACGATGAACGAGGTTCGCACGGCGATCGTCACCGGTGCCGGTTCCGGCATCGGCTACGCCACCGCGGTCAAGCTCGCCACCTCCGGCTACCGGATCGTGGCCGTGGACATCGCCGCCGAAGGCACCGAGCGCGCCGCGACGGCGGTGGCCGAAGCGGGATCCGAGGCGCTGCCGGTCGCGTTGGACGTGCGCGACGCCGCGGCCTTCGAAGCCGCGGTGCGGCGCGCCGAGCAGCACTTCGGCGCCGCCCCGAAACTGCTGGCCAACATCGCCGGGGTCGGCGTCGCGGCGACGCTCACCGAGACCAGCCGCGAGGATTGGGACACCGTCCTCGGCATCAACCTGACCGCGTTGTTCGAGACCTGCCGGATCGTGCTGCCCCGGATGCTGGCGACGGGTGGCGGCTGCATCGTCAACGTCGCCTCGGTGGCGGGCGTGGTCGGGGTCCGCAACCGGGCCGCCTACTGCGCGTCCAAGGCCGGGGTGATCGGGCTCACCCGCTCCATCGCGGTCGACTACGCGCACCAGGGCGTCCGTGCCAACGCGATCTGCCCCGGCACGGTGGCCAGCGAATGGATCGGCAAGATCCTGGCCGATGCGCCCGATCCGGAGGCCGCGCGGCAGGCGATGGAGCAACGCCAGCTCGACGGCCGGATGGGCAGCCCCGAAGAGGTCGCGGCGGGCATCGCGTTCCTCGCCGGGGACGAGGCGAGGTTCGTCAATGGCAGCGCCTTCGTCATGGACGGTGGCATGACCGCCATCTGAGGCGCTGCGTGGCGATTTCGCCCGCCGTCCACTGCCGCACGGACCAGCGCCGGGGCGGTGGAGGGGATGGGATCCCGGGACGAATCCGGTTAGAGTCTGGTCAGACCACCTGCCCGGACTGTTATGCAGAGGAACGCAATGCAACTCGTGAGGTCTTCCCGTCGGCGGGCGGCCGGTCGTGGCTGACTCGGTGCAGGTGCGCTTGGCCTACGGCCGGACCGGTCTGGACGTCGAACTGCCGCGCGAGCAGACCACGGTCGTCGAGCCGCAGTTCCGGCCCGGCGCCGCCGACCAGCGCGCCATGCTGCGCAAGGCCCTGCGGAACCCGGTAGCGGGACCGCCGCTGCGGGATCGGGTGCGGCCGGGCCAGACGGTGGCGGTGTCGCTGTGCGACAGCACCCGGCCACAGCCCCGGCACCTGATGATCCCGGCGCTGCTCGACGAGTTGGACGGCATCATCCGGATCGCGGACGTGGTGCTGCTGGTGGCCACCGGGACGCACCGCGCCAACACCGACGACGAGCTGCGCGAGATGCTCGGCGACGAGGTCGTGGACGCGGTGCGGGTGGTCAACCACGACGCACGCGACGCGGATTCGCTGGTGTGGCGCGGGAAGTACGGCAACGACGTGCCGGTGTGGCTGAACCGGGAGTGGGTGGCGGCCGACGTCCGGATCACCACCGGGTTCGTCGAACCGCACTTCTTCGCCGGGTTCAGCGGCGGCCCCAAGCTGGTGGCCCCGGGCCTGGCGGGCCTGGACACCGTGCTGACCCTGCACGACGCGGCGCGCATCGCGCACCCGAACGCCACCTGGGGCGTCATCGACGGCAACCCGGTGCACGACGACGTGCGCGCCATCGCGGCGGGCACCGGGGTGGACTTCGCCTTCGACGTGATCCTCAACCGCGAGCACCAGATCATCGAGGCGTTCGCCGGTGATCTGCTGCCGATGCACCGGGCGGCCTGCGCGGCGGCCGAGCGGCTGGCGATGCGGCCGGTCCCGGCGCCGTTCGACGTGGTGGTGACGACCAACTCCGGGTATCCGCTGGACCAGAACCTGTACCAGGCGGTCAAGGGGATGTCGGCGGCGGCGAAGGTCGTCAAGCCGGGCGGGCTGATCATCTGCGCCGCCGAGTGCCGGGACGGCTTCCCCGACCACGGCTCGTTCCGCGAGGTGCTGGCCTCGTCCGCGTCGCCGCAGGGGCTGCTGGCCGACATCGAGGCCCGTGAGCACACCGTGCCCGACCAGTGGCAGGTGCAGATCCAGGCGAAGATCCAGAGCAAGGCGCGGGTGGCGGTGCGCAGCGACTACCTGTCGCGCGACGAGCTGCGGTCGGCGCACCTGGCGCACTGCGCCGATGTCGAGCAGGCCGTGCTGGACGAACTCGCCGTGGTCGGACCGGCGGCGCGGGTCTGCGTGCTGCCGGAGGGACCGCAGACGATCCCGTACCTGGCAGGCACCGGAGAGGAGTTGGCCCCGTGAGCGTCCCCGAACTCGATCGGCTCCGACAGCGGCTCGGCGCGGAGGAAGCGCTGGTGGTGGCGTTCTCCGGTGGGGTTGATTCGGCGCTGCTGGCAGTGGTGGCGCACGAGGTGCTCGGCTCGCGAATGCTCGCGGCCACCGCCGTCTCGCCCAGCCTCGCGGCCGAGGAGCGCAAGCAGGCCAAGGCCTTCGCCCGCCGCCACGGCTTCGCGCACGTCGAGGTCTGCACCGACGAGGCGGAGCGGCCGGAGTACGCCGCCAACGACGGAAACCGTTGCTACCACTGCAAGTCAGCCCTGTTCGACGCCCTCGAACCGCTGGCCGCGACGATGGGTGCGCGCATCGCGCTGGGCACCAACCTGGACGACCTCGGCGATCATCGCCCGGGCCAGCAGGCCGCCGCGCAGCGCGGCGCCATCGCGCCGATGGTGGATGCCGAGCTGAGCAAGCACGCCGTCCGGCGGGCCAGCCAGCAGCTCGGTCTGTCCACTGCGGACAAACCGGCCGCGGCTTGCTTGGCGTCGCGCGTCGCCTACGGCGATCCGGTGACGCCGGAAGTGCTCGGCCGCATCGAGCGCGCCGAGGCGGCGGTGCACGGCCTGGGGTTCGAGGTCTGCCGGGTGCGGGTGCACGGCCAGGGCACCGTGGCCCGCCTGGAGGTACCGGCCGCCGACATCGACCGCGCCGCGGCGCTGCACGGCGAGTTGGACCGCGTGGTGCGCGGCGCCGGTTTCGAGTTCTGCGCGCTCGACCTGGCTGGATTCCAAAGTGGACGGATGAACGTGTTGTTGCCGCTGCTGCCGACCCGGACCGCGTCATGACCGGTTTCACCGACCTCGGCTACGCGCGGGTGGACACCGATCGGGAATCCCGGCAAGGACTTCCCGAGGTGGTCTACGCGCCCGGCAAGCAACCGGCGGAGATCTCCGGCATCGTCACCGAACTCCTCAGCCGGAGCGCCGGACCGGTGCTGGTGACCCGCGTCGAAGCCGATGTCGCCGCCGCGGTCGAGGTATCCGGCGGGACCTACCACGAAACCGCGCGACTGCTGGTTTGGCGCCCAGCTCCGCCCGGCTCGCTGCGGGTCTGCATCACCACGGCGGGCACCTCGGACTGGCCGGTGGCCGCCGAGGCCGAGGCGGTGGCGACCGCGATCGGGCTGTCCGTCGAGGTGGTCCGCGATGTCGGGGTCGCCGGTATCCACCGGTTGCTGGCGGTGCGCGACGTGCTCGACCGGGCCGACGCGGTGATCGTGGTGGCGGGCATGGAAGGCGCGCTGGCCAGCGCCGTCGGCGGCCTGGTGGCCTGCCCGGTGATCGCGGTGCCCACCTCCACCGGCTACGGCGCCGCGCTGGAGGGCGTGACGGCGCTGCTGGCCATGCTGACCTCCTGCGCGGCGGGGGTCACCGTGGTCAACATCGATTCCGGTTTCTCCGCCGCGATGGCCGCGCACCGGCTGGCGCATGCGGTGACGAGGTCTCGATGATCCTCTGGCTCAACCCGGTCACCGGTGTTTCCGGCGACATGCTGCTCGGCGCGCTGCTCGGCCTCGGCGCACCGCTGGAGCAGGTGCGCGCGGCCGTCGAGTCGACCGGGCTGGCGGGCTGGCGGCTGTCCGCGGAGGCCGTGCAGGTGGACGGCATCGCGGCGACCAAGGCCGTGGTCGACGTCGAGGACACCAGCACCGAGCGCCACGCCTCGGAACTCATCGCGCGCGTCCAGGGGGCCCAGCCCGAGCCGGTGGCGGAACTGGCCACCGCGGCCATCAGGGCGATCGCCGAGGTGGAAGGCGCCCTGCACGGCCAGCACCCGGATGACGTGCACCTGCACGAGATCGGCGGGCTCGACACCGTCGTGGACACCGTCGGAGTGGCCGCCGCGCTGCACGCGTTGGGCGTCACCGCGGTGCATTCCGCGCCGCTGGCGCTGGGCAGCGGAACGGTGCGGTGCAGCCACGGCGTGCTGCCAGCGCCCGCCCCGGCGACGCTGAAGCTGCTGCGCGGCGCGGCCGTCGTCGGCACCGACCTACCGGGCGAGACGGTGACGCCCACCGGCGCCGCCCTGCTGCGCGCGATCGGGACCCGGTTCACCCCTCCCCCGGCGATGACCGTGCGGGACACCGCCTACGGCGCCGGTACGCGCCGCTTTCCCCAGCGCCCCAACGTGCTTTCGGCGACGCTCGGTGTCCCGCTGGGCGCCGAAGGGGTCGAGCCGATGGTCGTGCTGGAGTGCAATGTGGACGATGTCACCGGCGAGGTGCTGGGCCACCTGATCGACCGCGCCCTGGAGGCCGGTGCGGCGGATGCCTGGACGACACCGGCGACGATGAAGAAGTCCCGCCCGGCCCACGTGCTGCACGTCTTGTGCCGACCGGAGCAGCAGGCGGAGCTGACCGAACTGGTCCTCTCCGAGACGGGCAGCCTCGGCATCCGCCACCACGCGGTGGACCGCCTCGCCCTGCCCCGCCACACCACCACGGTCACCGTCGAAGGCCACGAAATCCGCCTGAAGCACGGCCCCTGGCACACCAAGCCGGAACACGAAGACGTCGCAGCCGCCGCGAAATCCCTCGGCCGCCCACTGCGCACGGTAGCCGCCCAAGCCCTAGCCGCAGCCCCACCCGAACAAGGGTCCCTTCGGTTGAATTTTCCCGAGTGAAGGGCACCTTTGACCGGCATAGTCGGTCGAAGGTGCCCTTCACTGCTCACCCGAAGGGAGATATCGCCGCGCGCGAGGGTTGGGGGTGGCAGACTCTTCAGGGCATGGAGCGGGAGCGAGTGCATGCGTGGGTTGCGGCGTATGAGCGGGCGTGGCGGACTCCTGGTACCGACGTCCTCGCCGAGATCTTCACCTCCGATGCGACGTACCAGCAGGCGCCTTATCGGGCGCCCGTCACCGGTTTGGCCGCGATCGCGCGGATGTGGGAGGCCGAACGCAGCGGGCCGGACGAGGCGTTCCAACTGACCAGCCGCCTGGTGGCCGTCGACGGCGACACCGCGGTCGTGCGGGTGGAAGTCTGGTACGGCGGCCAGGTTCCCCAGGAGTACCGGGACCTGTGGATCTTGCGGTTCGCCGCGGACGGGAAGTGCCGGGGATTCGAGGAATGGCCCTTCTGGCCGGACAAGTCCTACCGCCCCGACTAACTCTGATGGCCCAACACCGCCGATTCTTCGCCCAGCGGTCGCCAGCTGGTCACCGCCGCCTTACCACCGCAGGACGAATGCCCATCACGATGATCGCGTGCAGGACGCGATCACGGCGGACTGGATCGGTCCGCGAAAAGTACGCACCCTCGCGGTCCTCGGCGACTCGGTCGCCGTGGGCATCGGTGACCCGGTGGCCGGTGGTCGGTGGCGCGGATTCGCGCCGCTGCTGGCCGATGCGGTCGGAGCTGCGCGCCTGGCGAACCTGGCGACGAGCGGAGCGCGCGTGGCGGGCGTGCACGACGCCCAGCTCCCGGTCGCGTTGCGCACCGCGCCGGATGCCGCCGTGCTGATGGTCGGGATGAACGACACGATGCGGTCCGACTTCGACGCGACCCTGTTGCGGCAGCAGCTGAGCGCCGTCGTGCGCGCCCTCACCGCCGCTGGCGCGGTCGTCGTGACGATCCGGTACCACGACCACGGCCGCGTTTTCCGGCTGCCCGGACCGCTGCGGCAGGTGCTGGCCAGGCGGATCGGCGAGCTCAACCGGATCTTGGACGCGGTCGCCGAGGAACACGCGGTCGGTGTGGTGGATCTGGATCGAATGCCGGGCGCCTACCGGCCGGAGACGTGGAGCGTCGACCGGTTGCACCCGTCCGAGCTCGGACACCGGCTGCTGGCCTCGGCCTTCGCCGACCGGCTGCGGGCAGCCGGGCTGGCGGTGCCGGGCGAGGTCTCGTTGGAGACCTCCGGAGGCGTGCGCGCGAGCCGTTTCGACCACCTGGGCTGGCTGGTCACCAAGGGACTTCCGTGGCTGTTCGGCCGCGGCCACGACCTCGCCCGGTACGCCCTGGCGACGCTGGTGCAGGAGGCGCTGCGGCGGCGACGCGGGCGTGCCCGCTCCGGCGCGGCCGTCGCGCACCGCGCGCTGGATTTCCGGCGGGTCCCCGGTTCCGGGCCGTCAGGTCAAGAACTTGTCCAGCGTGATGGGTAGGTCTCGGACTCGGATTCCGGTGGCGTGATAGGCGGCGTTGGCGATCGCGGCTGCTGTGCCCACGATGCCGAGCTCGCCGATTCCCTTGGCGCCCATCGGGTTCACGTACGGATCGGACTCCTCGATCCAGTCCACCTCGATGCTGCCGATGTCGGCGTTGGTCGGGATGTGGTACTCGGCGAAGTCGTGGTTGACCACGTGTCCGAACCGGGGGTCGACGACGCTGTGCTCGTGCAGCGCCATCGACAGCCCCATCGTCATGCCGCCCAGCAGCTGGGACCGACCGGTCTTGGCGTTGATCATCCGGCCGACCGCGAAGATCCCCAGCAGCCGTGGCACCCGCACCTCCCCGGTGTCGGTGCGCACCCGGACCTCGGCGAACTGCGCGCCGAAGCTGTGCATCGCCAGCTGCCCGGTGTAGGGGTTGTCCGGAATCGCCCCTGTGACCTCCAGGCCTTCGTCGGGGATCGGTTCGCCGTTGGGCAGCTGAGCGCGCAGTCGGCGGGCGGCGTCCACGATCGCCGAACCCCAGCACATGATCCCGGTCGAGCCGCCCGCGCCGGAGGCGTACGGCAGATCGGTGTCACCGATGCTCAACATCACGTCGTCCATCTCGACGTCCAGCGCATCGGCGGCGATCTGGGTCAGCGCGGTCCACGCCCCGGTGCCGAGGTCGGCGGCGCCGATGAGCACCCGGTAGCGGCCGTCCGGTCGGGCCTGGATGGTGGCCCGCGAGCCGGGCATGGTGAACACCGGATACGTCGAGGCGGCCACCCCGGTGCCCACCAGCCAGGGTCCGTCCCGGCGGGCGCGCGGCGTCGGATCCCGCTCCCACCAACCGAACCGGGCGGCGCCTTCGCGCAGGCAGGCGACGAGGTTGCGGCTGGAGAACGGCCGACCGGTCTCGGGGTCGGTGTCCGGCTCGTTGCGGATGCGGAATTCGACGGGATCCAGCCCGCAGGCGATGGCCATCTCATCCATGGCCGCTTCCAGGCCGAACATGCCCGGCGCCTCGCCGGGCGCGCGCATCCAGGTCGGTACCGGGACGTCGAGTTCGACCAGCCGGTGGGTGGTGCGGCGGTTCGGCGCGGCGTACATGACGCGGGTCGGCACCGCGGTCTGCTCGGCGAACTCCTTGATCCGGGAGGTCTGCTCCACCACGTCGTGGCTGATCGCGGTCAACTTCCCGGCGGAATCGCTGCCGAGGCGGATGCGCTGGATGGTACCGGTGCGGTAGCCGACGACCGAGAACATCTGCTGCCGGGTCAGCACGACCTTCACCGGGCGCGGCGCGACCAGCTGCGCGGCCATCGCGGCCAGCACCACGTGCGCGTGCGGCAGCCCTTTCGCGCCGAAGCCGCCGCCGACGTGCGGGCAGACCACGTGCACCCGGTGCGGATCCATGCCGAAGACCGCCGCGATGGCGTCGCGCACCCAGTGCACGCCCTGCGTGGCGTCGTAGAGGGTGAGCTCGCCGTCGGAGAAGATGGCGATGGTGGCGTGCGGCTCCAGCGGGTTGTTGTGCTCCTGCGGTGTGGTGTAGGTGGCGTCCAGCCGCACCGGTGCGGCGGCCCACGCGCCGTCGACGTCGCCGGCGGCGGTGTCGGTCTGGAACCCGCCGTTGAGCTCCCCCGGTTTGACCAGGTCCGGGCGGGCCGGGTGCAGCGCGACATCGTGGGCGCGCTGTTCGTAGCTCAGCCGCACCAGGCTCGCCGCGCGCCGGGCGACCTCGGCGCTGTCGGCCAGCACGCCGCCGATGAGCTGTCCCCGGAACGCGACCTCGGGCGACTGCAGGATGGCCAGCTCGGCGTCCTGGTCGGTGGCCAGCCGGGGCGCGTTCTCGTGGGTCAGCACGCCCACCACACCCGGTTCGGTGCGCACCTCGGCGGTGTCGATGCCGGTGATCCGGCCCAGCGCGATGTCGGCTTGCAGCGGGAACACGTACACCGGCCGGTCGAACTGGTGCTCGGCGGCGTACCGCGCGGCGCCACGCACCTTCTCGGCGCCGTCGATGCGGTCGATGGGTGCGCCGATCAGGCTGGTCGTGGTGGTCATCGCGACACCCCCAGCAGCTCCGCGAGGATGCCGACGATCATGTTGCGCACCAACGGGATCTTGAACTCGTTGCCGGGCAGCGGTCGGGCGTCGGCGAGTTCGGCGTCGGCCGCCTCGCGGAAGGCCGCGGTGCAGGCGCTGACCCCGCGCAGCGCGGCCTCGGCCCGCGTCGCGCGCCACGGCTTGTGCGCGACACCGCCCAACGCCAACCGCACGTCGCGGATGGTGTCGTCCGGGGCGTCGAGCACCGCGGCCACCGACACCAGCGCGAAGGCGTACGAAGCGCGGTCCCGGGCCTTGCGGTAGCGGGAATGCGCGGCGTATTCCAGCAGCGGGACGTCGATCGAGGTGATCAGTTCACCGTGCTCCAGGATCGTGTCCCGCTCCGGCTCGTCGCCGGGCAGCCGGTGCAGCTCCACCAGCGGAATGGTCCGCTCGCCGTGCGGGCCCCGGGTGTTGACGACCGCATCGAGCGCGACCAGCGCCACCGCCATGTCGGAGGCGTGCGTGGCGATGCACGATTCGGAGGCACCGAGTATCGCGTGCTCGCGGTGGAAGCCTTCCCGCGCCGAGCACCCGGTGCCCGGCTCGCGCTTGTTGCACGGCGTGGTGATGTCCTGGAAGTACACGCACCTGGTGCGCTGCAACAGGTTCCCGCCGGTGGTGGCCAGGTTGCGCAGCTGTCCCGATGCGCCCGCCAGCACCGCCTGCGACAGCACCGGGAACCGGTCGCGGATCATCGGGTCGGCCGCCAGGGTGCTGTTGGTGACCGAGGCGCCGATGCGCACGAAGCCCGGGTGCGCCTCGATGCGATCGGAGGTCAGCCGCCGGACGTCCACCAGCACGTCCGGTACTTCGACCTCCAGTTTCATCAGGTCCACCAGATTGGTGCCACCAGCCAGGAACGCGGCGTTGGGTGCTTCGGTGAGCGTGCTGACGGCGGCGTCCACGTCGGCGACGTGCTGGTACCGGAACGGTTTCATGGCTGCGCCACCTCCACGATCGCCGGAACGATGTTGGCGTAGGCGCCGCAGCGGCACAGGTTTCCGCTCATCCGCTCGCGGATCTCGTCGTCGAGTCCGGCCTCTTCGGCAGTGACCGCGCTCGGTTCGCCGTCGCGCATTTCGCACAGCGCGCCCACTGCCGAAACCACCTGGCCAGGCGTGCAATATCCGCATTGGAACGCGTCGTGCTCGATGAACGCCCGTTGCAGCGGGTGCAGGTCGCCGTCGGCCAGGCCGTCGGCGGTGCGGATGTCGGCACCGTCGTAGGCCACCGCCAACATCAGGCAGCTGTTGACCCGGCGACCGTCCAGCAGCACGGTGCACGCGCCGCACTGGCCGTGGTCGCAGCCCTTCTTCGGACTGGTGATCCCCAGCCGCTCGCGAAGCGCGTCGAGCACGGTGGTCCGGGTGTCCACGGTGAGATCGTGCTTCGCACCGTCGACGATGAGGGTGATTTCGGCTTCCACGGTCCCCTCCCCTCGCGCTTTTAACCAGGCGTACCCGGGCGGGGGCCGCGTCACGCACGCCGGAGGGTCACCGTCCGCCGTCCAGGCCCGCCCACGGGTCGTCCTTCTGCGCCAGTCGCCGCGCCATGTTCGCCAGCCCGTAGGACCGCGGCGTCACGCGGGTGAGTTCGTCGAGGTCGAGCGGGGTCGCGGCGGGGGCACCCGGACGCGCTCGCAGCGAGTACGGCGCGATCATCGTCTGTCCGTAGGCGTTGCGGTTGGTGTCCAGGAAGATCCGGTTGCCGCGCTTGGCCTTGCGCTGTTCGACGGTGAGCCGTTCCGGCTCGTCGCGCACCGCCTGCTCGGCGAGTTCCCGGACGGCGGCCCGGACCTCGTCGAAGCCCCGCTCGGCGCGCAATGGCGCGGCGATGTGGAAGCCGCGCCCGCCGGTGGCCTGCACGTGCGGTGCCAACCCGGCGTCCCGGAACCGCTCGCACATCCGCACCACCAGCGCGCGGAGTTCGGCCAGTTCGACCTCGTCCGGCGGATCCAGGTCCAGCACCGCCAGCACCGGCCGCTCCAGGTCATCCACTGTGGACAAACCGAGGTGGAACTCCAGGCACGCGAGGTTGGCCAGGTACACCAGGGTCGCCGCGTCGTCGACGACGGCGTGGTGCACCACTCCCGGCGAGCCGCGCTGCGGCACGGTCGCCACCCGCACCCAGTCCGGGAAGTGGTCGGATGCCTCCTTCTGGAAGAACCCGCCGGATTCGATGCCGTCGGGAAACCGGCGCAGCGTCAACGGTTTGCCGCGGGTGTGCGGGATCATGACGGCTGCCACGGATCGGAAGTAGTCGACCACGTCCCGCTTCCGGTAGCCGTCTTCGGGGTAGAACACCTTGTCCGGGTTGGACAGTTCGATCTGCCGTCCCCCGACCTCCAGCTGTGCGGCCATCCGGCATCACCGCGGCTCATTGGTCCGACCGGTGGGCACCGACTCCGATCGCGGGCGGTATGCCACCGACTTGGCGTTGCGCATGCGGTGGGCCTACCCGGACCCAGCGCGCGTTAATCGGACAGCCGTTCACCTGGCGGATCGGCCGCGCTGCGACGCGGTATCGCGGGGTGGCGCATTGGAACTATCGGGTGAAGTTCGGAACGACTGGCGGTCTAATTTGGTCCCATGGGGCAAGAAAGCGACTGGTGGTGCCGCTCGACCGCAAGGAGATCAGCTATGGAGCAGCACGTGTACGCCGAACTGGTCGGCGGCCCGGAGGACGGCCGATCGTTCATCATCCCGGTGCCGGAGACCGACTTACCGATCGGCCAGTTCAGCTTCCCGTCGCCGCGCGACGGCTCGGCGCCCTTCGCCCGCTACGACCGGCACGACCGCCGCGCGGACGGCGTCTGGCGCTACCAGTACGCGGGCGAACAACCCGTGCACCGCTGACCTGACTGATCAACACCACCAGCCTCGCAACGGCCACCCGGGCGCCGGTGGCCACCGTGGTCGCACCTCTCGGCCCGCAGCTGTCCGGCCAGCACCGGTCCGGCCCGTGCCTCGGCGAGTAATTGGCCTGGTAGTCGAACACCGGAACGATTGCCAGCCAGGAGGAACCGTCCCGCACCGCGCGGATCGCCAAGACGATCATGACACCCCATCTTGGGCGCCTACCGCCACGTCCTGCTGCCGCGCGCCCGTCTGGCTGCCCCGCTGAGCCGCCGGGGCGCCGGATCGGTTGACGGGGGTGTGTGACAGGGTTCGGCCATGCGGATCGGTTCCTGGAACGTCAACTCCGTGGGTGCTCGGTTGCCGAAGCTGCTCGACTGGCTGGGCACGGCCGAACCGGACGTGCTGTGTATCCAGGAACTCAAATGCGCCGCCGACGCCTTCCCGGTCGACGAGGTCGGCGAACTCGGCTACGAGGTCGCCGCGCACGGCACCGGGCGTTGGAACGGGGTGGCCGTGCTGTCCAAGGTCGGCATCGACGAGGTCCACCGCGGGCTGGTCGACGAGCCCGGCTACCAGGCCGACGGCGCGATGTTCGAGACGCAGGAACCCCGGGCGATCGGCGCGACCTGCGGCGGCGTCCGGTTTTGGTCGGTCTACGTGCCCAACGGTCGCGAAGTCGGCCATCCGCACTACGCCTACAAGCTCCGGTGGCTCGACGCGCTGCGCGCCACCGTCGCCGAGGAGTTGGCCGCGGCCCGGCCGCTCGCGGTGCTCGGCGATTTCAACATCGCCCCGACCGACGCGGACGTCTGGGACATCGCGGCGTTCGCCGACAGCACGCACGTCACCGAGGACGAGCGGAAGGCGCTCGCGGCTCTCGCGGAGAGCGGACTCACCGAGGTCTACCCGCGTGCCCTGAAGTACGACGTGCCGTTCACCTACTGGGACTACCGGGCGCTGCGCTTCCCGAACAACCAGGGCATGCGCATCGATCTGGTCTACGGCAACGAGCGGTTCACCAGTGCGGTCACCGACTCGTACGTCGACCGCGAGGCCCGCAAGGGCAAGGGCACCTCGGACCACGCACCCGTGGTCGTGGATCTGGATCTGCCGTAGCGCGATCACCGGTGTTCCGGTTCGAATTCGTCGAAGATCAGCCAGGTGTGGCAGGTGCGGACTCCCGGTAGCGACTGGATGTGGTCGAAGACCAGGCTGCGCAGCGCCAGGTTGTCCGCGGTGCGAACCCGGATCACGATGTCGAACTCGCCCGCGACCAGCGCCACGTGCTCGACGTGATCGATGTCCGCCAGCCGTCGGGACACCTCCCGCCAGGTGTCCTGCTCGATGGACAGGCCGATGAGCGCCGCCGTGCCCAGCCCCACCTTCGCGGGCTCCACCCGCGCGTGGAAACCGGTGATCACCCCGCTCGCCAGCAGTCGCTCCACCCTGCTGTGCGCATTGGTCCGGGAGATGTTCACCTGTTCCGCCAGGGTGCGGATGGACATCCGCCCGTCCCGGCCGAGCTCGTCGACGATCCGCGCGTCGATGTCGTCGAGGGCCGGGGCCGATCGTCCGGCCGGACCGTGCCGAGATGTCGTCTTGGTGGACGTTCGGTCGCTCATCGTCAACCCCTGATGCCGATCGTTCCGATTCCTCGCCGATGACTTGTAGCAGATGACCGCGGTGGCCGACCATCTCAAGCCAGTCGTCCTGTGGAGGTGTCGGCCGTGCAATGGCTTCCGTCGAGCAGCCCGGTGCGGCTGCTGGAGCAGCCCGATGCGAACTACCCGATGCCGGAACCGCAGCGGCTGCTGGCCGCGTACCGGGCGATGGTGCTCGGCCGCCAGTTCGACGCGCAGGCCACCACGCTCACCAAGCAGGGCAGGCTGGCCGTCTACCCGTCGTCACGCGGCCAGGAGGCCTGCCAGGTCGGCGCGGCGCTGAGCATCGGCGCCGCGGACTGGCTGTTCCCGACCTACCGCGACTCGGTGGCGCTGGTGGCCCGCGGTATCGACCCGGTCGAGGTGCTGACGCTGCTGCGCGGGGACTGGCACTGCGGATACGACGTGCCGACCACGCGCACCGCGCCGCAGTGCACGCCGCTGGCCACCCAGACCCTGCACGCGGTCGGCGTGGCCCACGGCGAATCCCGCAAGGGCAGCGACGCGGTCGCCATGGCGCTGCTCGGCGACGGCGCGACCAGCGAGGGCGATTTCCACGAGGCGCTCAACTTCGCCGCCGTCTTCCGCGCCCCGGTCGTGTTCTTCGTGCAGAACAACGGTTACGCCATCAGCGTCCCGCTCGCCAAGCAGTCCGTCGCGCCTTCCTTGGCGCACAAGGGAATCGGTTACGGCGTGCGCAGCGAGCAGGTTGACGGCAACGACGCCGCCGCGGTGCTGTCGGTGCTGGACACCGCGGTGGCCCACGCCCGAGCTGGCAACGGGCCGTTCCTCGTCGAGGCGCACACCTATCGGATGGAACCGCACACCAACGCCGACGACGCCGGTCGGTACCGGCCCGCCGAAGAGATCGAGCAGTGGCGGCGGCGGGATCCGATCGGCCTCCTGGAGCGCCAGCTGCGCGCCAGCGGCGACCTCGACGACACCGAGGCGGACCGGATCGCCGCTGAGGCCGAGGATTTCGCCGCGCGGCTGCGCACCCGCATGCAGGTCGAGCCGTCGGTTGATCCCGAGGAGATCTTCCGGCACGTCTACGCCGAGCCGACCCCGCAGCTGATCGAGCAGCTCGCGCAGCTGCGGGCCGAACAGGAGGCGCTGTGATAGCACCGACCAGCATGGCGCAGGCGCTCAACGCGGCGTTGCGCGACGCGATCGCCGAAGACGAGCGGGTGGTGGTCTTCGGCGAGGACGTCGGGCGGCTCGGCGGCGTCTTCCGGATCACCGACGGCCTGCAGGCCGCGTTCGGCGAGGACCGCTGCTTCGACACGCCGCTGGCCGAGGCGGGCATCGTCGGGTTCGCGATCGGGATGGCCATGACCGGGTTCCGGCCGGTGGTGGAGATGCAGTTCGACGCGTTCGCCTTCCCGGCGTTCGAGCAGGTCGTCTCGCACGTGGCGAAGATGCGCAACCGGACTCGGGGCGCGGTGTCGCTGCCGATCGTCATCCGGGTTCCGTTCGCGGGCGGCATCGGCGGCGTAGAGCACCACTGCGACTCCAGCGAGGCCTACTACGCGCACACCCCGGGGCTGAAGGTCGTCGCCCCGGCGACCGCCGCCGACGCCTATTCGATGCTGCGCGAGGCGATCAGCGATCCGGATCCGGTGGTGTTCTTGGAGACCAAGAAGCTCTATTGGTCCAAAGAGGACATCGAACTGCCAGCGGTCGCGGCGCCGATGGGCCGGGCCGTGGTGCGCCGACCGGGCCGCGACGCCACGCTGATCGCCTACGGACCCGGTGTGCCGCTGGCGATGGAGACCGCCACCGCCGCCGCGGATGAGGGCTGGGACGTGCAGGTCGTCGACGTGCGCAGCCTGGTGCCCTTCGACGACGAGACGGTCACCGAGGCGGTGCGGGGCACCGGACGCTGCGTGGTGCTCCAGGAAGCACCGGGATTCGCCGGTGTGGCGGCGGAAATCGCCGCTCGGGTGCAGGAGCGCTGCTTCCACTCGTTGGCCGCGCCGGTGCTGCGCGTCACCGGGTTCGACGTGCCCTACCCACCGCCGAAGCTGGAACACGTGCACCTGCCGGGCGTTGACCGGGTGCTCGATGCGCTGGCCCGGCTGCAGTGGGACGACGAACCGGACCCGACCTGGCTCACCGAGGTGGTCGGAGTGCCCGGCGAGCAGCGGGCGGGCGCGGTATGACCGAGCTGGCCGAATTCAGGCTGCCCGATCTCGGCGAAGGCCTGACCGAGGCGGAGATCATCCGCTGGCACGTCGAGGTCGGCGACCGCGTCGAGGCGGACCAGGTGGTCGTCGAGGTGGAGACCGCGAAGGCGGTGGTGGAGGTGCCCTGCCCGCACTCCGGTGTGGTCCGGGTGCTGCACGGTGCGGCCGGTGACGTGGTGGCGGTGGGCGCACCGCTGACCACGATCGCCCGCGCCGACTCGGCGCACGACGAGCACCGCATCGTCGAACGCGCCGGTTCGGGGCAGGTGCTCGTCGGCTACGGCACCGGCAGCACGACCCGGCGCCGACGAGCCCGGCCGGTGCAGCGCACCAGCGGAGTCCCCGCACCGCGGGTGCTCTCGCCGATCGTGCGACGGCTGGCTCGGCAGCACGGCGTCGATCTGTCCAGTGTGGACGGAAGTGGGCCGGGTGGGGTGATCCTGCGCCGTGACGTGGACGCGGCGCGGGACGGGTGGCTCCGCCCGTCGCGGCCCGAGTTGGGCGATGAGATCCGCACGCCGCTGCGCGGTCTTCGCGGCGCTGTCGCCGACAAGCTGACCCGCAGCCGTCGGGAGATTCCCGACGCCAGCACCTGGGTGGATGTCGACGCGACCCGGCTGCTGGAGGCCCGCGCGGTGCTCAAGCAGCGCGGCGACATCAGCCTGCTGTCGTTGATCGCGCGCTTCTGCGTCGCGGGCCTGCGAAGCTTCCCGCAGCTCAACGCCTCGGTGGACACCGAACGCAACGAGATCGTCCAGTTCGGCGGCGTAAACCTGGGCCTCGCCGCGCAGACCCCGCGCGGTCTGATGGTTCCGGTGGTCCGCGACGCCCACCGGATGAGCGTGGTGCAGCTGGCCGAGGCGATCGCGCACCGCACCGCGCTGGCCCGCGCGGGCGAGCTCGAACCGGCGCACCTCACCGGCGGGACGTTCACGGTCAACAACTACGGGGTGTTCGGCGTGGACGGCTCGACGCCGATCATCAACCACCCGGAGGCGGCGATCCTCGGCGTCGGCCGGATCATCGACAAACCCTGGGTGGTGGACGGCCAGCTGGCCCTGCGCAAGGTCACCCAGCTGTCGCTGACCTTCGACCACCGGGTCTGCGACGGCGCGACCGCAGGGGGCTTCCTGCGCTACGTCGCGGACCGCGTGGAGAATCCCTTGATCGCGCTCGCCGACCTCTGACCCGTGGCGAAATCGCCGCTACCGCTCCTCCGCGGTGGCGTGGTCGTAGTAGGCGAGGACGCCTCGGGCGCCGTGCAGGGCGAAATCGGCTTCCGGGTTCGCGGGTTTTCCGGCCATCTCGATGATCTGCCGCATCGTCACGTTGACCAGGTCGTCGAGCGCCCGCCAGCGGCCCGCCGGATCCGCTCGGTCCTGCGCGTCCGGGGCGAAGTCCGCCTCACAGCGCCGCAGACCCGCGCGCAGCTGCCCGATCAACTTCATGAACGTGCCGTGTCCGCGACCGGGCACCAGATCGTCGGCCCGGGACGCCAGCAATTCGGCCAGGTAGCCGATGTCCTCGACGTGGTCGCCGAGCCACTTGCGGCGGCGGTAGACGCTGCCGAGCTCCGGCCAGCGCTTGCGCGCCGCCTGCCGAGACCGCCCGGTGACCGAGCTCAGATCCGCCAGGCTCGCACCGAGCCACACCGTTTCCTCGGCAACCGCCGCGCTCTGCCGACCCGCCGCGTCGGACACCATTTCCTCCGCGTCCAGCGCGGCGCGAAACCTGCCGAGCGCGGTCAGTCGGCGTTCCCGCTCGTCTCCGACATCGCTGCCCTTCGCGCCCGGGTCGAGCACTTCCACCGGCACCGCGCCCGCCAACTGCCGCACCAACCGCGCGGCCTCATCCGCCGACATATCCCGAACCTCCCTGTGAACCCGAGGTTCACAGTAGCACTGTAAACCTCGGGTTCACAGCCAAATTGGCCCGAAGAATTCCTCGAACCGAGTCTGAACTGCGCTTTCGGCCACACGGCAACAACGCGCCGGATTCGCCGGAAAGGACATTTCCGCAGGTCAACAGAAACATGAATGTGTTGTTCACGTTTGACTACCGGACCTTTCCGGCGCCAGGATCAGTCATCTCGACCAACCCCCTTGAACTGGGGTTTCTTTGTCATGCCCGCTTTTCGCGGCAACCGAGCACAAGGAGCCGATGATGATCCACGCCCGCGGTCTGACCCGCCGGTTCACGGTCAAACGCCAGCCGGTCGAAGCCGTGCGCGGCCTGGACCTCGATGTCGAACCGGGCCAACTGGTGGCCTTCCTCGGGCCGAACGGCGCGGGCAAGTCGACCACCCTGCGGATGTTGACCACCCTGCTACCACCCACCTCCGGAACGGCCACCGTCGCCGGACACGACATCAGCACCAACCCCGCCGGGGTGCGGGCCCGCATCGGCTACGTCGGCCAACGCAACAGCGCTGGCGACAACTTCCGAGTCCGCGACGAACTGATCACCCAGGGCCGCAGCTACGGAATGACCCGCCACCAGTCGCGGCGCCGCGCGGACGAGGTCCTCGACATGCTCGACCTGACCCCGCTGGCCGCCCGCAAACCCAACACGCTCTCCGGCGGACAGCGCCGCCGACTCGACATCGCGATCGGACTGGTGAACAGCCCCGCGCTGCTGTTCCTGGACGAGCCGTCCACCGGGCTCGACCCGCACAGCCGGGCCAACATCTGGGAACACATCCTCCGGCTGCGCGAACAGCACCGCACCACGCTGCTGTTCACCACGCACTACCTCGACGAAGCCGACAGCATGGCCGAGCGGGTGGTGGTCATCGACCACGGCCGGATCATCGCCGACGGCACGGCCGCCCAGCTGAAAGCGGACCTCGCCGGGGACCGGATCACCATCACCGTCGCGGAGCCGGACGTGGCATCGGCGACAGCCACGGCCGCGCGGATCGCCACCGCCGACGCCGTCACCGTCGAGGGCCGATCCGTCCGGATCCGAGTACCGCGCGCGGACACCGCGCTGCCGGAGTACCTGCGCGTGTTCGAAGAGGCCGGAATCAAGGCGACCGCGGCCGAAACCGCCCGGCCCACGTTGGACGACGTCTTCCTGGCGCTCACCGGCCGAAGCCTCCGCGAAGGCGAAGAATCCTGAAAACCACCGAGGAAAAGGACCTGTCGATGCACTTCTTCCGCGACACCGCAACGGTTTTCACCCGCGAGATCACCCCAACGCTGCGCGAGCCGGTGGCGATCCTGTTCAGCATGGCGCAGCCGGTGCTGTTCCTGTTCTTCTTCGGCCCGCTGCTGACCGGCACCACCGGGTTCGACGCCTCGCCGTGGCAGTGGTTCGTGCCGGGCATCCTGGTGATGATGTGCCTGTTCGGCCCGCTGATGGCCGGTTACAACCTGCTGGTCGAGCTCGGCGGCGGCTCGATGGAACGCATGCTGGTCACGCCGCTGAACCGCTCGGCGATGCTCGTCGGCCGCACCCTCAAGGAGTTCGCACTGCTGCTGGTGCAGGCGGTGCTGCTGATCTGCCTGGCCCTGCCGCTGGGCTTCCGGCTGCATCCCACCGGGGTGCTGGTCGGGCTCGTGCTGCTGCTGGTCTTCGGGGTCGGGCTCGGCGCCCTGTCCTTCGTGCTGGCGATGATCGCGCATCCCGGCGGCGAGCTGTTCTACGCGGTCACCCAGCTCGTGCTGTTCCCGCTGCTGCTGTTGTCCGGGGTGCTGCTGCCGATGGACTTCGGTCCGGCGTGGTTGCAGGTCGCCGCCCGGTTCAACCCGGTCTCGCACATCGCCGACGCCGAGCGGGCGTTGTTCTCCGGCCAGCTCGCCGACCCGTCGGTGCTGGCCGGGACCATCGCGGCGGCCGCTCTCGCAGCGATCGGCCTGTGGTTGGGGACGCGCGCGATGAAACGCGGCATCTAACCGACCTCGCCTAGAGACTGTTTCAGGAGTGGTTTGCGTAGCGGTGCGGGTAGCGGAACCTCAGACGCCCCCTCGGTCCGGGATCCCCGACATCATGAATGCCAATTCACCACGTCGAGGCTGTCCTCCCGAGGAGACGCCTGAGAACCCGCGGCGGTGCAAGCTGAGTCCCACACCGTAAGCGGCTACGCCGCTTACAAGACAGACCCTAGGCTTGGGGCAGCCAACCACGAGGAGACGACGTGTCGGTCACCGGAGAGCACGCCGCGGATGCCCGCATTCCCCTGCGCGACCAGGTTCGCCAGGAGTTGCAGGCCCGCATCTCCGATGGCCGACTGCGTCCCGGTGATCGGATCTTCGAACAGGATCTGGCCGCCGAACTCGGCATCTCCCGGGTTCCGGTGCGCGAGGCGATCCGGATGCTGCAGAGCGAGGGATTCGTCGACGTGCTGCCGCGCCGCCGGGGCGTGTTCGTCCGCGGGCTCGACCGCGAGCAGGCCAAGGAGCTCTTCGAGGTGCGCGAAGCGCTGGAGGTCTACGCGGCTCGACTGGCCGCGCAGCGGGCCGAGTCCGCGGCGGTGGCGCAGCTGGCCGACCTGGCCAGCCAGGCGCGCGCCGCGCACGAGGGCGGTGATGTCGACGCGATGTCCAACGCCAACGAGGCCTTCCACAACAAGCTCGTCGAACTCGCGGGCAACGAGCTGCTGGCGTCGATGCTCGAACCGCTGCACGGTCGGCTGGCCTGGCTGTTCCGGATGAACCTCGAACCCGAGCGGGTCTGCGGCGAGCACGAGGAACTGCAGGCCGCGATCGCCGAAGGGGATGCCGACCGGGCCGCCGAAGTCGCGCAGCGGCACGTACTCTCCAGTCGCCGGATGGTGCTGGAGCGGATGCTGTTCTGACTCGCGGAAATCCGCGCGTCACATTCCTGGCCACTGGTTAACGCAGCCGGTACGGGACCGACTTCGACATGACCTTGACCGGCCGTTCATCCGGACCTACTTTATGTATACATACTCTTATACTTCCACATAGTGGAATTCGGGTGATAACATGGCCGCCGAATCCGTCGACGTAGATCCGCAGGTGAGCACCGCGCACAGACCGGTCAGCGACCGGCTCTACAACGCCGACCTGGCCCCACCGCAGCACCGGCGCTGGAAGACCTACAGCATCTTCGCGCTGTGGATGAACGACGTGCACAACATCGGCAACTACACCTTCGCGGCGGGCTTGTTCGCCATCGGCCTAGGTGCGTTGCCGTCGTTCTTCGCACTGCTGCTGGGGATTCTGGTGGTCTTCTGGGGCATGAACCTGATGGGCTACATGGGGCAGCGCACCGGGGTGCCCTTCCCGGTGATGTCGCGCATCAGCTTCGGCGTGCACGGCGCACAGATCCCGGCGCTCATCCGAGCCGTCATCGCCATTGCCTGGTACGGCATCCAGACCTACCTGGCGTCGCTGGCCGTCGTGGTGCTGGCCCTGCGCGTCGACCCCGCGCTGCTGCCGCTGACCCAGGACTCCATCCTCGGACTGTCCACATTGGGCTGGATCTGCTTCCTGGCGCTGTGGGCCGTGCAGCTGGTCATCCTCAGCTTCGGCATGGAGGTGGTGCGCAAGTTCCAGGACTGGGCCGGACCGATCGTCTGGCTGGTCATGCTCGGCCTGGCGATCTGGTTGCTGGTGCTGGCCGGTGACCGGATCTCCTGGACACCGCCCAACGCGCTGTCCGGCCCGGCGATGTGGTGGGAGATGCTCGGCGCCGCCGGTCTGACCATCTCCACCTACGGCACGCTGATGCTCAACTTCTGCGACTTCTCCCGGTTCTCCCCCGACCGGAAGTCGATCGTGCGCGGCAACTTCTGGGGCCTGCCGATCAACTTCACCGCGTTCGCGATGGTCTCGATCATCGTCACCGCCGGTTCGCTGGCGCTCTTCGGTGACGTGATCACCGACCCGGCGGAGATCATCGCCAAGGTGCCCAACACGTTCGTGCTGGTCATCGGCGCGCTGCTGTTCGCATTCGCCACCATCGGCGTGAACATCGTGGCCAACTTCGTCTCCCCCGCCTACGACCTCGCCAACCTCGCGCCGAAGTACATCAGCTTCCGGCGCGGCGGGATCATCAGCGCGGTGGCGGCGGTCGCGGTGCTGCCGTGGAACCTCTACAACAGCCCGGCCGCGGTGAACTACTTCCTCGGCGGCCTGGGTGCGCTGCTCGGCCCGCTGTTCGGCGTGATCATCGTCGACTACTGGCTGATCCGCCGGGCCCGGATCAACGTGCCGGACCTCTACACCGCCGACCCGGCGGGCGAGTACGCCTACCGCCGCGGCGTCAACCCGCGCGCCCTGGTCGCCTTCCTGCCCGCCGCCGCGATCAGCACGGTGCTCGCACTGGTGCCGGTGTTCTCGGCGGTCTCGGCGTTCTCCTGGTTCATCGGAGCGTTCATCGCCGGGGCGATCTACTTCGTCGCCGCCGACCGCAAGCGCCAGTTCACCGACGTCTCCGGTGCACACCTCAGCCAAACCACCATCGCCTCCGGTATCCACTGAATGACAGGTGAAGGGCACCTTTGACCGACTAAGCCGGTCGAAGGTGCCCTTCACCTCCGGAAATTCCACGCGGTAGGGGGAGATATGCGGATTGTTGTTGCGAACGTCAACACCACCGAGGGGGTTACCGAGGTCATTCGGCAGCAGGCTGTGAAAGTTGCTGGGGCGGCTACCGAAATCGTTGCGGTGACGCCGGATTTCGGGGCGGACTCCGTGGAGGGCAACTTCGAGAGTTACCTGGCGGCGGTTGCGGTGATGGACCGGGTCGCCCGGATTCGGGAGCCGTTCGACGCGTTGGTGCTCGCCGGGTTCGGCGAGCACGGCAAGGAAGGCCTCGCCGAACTGCTCGACGTGCCGGTGGTGGACATCACCGAGGCGGCCGCGCACACGGCCTGCCTGCTCGGTCGCCGCTACGCGGTGGTGACCTCGCTGCGCCGCACGCTCGGCCAGATCCACGACCGGCTGCAGCTGATCGGGCTGGCGGACCGGTGCGCGGCGCTGCGCGCCGCCGAAGTGCCGGTGCTGGAGCTGGAAGCCGACCCGCAGCGCAGCGCGGAACGCATCGTCGAGCAGGCCAGGTTGGCGGTGCAATCCGACGGCGCCGACGTGATCCTGCTGGGCTGCGCCGGAATGGCGGGCCTGGCCGAGCACGTCGAAGCCGCGGTGGACGTCCCGGTCGTCGACGGCGTAGCCGCCGCGGTCGCCCTGGCCGAGGCCCTGGTCCGCCAGAACCTCACCACCTCCAAACGCGCCTACCCAACCCCCCGCCCCAAAACCCTCCGTGGCTGGCCCCTCACCCATGATCCGATCGGAGCTCGGACTCGTACTTGCGGGTCATGTGGGCGACCGCGTCGTGCTGGGCCTGGGCGTGGCCTTCGCGGGTGGTGCTGGCGCGCTCCTTGGCGTCCAGTGTGGACTGTTGTTGGCCTTGGAAGGCGGGCAGCACGTGCTGGGCGATCAGCTCGTAGGAGCGCTTGGTCGCCGCCGGGTTGGCCCAGTCGTGCGCCATCAGCAGCATCGCGCCGAACCCGCCGGATTGGTCGACCAGCCGCTGCACCTGATCCGCCGCGTCTTCGGGCGTGCCGATCACACCGACTCCGGCGTCGCGGATGAAGGCGATCATCTCCTTGAGGTCGCCGCCTTCCACCCGCATCTGCGGGAACGCCGCGACCTTCTGGAAGTACTGGAACCAATCCGCGATCCCGTACTCGACGTCCCGATACGCCTGCTCACGCGTCTCGGCGACGTGCATCGGGCCGACCAGCCGCCACGCGCCGCGGTCCACCTCGGTCCCGAATGCCTCGGCGCGCTCGGTCACGATGCCCCAGTGGTAGCCCAGGGCGTCGAAGCCTTCGGCGGTCAGCGTCGCACCGATCGACAGCAGGCCGATGCCGTGCCGCCCGGCCAGCCTCGGCCCGGTCGGAGACGCCACCGCCGCGACGGCCACCTCGAACAACGGGTCCGAGTACGGGCGCAGTTGCAGCCTCGCGTCGACGAGGTTGTGCGTGCGGGTCTGCGCCGTGACCGACTCGCCGCGCAGCAGGCGCAACACGATGTCGAGGTTGTCTTCCAGCAGTTCGCGGGTGTCGGTCGGGTTGAGCCCGATCATGGCGGAATCCGTGGGCAGCGAGCCGGGGCCGACACCGAGCATCACGCGGCCGCGCGTGAGGTGGTCCAGCAGCACCATCCGGTCGGCCACCCACAAGGGGTTGTGGTAGGCCAGCGAGATGACGCCGGTGCCGAGCCGGATGTGCCGGGTGCGTTCGGCAGCGGTGGCGATGAAGACCTCCGGCGAGGCGATGAGCTCGCTGCCCGCGGAGTGGTGTTCGCCGATCCACGCCTCGTCGTAGCCGAGCGCGTCGAGGTGTTGGACGAGGTCGAGATCCCGGTGCAGCGCCAGGGTCGGGTTCTGCCCCGCGGTGTGGAAGGGAGCGAGGAAAACACCGAAACGCAGTTTGCTCACGCCTGCCTCCTGGGAGTCGGCGGGCGCGTCCCGGTGCGCCGTTGCACCCGCTTGGTGTCTCCCAAGTGCACTAAAGTCGTCGCTGCTCCGCAATCGGCCGACCGGACAAGCTGGAATAGGCAGCGCCTATTGGATCGTTAGGTGCGATGTCTTTGTCGTACCAACCGGTCGGTGATTGATTCGTTGACGTTCGGTCCACCTCCTGTCCGCTGTGGACGAAATGCCCCGTCCGAAGGAGCTGCAGAGTGCTCGCAGACGATCAGCCCGCTGCGCCATCCGGCACCCCGTTTCCCGTCCGGTTGGCCGAACTGGCCGCCGCCGACCCCGACCGCCCAGCGCTGACCTGCGAGGACACCACGCTCACCCGAGCCGAACTGGAGTCCGCCTCGAACCGGCTGGCCCGCGAGCTGCGCGACCGCGGGGTGCGGCGGGGCGACTTCGTCAGCATCGTGCTGCCCAACGGTGTGCCGTTCGTGCTCGCGCAGGTCGCGACCTGGAAGGCGGGGGCCATCCCGCAGCCGTTGAGCCACAAGCTCCCGAGCGGTGAACTGTCCGAGATCATCGCGCTGGCCGATCCGGCGCTGGTGATCGGCGACGTCGAACCGGCGGTCTCCGGTGCGCGGCCGGTGCTGCCCGCGCAGTTCCGCAGCGAGCAGGACGACAGCCCCCTGCCGGTCGAGATCTCGCCCGCGTGGAAGGCACCGGCCTCCGGCGGCAGCACCGGCCGCCCCAAGGTGATCGTCGCCGGGCGGCCGACGCTGGTGGAGTCGGTCGACCACCAGGCCAACGGTTTCGGCATCGAACGCGACGGCGTTGTGCTGGTGCCGTCGCCGGTCTCGCACAACGGTCCGCACATGGCCGTCGCATTGGGATTGCTGCGCGGCAACCACGTGGTCCTGATGCGCCGCTTCGACGCCGCCAAGGCTCTGCGGCTGATCGCCGAACACCGGGTGACCTGGTTCTACACCGTGTCGACGATCCTGAGCCGGATCGCCAAGCTGCCCGCCGACGTGCTCGCCACCGCGGATCTGTCCAGCCTGCGCACGGTCTTCCACACGGCGGCACCGGTGCCGGTGTGGCTCAAGAAGCATTGGATCGACTGGGTCGGCCCGATCCTCCGCGAGATGTACTCGGGCACCGAGTCGCAGGCGGCCACGCTGATCACCAGCGAGGAGTGGTTGCAGCATCCGGGATCGGTGGGGCGGGTGCTGCGCGGCGAGATGCAGATCCGCGATGCCGAAGGCCGGGTGCTGCCGCCGGGGCGGGAAGGCAAGGTGTGGCTGCGCTGGGGTGCGGAGACCGCGCCGACCTACCGGTTGCTGGGCGCGCAGCCCAAGTCCGACGCGGCCGGTTGGGAATCCCTCGGCGACATGGGCTGGTTCGACGAGGACGGCTACCTCTACCTCGGCGACCGGGAGACGGACATGATCCTGGTCGGGGGATCGAATGTGTATCCGGCGGAGATCGAGGCGGCGTTGGGCCTGCACGAGGCCGTGGTGGACAGCTGCGTGATCGGGCTGCCCGACGACGACCTGGGCAACGCGCCGCACGCGATCGTCTTCCCCCGCCGCCCGGTGACCGAAGAGGTGTTGTTGGAGCACCTGCGCTCGCGGGTGGCGCCCTACCGATTACCGCGCACCTTCGAGTTCGTCGCCGCGCCGCTGCGCGACGAAGCGGGCAAGATCCGCCGATCCCAACTCCGCGCCGAACGCCTCAAGCCTTAGAGAGGGTGCGGGGTTGGTTTGCGTGGCGGTGCGGGTGGCGGAACCTGAGAGCCTGTCTTCGAACTCGTCCTGCTTCGCGGTGCGGGTGGCAGACCTGGCGATTTCGCGCGCAATCGCCACCCGCCCCGCGTGGGAGACGGCGTGTTAGCG